>JBAXPF010000033.1:0-20499 GCA_037132955.1 Verrucomicrobiota bacterium | reverse complement strand
GTCAGTCGCTGCGCGATATCGCCTGTCTCGGTGCCAGCCTCCCCGGTTTGGTGGCCGATGGCTTGCCGGGAGCCACCCGCATGCTCACCTTGTTGGCGTGGATGCGTGACGACAACTCCGCCACCGAGCCGCTGGGGTGGAAACAAATCCATGGCTATTGCGAGCAAATCAAACAGCAGCTCGCGGATCCGTTTCCCATGGCCTCACCCATGACGGCGGCGGTGCTGCCGGGACGCAAACACCAGACGGCAGGCATCGTGGCGGGGGGGGTCATCGTTTTGTTAGTTCTGCTGTTTGTGATGTTCAAGCCGGGCAAACGGATGGCACCGCCGCCGCGGGTCCCTCTCCCTGGTGCCGTGGAAGTCGCCGCGGGCATCCATCCCACGCCCGATGGCACCAAGGAGGAACTCCGCGCGTTCCGGATCTCCGCCTATGAAGTGACCATCGGCCAATATCTGGCATTTCTCGAGGTTCTGGAGATGCTCTCAACAAGCGGGCGCGGCGCACTCTATGACCACGATAGCCAGCCTGCAGACAAGACCAGCCATGTGCCCAACGACTGGGCCGAGTTGTTAGATGCGGCGCGGGCCAACGGCCGCTGGCAAGGCCGGCCTGTGACCTTGGATTCACCGGTCGTGGGCGTGGATTGGTGGGATGCCGCCGCCTATGCGGAATGGAAGCAGGCCCGCCTGCCCACCCAGGAAGAATGGTTTGCCGCGTTGCACCAAAGCGTGAAAGATCCGGCCGCTTTGCCGCCGGGCAACTGGCAGCCCGTCGGCCTTGAAACTCCCGACCGCACGGAGTCCGGCTTGCTCGGCATGGCCGGCTCGGTGGCGGAGTGGACGCGCCGCCAAGCCATGAATCCCTCCAATCCGTTAGGTCAGCGGCTGTGGGTCATCATCGGTGGTTCCTATCTGAAGCCCGCCAATGGCGCCTTGGCCCGCGAGTGGACCGCTGACCGTGCGCAGCGTCGGCCCGATCTTGGCTTCCGGCTGGTGTTTGATCTGAAATGAGTGCCTGCTGCTGTTCGTCCATGTTTCACATCGTATTGGTCACACCCGAGATTCCGCACAACGCCGGCGCCGCAGGCCGCTTGGCTCTGGCCACCGGCGCCACCCTGCATCTGGTCCGCCCGCTTGGGTTTTCGTTAGATGATAAACACGTCCGGCGCACCGGCTTGGATTATTGGCACCAAGTGGATCTGCGGGTGTGGGATGACTTCGAGGCGTTGCGAGACGCCGCCGACCCTGCCGCCAGCTTTTGGTTTCTAAGCACCAAAGCGCAGGCCTCGCCCTGGCAAGCGGCGTTCCAGCCAGGCGACTACCTTGTCTTCGGTTGCGAAACCCGCGGCTTGCCCGAATCCCTCCTCCACGCGGCCGCCGATCACACCCTCTGCATCCCGATGCAACCCGGCGGCACCCGCAGCCTCAACCTCTCCACCTCTGTCGCCATCGTCCTCTACGAAGCCCTGCGCCAACAGAACCCGCAATGGTCAAGAGCGGCCTTCTAGTCCAGGGGCGCGATCCTTGACGGAATCTCCATTGCTTGAGCTGTGCGGAAGGCTTCTCTCAAATCGTCTTGATGTATCGCAGCCCACTCAATGACAAGCCCTCTGGCTCTTGGTGGAAGTTGTCCCTCGATGAACGCCAAGGTCTCGATATCGATGACCGCCTTTCGTCCGGCGTAAAACGCGTGGAAATGCGGTGGTTGGTGATCGCCGAAATACATCTGGATCACGATGCCGTAAAATCGCGAAAGCTCAGGCATGGACAGGCAGCTTGTGAAGGGCTGGAAAAACTTCTTCCGGGCGCTTTCCGGTCAATTTCATGTATAGCGCGTCGGGGCACAGGTCAATCTCCCCAGGCCATTCGGGATGACCTGCTTCCGCAAGGGTCACCTGTTCGAAGACGCCGGGCTCCAACCATGCGGCAAACACTCCACGCCCCGCATAGGAAGACAAATCCACTTCCCCACAAGCTCCGTCGTCGTACCGAAGGAATAGCCTGTAACCGTCCTTGGGAGAAATCTCGGTGAGCCTCATCGCCGGCAGCCTACTTCCGCCTCACAAGATTGTCGAGGCGCATTTTTCTGCAACCATCGGAAGGCTTGACAGCGAATCGACTGTCGGCGGGGGATATGGAAAAATGCCTTGTGCGCCGCAGGGCCAGTGGGTAGCAGTTGGCCGTGTTCATACCGTGTCTCGCCAAGGGTGGGTTTGGCCTTCACCGTGCAAGCGCAGGTGGCGGGCGCCCGCGTACGGCGCTTGCAGGCCAACCAACCCCAATTCTCCTATGGCTGTTAGCCTGCTGCGGCATGACCATCGGCGCGGCGGCCTTGCCTGAACCCGGCAACGCCGGCACGCCGCCGGCGCCGTCCGCGGCCCCGCCGCCCACCCGGCCCAACCTGGTGTTTGTGTTCAGCGACCAGCAATCTTCCGACATGCTCGGTTGTTACGGCAACAAGGAGATCAAGACCCCCAACCTCGACGCGTTCGCGGCGGAAGGCATCCGCTTCAATCATTGCATCTCTAACCAGCCGGTCTGCACGCCGTTCCGCGGCATGCTCCTCACCGGCCAACACCCGCTGCGCAGCGGCGGCTTCAAAAACGACGTCCGCATCGTGCCAGGCAACGGCTGCTACTTCGGTGAAGTCCTGCGCGACGCCGGCTATCGGCTCGGCTATTTCGGCAAGTGGCACCTGTTTGGCGGCGACCGCAATCGCCCGATCCCGCCCGGACCGTTCCGCTACGGCTTCGATGAGGAGTTCTTATCTAACAACTGCACGCTGCAATATGACGCCCGCAACGCCTATTACTGGAACGCGCAGGGCGAGCGCCAGCTCTACGGCGACTGGGAACCCTACGCGCAAACCCGCCAAGCCATCAGTTTTGTCAGAGAGCATGCGGCCCGGCCCTTCGCGCTGTTTCTATCATGGCACGCGCCTCACAACTGGGGCCAGGCCCACGCCGGCTACAATGCCCCGCCGGAATTGCTCAAACTCTACGAGCCCCGCCAACTGACCCTGCGCCCCAACGTCGCGGACACCCCGCGACACCGGCAGATGTATCAGGGCCACATGGCGATGTGCACCAGCCTCGATCATGCGTTCGGTGAATTGTTGCTGGAACTGAAAACACTCGGCCTAACAGAAAACACGCTTGTCGTCTATACCTCGGACCATGGCGACGCGCTGATGTCACACGGCTGGCCGGGCAACAAGGGGGTGCCGGAAATCGAGTCGATCCGCGTTCCGCTGCTCATCCGCTGGCCGGGCCGCCTCCAGCCGCGGGTCAGCGAACTGCTCTTCGGCACCCTCGACTTCATGCCAACATTGTTGGATATGCTGGGGATTGCAGCCCCCAAAACCTGCCAGGGTAGAAACCTGGCAGCGGCCATCCGCGCGGCGGACGACACTGCGGTTGCCTCCGTGCCGTTGTTTTACTTCGCGGGCAACTGGCGCGGCATCTACACCCGGCAACACACCTATGCCTTCGAGCTGCCCGGCGGCGAACTCGACGACTATGCCAAGTATGTCGGTTGGAAACACTATGCCTGCCTCTACGACCACGCCCTCGATCCGCACGAATTGCACAACCTCTTCGACCAAGCCGACCAGCAACCGTTGCGCGACCAACTCCACGCCCAAACCCTCGCTTGGATGAATGCGTTCGGTGATACCGGCCTGCCCTACAAGGAGCTCGTCCGCCGGGTCATGGTGGCGCAGGATATCGGCGAAGACCCGGGCCGCGGCGATGGTCCCTTCGGCCAGGGCCGCCTCAAGGGCCCGCCGCTCGACGTGCTCGCTCAATCCGCTCCATAACGCGCTCGCGGCGCAGCTTCGGCGCTGTAATAAAATACCATAGTGTTAGAAGCGTGAAGATTGAAGAATCCGGGAAAAATGATGGAAGAATAGGTCTAGGATAAGACTTCCTGAGCTAGGCGTTGAATTGTCGAGGAATTGGCGATGAATTCCGGAAAATGACTTGGCACTTTTCTTGAGGGGTTGCCGGGATTTAACGAAACGCAGAGGCGCAGAGGTCGCGGAGGGATTCACGGAGGCTTTTGATGAAGATTGGCACCGGGTCGTCAGCCCCCAGGACAGCATTAAGCTCACCGCAAGGTAACTACTCACCACGAAGCACACGAAAGGAATGAAGATAGAGTTTGATTCACAGTCTAACTCTTCGTGCACTTCGTGTTCTTCGTGGTGGAGAAAATCGGCTGTATATAGGTGATCTGAGCTACCTGAGTAGTATCACTGAAAGAAACTCTGCGATTTACTCTGCTAGCTCCGCGCCTCCGCGTTTCGATCATTTTGCCATTTTTGGCGCGGCGCATGCAGCAAGAGCACGCAGGCCCCCAACGGTGCCCATGCTTCCCATGTGCCTCTTGACAGAATGAGCCGTTTCGAGCACATTTGAGCATGTCTTCCGAATCAACCGCACTTTTCCGCGCCCGGGTTCCCGCCGCGCGCTTGCGCAAGGCGGAGAAAATCCTCAGTCGCCTCGGCATGAAGCCGGGCGATGCGTTTAACATGTTGCTGGCGCAGATTGAACTCCGCCAGTGCCTCCCTTTCGAGGTGACCACGCACCCGCCGGCGATCCTCACGACAGAACAACAAGCGCGATCCCTATGAAAATCAAACTATTCTACGCCTGCCTCATGACGGCCGGCACCGCCTTGGCACTCGATTTCACCGCGCCGATAGAAAAGCTCGGCGGTGACTTCAAGTTCACCGAGGGGCCGCTGTGGGTCGCCGCCCAAAACCAATTGCTCTTCAGCGACATCCCCGCCAACCGGATGGTGGGTTTCAAGGCCGGCTCGTTCGCCACCTTCCGCGCCCCCAGCAACAACTCCAATGGCCTGACGCTCGACAAACAAGGCCGCCTCCTCGCCTGCGAACACGGCACCCGCCGCGTCACCCGCACCGAGGCCGACGGCACCCTCACCGTGCTCGCCGAACGCTACGAGAACAAGCGCCTTAACAGCCCGAACGACGTGGTCGTTAGAAGCGACGGCGCGATCTATTTCACCGACCCGCCCTACGGCGTGAAACAGGAAGAGCGGGAATTGGATTTTCAAGGGGTCTATCGGATTTCCCCCGATGGCAAGTCGCTGACCTTGCTCGCCAGGGATTTCATCAAACCTAACGGACTGGCATTCACCCCGGACGAAAAGATCCTCTATGTCAACGACACCGAGGGCGGGCACATCCGCGCGTTCGATGTCGCTGCTGACGGGACGCTCTCCAACAGCCGGGTCTTTGCCAAGACGCCCGGACCCGACGGCATGAAGGTTGATTCCGCGGGCAATGTGTATTGCACCAGCGGGCCGGGCGTGATGGTCTTCGATGCCACCGGCAAACATCTCGGCACCTTCAGCATGGCCGAACAGCCCGCCAACTGCGCCTTCGGCGACGCCGATTGGAAATCACTCTACATGACCTGCCGCACCGGCCTCTATCGCGTCCGCCTGGCCCTCCCCGGCATCAAGGTGCCGTAACCAATCAGTCGTGCTCCGGGGTTGCGGCGGGCGGGCCGGTTGGCATAGGCTGGCCCCGATGCAAGACGTTACCCGCCGCTGGATCGAGGCCGATCAGGCCCATTGCTGGCACCCGTTCACCCGCCAGTTGGAATGGTGTGACCAGGGTCATGAACCGCTAATGCTGGTGCGCGGTGAAGGCGTGTGGTTGTGGGATTCGGAAGGCCGGCGCTATTTTGATGGGAATTCATCGATCTGGACCAACATCCACGGCCACGGCCATCCGCTCATCACTGCCGCCATCCGGGATCAGCTCGAACGCGTGGCGCACACGTCGTTTCTCGGATTCACCCACCCCGGCGCCGCGGACTTGGCCGCGCGCCTGTGCGCCTGCTTTCCTAACAATTCGTTAGAACGCGTGTTTTTCTCCGACGACGGGTCCACCGCCATCGAGGTCGCCCTCAAAATGGCCGTGCAATACCGACTGCAAACCGGCGCCCCGGAGCGGCGCGGGTTCATCGCGTTTGCCAACGGCTATCATGGCGATACGTTAGGCGCCGCCTCACTGATGGGCGTGGGCCGGTTTTTCGAGCGCTTCCGCGGGCTGGGCTATCCGGTCCATCACGTCGCCGCGATGGACGAGTTGCGCGCCTTGCCTGACAACGCGCTTGCCGGCATCGCCGGGGTGGTGATCGAACCGTTGATCCAGGGAGTCAATGAGATGCGGCCGTGGCCGGCGGGCATGCTTGCTGAACTCCGCGCGTGGTGCGGCAAGCAGGGCATCCATCTGATCCTGGATGAGGTCATGACCGGCTTTGGCCGCACCGGCAGCCTGTTTGCCTGCCAGCGCGAAGGCGTCGTCCCGGATTTCCTCTGCCTCGCCAAAGGCCTCACCGGCGGCTACCTGCCGCTGGCCGCCACCCTCACCACCGGCGCCATCTATGACGCGTTTCTGGGTGCCGCCGACCGCGCGTTCTACTATGGCCATAGTTACACCGCCAACCCGTTAGGTTGCGCGGCGGCCCTGGCCAGCCTCGAAGTGTTCGGGCGGGAACAGACGCTGGAACTCCTGCCGGCCAAGATCGAGCACCTGCGCCAGGGGCTGGCGGCCCTGCAAGCCCGCCATCCCGTGATTCACGACGTCCGCCAGTGCGGGTTGATCGCCGGCATCGAACTGCGCCGACCCGCTGGCGAGAAATTCCCGCCAGACAAACGCTTTGGCGAGGCAATCTGCCTTGCCGCCCGCGCCCACGGCCTGCTCACCCGCCCAATCCTCGACACTGTCGTGTTATTGCCGCCGCTTTGCGCCACCCCGGCTGAACTCGATCATGCGCTCGCGGCGCTGGATGCCGCGCTGGGCGGTGCCTGACTTCAAGGAGCGGCGAGACAGCAGGCGAGTCCAAGCAAAATATGCGCTGGAATTTCCCCTTGTGTTTCTCCCGAACTGTTGCATCGGTAACTATTCTAGTGCTTTGGATTTTACAGAAAGCCCCCAGCTATGACTGAACAACCCAATCAAGACCGCAGATCCTTTCTCAAAACCATGGGCGCTTCCTCCGCCCTGGCCGCCGCCGTTCCCGTGTTGTGGAGCGCAACCTCAACTTCAAGCGACGGCGCGACCGTCACGGCGAATGCGCGCGGCTTTGTGGCCGGAAAATATGCCATTGAACTCGACGGCGTGATGGCCGGCTGGGTGGAAAGTACCGATGGTGGCAATGCCGTGGCGGATGTGGTGGTGGAAAAACTGGGTGCGGGAGCCGCGACCGCTAAGAAACACCTGAGCAACGTCAAGTATGAAGATATCAGCATCACATGCGGAACCGGCATGTCAAAAGGTTTCTATCAGTGGATCAAGGCCTCGATGGACGGCAAGGCCACGCGGAAGAACGGAGCCATCCATACCCTGAATGTGCAGAACCAGGTGAATTCCATGCGCAACTTTTACAACGCGCTGATCTCAGAAATTGGTTTCCCGGCCCTCGATGCGGCATCCAAGGACGCGGCCAAGATGACCATCAAATTCACGCCGGAATACACCCGCTTTAAGGCCGGGGCGGGGGCGGCACCCAAACCTTCCACCGTTTGGCCGTGGCTGGCTTCCCGCTTCATCCTCGAGATCGACGGGCTGGATTGCACGCGCGTCAATAAGATCGAAGCGATCGTGGTCAAACAGGCATTCGTGGACAACCCCGTGGGCGCAGGGCGGGACTATCAGAAAGAGCCGGCCCATCTGGAGATTCCCAATCTGGTTGTCAGCCTGCCCGAGGCCGCGGCCGGTTCGTTCCAAAGTTGGTTCGATGATTTTGTGATCAATGGCAACAACGGGGATGACGTGGAAAAGTCCGGCACCCTGTCGTGGATGACCTTGGATGGCAAACTCGTTTTGGGCGTGTTGGAATTCAGCCACCTCGGCATCTTCAAGCTTGCCCCGGACCCGACACAAAGCGACGGCATTCGCCGGGTCAAGGCGGAGATGTATTGCGAAAGGATGGCCTTTGATTTTAGCGCCGCCTCGGCGTGAGGGCTGTGCGCTCTTATCTAACAAATCAATCGTCCGTGAACGAGCATGGTGGACCCACCCCCTATGACGAGGTGCGTTATCCTTGTTATAGCCACACGCTATCCCATCCGGACGTGTTGGCCAAGCAGGCTCTGCTCTACGGCTTGAAAACGGCGCCGGTGGATTCCTGCCGGGTGCTGGAACTTGGCTGCGGGGATGGCAGCAATCTCATCCCCATGGCCTTTGGCTTGCCTCACGGACACTTCACCGGAATCGACCTCGCAGGGGAACCCGTGGCGCGCGGCAATGAGCTGATCGCCGCGCTGGGATTGGGCAATGTGACGCTTGTGCATGCGGATGTGTTGGATTTCGATCCGGCGACCGGTGAGTTTGATTTTATCATTGCGCACGGCCTGTTTTCATGGGTGCCCCAACCGGTGCAGGAAAAAATCCTCGCCATTTGCAGCACCCATCTTGCGCCGCTGGGCGTGGCATTCATCAGCTATCTTGCCCAGCCGGGATCCTATGCGCGCACCATGCTGCGCGACATGATGCTTTTCCACACCCGGGAGTGCGACGGCCTCGACGCCTCGGTCGCGGCCGCCAAAGATCTCGCCGGACTCATCGCGAGTGTGCCGCCGGCCAATGACCTGGTCCAATTCCTGCTGCAAAGTGAAGCGCGGCGGGTGCTGGAGATGGTGCCGGGACATCTCTATCACGACGACCTCGCGGAGTGGAGTTCCGCGTTCTATCTGATGCAGTTCGCCGCTGCGGCCGGCCACCACGGGTTGCAGTTTCTAGCAGAAGCCGACTTCGCCGACATGCAGGACCGCCACCTGCCGCCCGAAGTGCGAGCGAAACTGCACGTGCTGGCCCCCGACCGGGTCCTGCGGGAACAATACCTCGATTTTTCGCGCGGCCGGCGCTTCCGCCAAACCTTGCTCTGTCGCAGCGGACTGCCAATTTGCGGCGAACCGGACCCGGCTTGTCTCGAGCAATTGTTCTGCTCGTGCGCGGCGGAGACCGATCACTTGCCCATCGATCTCTCGCCGGATATCGATGTGACCTTCCGCGGCCCGCGCGCCACCACCTTGGAAAGCCGCTATGCGCCTGGCAAGGCCGCGCTCGCGGTGCTGATCGCGGCGTGGCCACGGCGGCTTGCCTTCGCCGAGTTGCTCGCGGCCGCCCGCGCCCAACTCGCCGCCGCCGGGTATCCCGCGGAGGTGGCCACGGCTGTGGCGTTGCAGGCGTTTTTGTTAGATCTGCACGGGGCGGGAATGGTCGATTTGCATGCCCATCCAACCCTCCAATGTCTGGCACCCGGCGCCCGTCCGCAGGCCAGCCCGGTGGCCCTGTGGCAGGTCGCACGCGGCCATTTCGCCTCGAGCCTGCGGCATGTCGGTTATACGTTCAACAACGATCCGGCCATCCATCTGTTCCGCCTCTTGGATGGCCGCCGCAATCGCAATGAGATCACCCGGGCTCTTCTCGACAACCCGGAGGCGCGTGCCGCATTGCTCGAAAACGGGTTGCCAGACGCCGCGCAATTCGCCGCCCTGCGCCAAGTGGTCGACAAGGAGATCGACCATTTCGCCAGACTGGGCATGCTCGTCGGCTGATCCTTGGGAATTCCGCTTGTACGCACTTTTTGGGGTTTTCGGGTGCTCCCGCAATCCAAGGCTTGACACCCGTCCGGCCCTGCCCTAATCGTCTGCATCACACGCCAACGCGCACGGCGGGGTAGCCAACCGGTAAGGCAGTGGTTTGCAAAACCACCATTAATGGGTTCGATTCCCATCCCCGCCTCCAGCATTGATTTTCAATGACTTAGGTTTTGTTAGAACTCCTCGTTTGCCGATTGGCAACAAAACTGGCAAAGGTTTCACCAGTGTCACCACTGCCAGCAATGTTACCAACAACACTCAAGGGGCCTGAACCGCGCAAGCGAGGGCATCCCGTCGGAGGTGTAGTTCAACCATGATACTACCATGAAAACACCCCCACGACTTGATTGTCCGATGCTATCCCCCGTCTCTCGCGCCGGGTCCGCCCCTGCCCTTGATGAACTCCCATGCCTTACGGGAGCATCTCACGACTTCACCTCTAACAGCAACCTTCGCCATGGCCAGCATTCATCGCAAGGAAGGTAGCAAGAACTGGTATTGTTGCTACTCGCTGCCCTCCGGCAAGCGGGTCTATTGCACCACCAAGACATCGAACCGGGCCGAAGCCATGCGCGAAGCCTGCAAGATCGAGGCGCGGGAAATGGCCAAGGCAAAGGAAACCTCAGCCCCACAGCGCACGGTGCTCGACCAGGTAAAAGAGGCGGCGATGCTGGCGAAGCGGGGGGATTTGTCGCTCGACCGGGCGCGGGAAATCATGGGGCGGATGGTCGCCGCCGCCACGGGCAAGACAATGCGGTTCTACTCCGCAAGGGAATGGGGCAACGAGTGGCTAGCCGGGAAAATCGGCAGTGCCGCCAAGAGTTCGCAATCCACTTACCGAGGGATCATGCGCGGCTTCCTCGCCTTTATCGGGCCGCAGGCGGATGAACCTATCGAACACCTCAACGAGTCCCACTTCCGCGAATTCCGCGATGACCTGCGGAAGAGAAAGCGCACGGCGCGGACCTGCAATCAGGCTTTGAAGATTCTGCGGGGCTGGATGCGAATGGCCGTGAATCAGGGCCATCTTGCCCGCAATCCCTCCGCCTCCGTGCCGATGCTCTTGGAAACGGATTCGATAGAGCGCGACCCCTATGAGGCGGAAGAACTCGACCGAATGCTCACGGCGGCAGAGGGTTCATGGCGGGGCGTGGTGATGCTTGGCATGTATGGCGGGCTGCGCTTGCGGGATGCGACCAAGCTCCGCTGGTCGTCGGTTGATTTGGCGGCTGGAGTGATCCGCTTTTGCCCGTTGAAAACCGCACGACGGAAAACAGAAGTCGTTTTGCCAATCCATCCTTGTCTGGATGTTTACTTGCAGACCCTCCCACTGCCACTGCACCCGTCCAACTTTCTGTTTTCCGACATGGCAGGAAAATCCACGGGCGGCAAGTCCGGGCTCAGCTTCGAGTTCAACGCCATCTTGTTGAAAGCCAAGATCGAGCGCGACCGGGTGCGCGTCGAGCCGGATGGAAAACGGGTGGTCGTGGGGCGGCGAACCTTCCATTCCTTGCGGCACACCTTCGCGTCCATGCTCGCCAAGGGCGGCGTGAGCGAGGGCTTGCGCATGGAGCTTGCCGGACACAAGACACTTGAAATGGCCCGCCATTACACCCACCACGAACTCGAAACCCTCCGCAAGGCAGTCGGCACCCTGCCGGATTTCCGATGAAATACGGCTTTGACAAATATGGCGCACGTGATCCTGGCGATGTGCTCGACGTGTCGCTTATTTTTCAGCAGGCCATGGATGACTTCTTATGGCCTAGCGCTACCGTCTCTGATGATCGCAAGAAGAATGTTACCGCGCCATTGTTTAACCTCTGGTGTGTTTGGTGGGCGCATAATCTATCCATTTGGCCGCCTATGCATGGCCTGTTGCCGTGGATGAATAATCGTCCCTTGTGGTGGGCGGGGGTGATTGAGGAGTCGCGACCAGCGTTTTCCAAGGGACCGGAGATGGTGCCGCCACCTGCCACGGCTCCGGTGCCGTGGGATACCTGGCTGGCAAAAGTGCCCAAGGTGCAACGCCACTCCGCCGGGGATGAACGCGCCTTTGGGGGTTATATGGAATCTGTATGGCGGAAGACTTGGGGTGCAATGTTAGGCGAGGATTGCAAAAAACCAAAAAAAAGGGCACCTTTGCGTGGAATGAAATTCTTCCTGATCGTGCAGGTGCTTCGCTGTGGTCTATATACCGGCATGACTGCGCCGCACCGGGCGAGCAAGGTGAAGGAGGGGGGTGTGCCGTTACGCCGCGTCACATGGAGCGAAGCAAGGGATGCTGCCGCGCTCTTCTTGGCGTGGTCGGCGCTGGCCTACAAGGGCAAGGCCGGATCGGCGAGGGATTCCACTATGGCTGAGGTCAACCGCGACGCGGAGACGTGGGCCGCCGATTCAGGCGTTATTGATCGCGTTGATTTGGATGCTTCAACGCATGGACTGGCGGGATACAGGAAGGTATTGCGGATGCATCTGCCTACCTCCGAGTTTCAAATGATTAGCCGCTTGGCGGCTGAATATGAAAATATCAGCAAGCGTGACCTTGGTGACTGGATGAAAAAGCAGGAAATAGCGTGGTGGTTTGGCAAGTGACCGCCGAACGCTTGTGTTCCTGTGCCTCGTCAAGACTTTTCAGTGCTGGATAGTTTTTTTATACCGCAGGTGGTTTGTTCGAGACCGAGCCAAAAAGGCGCAGTGTTTCGCCATGTCCAACACCTGCACTACTACCGCCCCCGCCGTCCATGACGGTCAAGAGTTCCTGTCTATAACGGATTGCTTCGACAAATATCGGCTTCGCCGAGGGCATTTGAACCGCTTAATCGCTAGCGGGGCCGTTAAGTCTGTTAGCCTGAGAGAAAAAGGCAAACTTCGAGGGCGGCGACTCGTCTTCGCGGACAGTCTTCGCTCCTGGGTAATGTCACACGTTGAGGACTGATCCCCGGCAGCGTGAATGTTCAGGCTGGAATCTCCTACCCCTCAAAGGATCAAAAATCATGCGCGACGGACTGTTACAGGAAGCAATGCGTGCGCTCTCACCCAGCGCTTTGTGGAAAATGCGCGGATGGGCCGGGGCACCCGGCAAGAGCTGCCACTGGCCTAACGACACTGACCGCAAGAAAGCGGCATGTTCCATTTTTACCGCCACCACTGGCAAACACGCGGGGTGCGAACTCCTCAAGGACCACCGGCAGGGCAAGTCGTGGGACGCTCCGGGTTTGCTGGCGGAAGTCGAGGGAATTTCCCTCAGGGAGGCCTGCCGCCTGTTCATCGACCTTGCCGGTGTCAAGCCGCTTGACGCTCCGGGAACCGGGAACAGGGGAAAACGCAGCAAGTCCGCGCCTGCCGCCAAACCCGCCATTCCTCCGAGGGAGGAGTCGCCGCCGCAACCGCCGTTCGACTTCAGAGTGCTGAATCCGCGTGACTTGGACGCCGAAGACATCGAAGCCATTGCCACCACGCGGGATGTATCCCCTCGAACGGTGGAAAGTCTCGCAAGATGGGGAGTGATTCATGCTGTCACGCTCACGGCTAATTTGAGGCTTCCTATTCCCCGCCAGTCGCTCCCTATGCATGCGTGGGCACTGCATTCCCCGAGTTGGGATTCATTCCGCCTACGGCCATTCTGCGGCCTATTCCCCGGTTTTGAAGGAGGGCGGCACAAGTCGCTCACCCCCACGGGTGCGAGTTGTGCCAATCCCGTTTGGATTGGGCCTGAACATGCGCCTCGGGTGCTGATTGTCGAGGGGGAGGGCGACGCAATCGGCGCGGTGGAAATCGCCCGCCGCGAGAGAAAACCCGATGGCCTTGCCGTGGTGGTGATGTTCTCAAGCTCGATTCGCATACCTTCCTCTTTCCTATCCCGCTTTGAAGGGCGAAGGGTCCGAATTGTGCCCCATATCGGGGATTCAAAACGCCAAGGCGAAGTGGCCGCCGTCCGGTGGTCCGCAGTAATCAGTCACGTTGCTGCGGAGGTTCATATTTTCTCCCTTGCCGGAATCCCCATGCCCGATGGCGGGCATGTTGGCGATTTGGGCGATCTTGCGCGGTGCTCTGAGCTGAAAGGAGTGACGACGTGGTAACACCGGAGGAAAGTAGCCGAATCATATCGCCAGAAGCACTGGCGGAAGCGTTAGGCCTGGATACGTCGCACGACGACCAACGGGCGATAGATGCCCTGATTGATGAAGCGGTGCGCCGTTACGGGCCGCTGGCCATGTCCAAGCCTAAGCGCGGCGATGAAGGTGAGGATTCCATTGTGGGCGTGATTAACGATTACACCCTGGCGGAAATCATGCGGATTCCGATTGCTGGCCGCCTCCTTGTGGATCGTGCTAGCGGCAGTTTTTTCGCCTTTGATGACAAACACGGAATCTTTTCGCAAATCACGCTGGAAGAAACGTGTCGAAAGCTCTCCGGTGTTTATGCGCGGTTGCCTGAATTGTCGGATAAAACGCGGCTGCTGGCGGGTCGGCCCGCGTCGGTTCGGTGTATGAAAAATCTGTTGGATGCGATGGCCGGGGCGGTTGGGGAAAATTACCCGTTCGGCGGCGATCCTGATGTTCGTCCGGGCGTGGTGCATCGTCCCGTTGCCAACGGTCTGTTGAGCTTTGATCTATCTGTGGACAAGCCACCACTATTCCGCGCCGGTCTTTGCCCCTCCGACCGCGCATTGCATCGTGCCCCGGTGTCCTATGATCCGGCAGCGGGCTCCGTTCCCTCGCGTCTCCTGAATGAATTATTGATTCCCTCGCTAGGCGGCAGCGAGGAAACCGCCAATGAGTTTTTGGATGACATGGCCGGAGCATGGATCGGGGGTGATTTGTGGCCGTTTGTTTTCGCCTTGATCGGAGCCGCAGATTCCGGGAAGTCGCAATTGGTCGAGATCCTGCGGGCGCTCCACGGCAAGCCGCACTGGTGCGCTCTCAGCGCAAAGAACATTTCAGACAAGTTTGGCGTGTCCTTCCTTACGGGGCCGGTGCTCGTCGTGTCTTTCACGGATGCCAAATCGGATGCCCTTACGGGGGAGATAGGCGGTCTCATTAAATCCCTTACTGGATCGGATTATGTCCAGGATCGAGGACCGCACGCGCAACTGCTCGTCTCCATATCGGGCAATAAGGTGTTTTTACTCACGTCTAACGGCGTGCCTAGAATATCGTTGGAAGATGATAGTGCGGCATGGGAAAGACGGCTGCGAGCGTATCGGTTCAACGCCTATCCAGTTGAAAAGAGGATTGCCGATTTTGGCCGCGTTTTGCTGATGGAGGAGGGGTCAATTATTCTGAACCGCCTGATTGACGGGGCACGGCGTAGGATAGCACTGCGCCTCGCTGGCCAGCGCCCTGCCGTCCGGGCTCCCATGAAAGAAATCGTTTCTGACATCCTGCGCCGCTCTTGTGATGTGGCTACCTACCTTGAATCCAACATCATAGCCGAAGATGGTAATATATTGCGTTCAGAAAGCTTTTCCCAATTTAGCGATTGGATTCGGGTCAGCAACAAGCGGCCGTGGTCAAAGGAGGATTTTTGCAAACGGGCGGGCGAAGTTATGATTCGCGCGTATGGCGCTCCGCTGAGCAACAGTCTGCCAGGCGGGAAAGGATGGAGGGGAGTCCGCTGGCTGAACTCAACGGAAATCGCCGCAGACTAGTAAACGTCCCCCTATTTCATTATACTTTATGCACTCGAAATTTGAATACCATCCCGCCCTGCCGCCATCCATCTCGCATCTATGTGAGAAATACACGAACCACGCCGGAGCGGGGTCTGTTGAAGCCCAGTGCGTCTCCGATATGATTTGGGGCTTTGCTTGTCGTGGTGACATGGCTGTGCCCGCGAATTCAACCCTATCGCCTCGGCAAGCGGGCTTGCTGCTGGCTCAAAGCGGCCTGGCGGAAGCGTTCGGCCTGCTGTATGCGCTCAAACCACAAGGGCGGCTTGTCTCCCTGTGGGTGTTGCTATGCCCCGGATGGGAGCGGGGCACAGCCTTCAGCCTGCCGCCTGCGCAATCTCTCCAACCCTCAAGGGATGCCCTTGACGGTGTGTTGTTCGAGGTGTCGGCGGACTTCAAAAAACTGCACCGTGCGGAGAAGGGTGGAGATACTTATTGTCGCGCTCCATGGACGCTGGACCCACGCCGGATACTCTTGGAAATGCCGGATTTCATTTGTGCCCGTCGCATCGTTGGCCGAGTTGCTGCCGCTGGCGGGCCGGATGACCTGGCAGAAGAAGTGCGCGGTTACACCGGGCCGATGGCTGTGCTACGCAATCCCCGCACGGCGTCGCAGTGGCGCGAAAGGTTCGAGGCCGATCGCTGGTTTGAGTCCGACCTGTCGCCGCAGGATCGTTTGACCGACCGCTTTGATTTGCGGGCATGGATGCGATTCATTGGCACTGCCATATGAATACTCCTACCCCCTCCCATACCCACCACCCGGTTAGAGCGTCCCGCGACCCATTAGGAGAGATACTGACGCAGGCTCCCGGGTGGCTGCGTTATGGCGTGCCGCGTGCCGGTAACGTGCCGCAATCTGCCCATGTCAAAGACTCATGCAGGAATCCTACCCTTGCGGGCCGATCATGGCCGCATCCACGCACCCGCATATTTCGGCCTCTAACTGTTTTCGGCGGGACGGCGGCGGGACGCTTGGCGGGGAAATGGGACGCTTGGCGGGGAAATGGGACGCTTGGCGGGGAAATGGGACGCTCGCCGGGAACTTTGGGACGATCAGCGATCAGCCGCCCGCTTCTGTTGCCCGAGCCGCGCCGGTGCGCTGCGTCCCAGAGCAGCGGCCTGGCGTCCCGTTTCCCCTCAGTGGCGTCCCAGTGCCGTCCCGGACTTTCATTGATATTACTAACTTACCTTAGCAATGGGACAAATGGGACGATGAATTACGGGAGGGGTGACAGGGGAAAGCGGACGGATAAGCGCCGGGTTAGTATAGTGTAAGGACGGTGGCAAAATGCCGTCCCATTTGTCCCATTTGAGGCGGAGGACGGCGGTATTCCGCTAGCCTTCGGGTTGTTTCTTGACGGTCTCGTTTACGGCGTTCGCAAAGATAGCGGCCCAACTGTTGGAAATAGCTTGCACCTCCGCCGATAACGGCCAGCCTTCAAAGTATGACTGCATTCCAACGGATAGGTAAATGCCTCAAATCCCTCACGCCTGAAATCCCGGCTTGGGGACTTGTCGTGATTATTTCATTTCTAACGTATATTTTAGGGGTTGTAACCGGCATGAAGCTTTCCCACGCTCCAATAGGCACGGCAAAATTAGTTTCCACTAGCCGAGCGCAAGCTGATAAATCCTCCGTTACACCTTCCGCCGAGACGAAGCAGCAGCCGCTACTCACAAATGAGCAAAAGGTCAAAAAGCAAGCGCAGAGCAAGCAGGTTCCAAGCGCTACGGATGATCCAAAGAAAATGAGAGAATATGCAAAACTTGCTGCCAATCAGCCAAAGGAAATGAGAGAATATGCCAAACTTGCTGCCAATCAGGCGCTATGGGTGAGTGATTTTCACAATTTTGAAGTTCTGTGTGAGGTAGATAAAGTCTTTCCTGGCAAATATCTTTTTGCCGCGATTTCCCCTGTTATTGCCAACGCGCTTATGGAAGTTTTCAGTGAGAATTTCGGAAAGCCTGACGGCGAAAGGGTATACAAAATGCAAACCATAGATGCACTCAACAGGCCGTCGGAGTCAACATACGAAGGTCGCGATTACATTTATCGCGATCGGCTTGTGAATCCGACAACCGGGCAAAAGGAAACTTTGGTCGTTGAATTTGTTAGCGGATTTTACCGCAGAGCCCGAGCGGAACCGAGCGGGAACACGTCTAAATAGAATGCTCCGATTTCGCATGTGGTCGCGGTGAACATTGACAACGTCGGCGTATCAGTAAAATTCGCAGTGCGGGTTGATCGGATCAGTCTGAGGTGAGGATCGGCCCCTTGCTGCTGGTCTCAGTGCGATGGAATCCTGGCTCACACGCTCGACCCCGAACCGCCATGGAATTGTCGAGTGACTAACCAGGTGCGCCACGCCCTCACCTCCCGCCTCCGAGCAATCTGCGGACAACTTCGGGATGCCAAGGTTTGCCGGTGCGGGTGGGGATGCCGTCTTGATTGAGCTTTTCAGCGATGGCGGCGAACGGCAGGCGCTTGCCGCCCTTGGGCTTGCGCCTGAGGGTCTTAATCAAATCCATGATGGCGGCTTCCCCGTCGCGCTCGCCAAACGGCTTGCGGCCCTCACAGCGCCCGTGTTCGCGGCGGGCACGGGCACGGGCCGCACGGAGTTTCAAGACAATGCTGGTCTTGTCGAACTCACTCACAGCGGCGAGAATTTGCCGGATCAACTTCGCGGTGGGGTTGCCGTCACAGCCCGCCGATAGATCGTTGCCGCCTTCCGCCTCGATCACGCTCACCCCGAGCCGGGTGAACTCGCGCAAGAGCAACTCAGAGGCGACCAGATCACGCGCAAAGCGATCCGCACGTTCAACAACCACCGTGCGGACCCCGTTCGCGCTGATGGCCCCGAGCAACTCAATCATGGCGGGCCTTCCTTCCAAGTCATTCGCCCCGCTTATCCCTTCCTCAAGGAATTCCGCTTCAACCACTGCCCCGTTAGCCTTGGCCCACTGTTTGATCTTGTCCCGTTGCCGGTCGAATCCATCGCCGTCAATTTGACCCCTGCTAGACACTCTCAAGTATGCGAACACCTTCATTTGCGCACAAAATAGGGAATTTCTCGCCAATGTAAACACCAAATCTAAAGAATTGGTGTTTTTATCACGGGAGGCGCGTTGAAAAAACTCGCCGGGTGGGGTGATTTTACGAATTTCGGAATCTACGATTTGCAGAATGGCGTATTGAACCACGCATTCAGCTTAATGAGCGGGGCCTGATGCAACTGCACGCGTCTTGTGTGTCGCATAGGGGGGAGGGGTTAAAGTATAGCGATTGGACAAAACCGAAACCGGGAGCAGGAGGCGAAGACAGGCGTGGATTATTGATTCTCTCTCAGTTGATGTGGCCAAGCGCCCTGAGCGTGTCGAGGATGCCGGAAATTTGGGCGGTGCGCTTCTGTGACTTGCGCCCGAAACAGGCGGCGAGGCGTTCGGGGTCGTGGCCGACGGTGGGCAGGAGTTTGCGAAGGGCAGCCACTTGCGCGGGCAGTTCGGCAGGCCAATCCGGTAGGGCGGATCGGCCCGGTCCGCCGTGGGATGCGGTGGCCTGGATGGCTTCGTCGTCGGCGGGCAGGCTGATTTCGGTTTGTTGGGTGGTGACCGCTCCGGGGGCTTGATAGTCGGGACGCAACCAGCGGATGAGCCCGCGCTTTTCTTCCGCCGCCCGTTCGTGGTTGAGCGCGACGAGGCGGGTGAGTAGTTGCTGTTCAAGCGCTTCGGCATCGGGACCGCCACGGGCGAGGATGTCGGCAATCGGGATAACTGATGCTAGGTCGGTCCATCCGTAGGCTTCCAACACGGCGGCGTCGAGATCGTCGTGAATCTGCTTGAGGATGGAAACGAGGCCCTTGTCGTGAATCTCTTTGTCCTTTGCGGTCAATGCTTCACCGGAGCGGAGTTTATCAAGGACGTTGTAGAGGCCAGTTAGAGTGATGTCGGGATGCAGCTCTTGCTGGCGCTTGCGGTGCGCGTCAAGGCGTTCTCCAAGGTCGCGGATGTGGTATTTGAGTTCGCCTTCTTCAAGGGCAGGGAATGAGAATGGATCAAAACAAACAGTTTTGTTATACCTAGGGCGGTCTTCCAATGTGCCTCCACGGGCCAATACCCAAATCGCATGAACATCAGACGAGAGAATACCCAAGATGAATGCATCATCTAAGGCGAAGCACACGATCATGTGGTCTGCTAGAGTAGTGACGGGGATAAACTGGAACACCCGATGTTTAGAGGTTTCGGTGGTCCCAATGAAACGGGAGAGTCCGACGAGCGCTTTTCGTAGGACGGGCCGCTCCCATCCGAATTTCCACCAATTGTCTTTCAGTGCCGCCCTGCGATTCTGATCCCTCTCAGGCTTTACGTGATTGAGAACATGCTGATAAGCGGCCGGGTTCAAAGTCAACGCCTCGGCTTCGGTCATGAATGAAAAATCAATCAGATAGCGTTCGCGTGGATTGCGAAGAAGATCGGCTCCGCCAAGATAGGCTTTGATGGCCCGCGGGCCACTAGCGCGAAATGCTTTCGCATCCTCGGGCTGCAATATAAAGCCTGACCCGTGTAAGGCAACGCCCATGCCTGCAACCTTGTCATTGCTTGCAAGCGCCACAGTCGAGCCTAGGTCAGCACCGATTTGAAGGTTTGGGGCAAGCATCCCCTCGCTCCTAATGAGAATCACTTCGTTTTCACCATCTTCGCGGGCTCGTTCGGAAACAACTTTTTCAAGGAGGCCTTCAGCGTGACCGGGGGCGGCGACGGTCATTGCGATTCTCACGGCGGCACCATCGGCGGAATCAATCCAAGGGTGATCGGGGATGGCGTAGGCAAGGTGAAGCGGTTTTTTTGTGGCTGTTAGGAACGGTTCAATCACGCGGCGGTTGAACGTCTGGTGAATCGAGTTGGTGGTGATGAAGCCGAATTTTCTGGCCTTGCCATCGCGCACAAGTTCGGCTGCCTTTTGCCACCAGAACATGACGAAGTCGGCGGATTCGGGAACGCTTCCTTTCCATGCTTTGCGCAGAGCCTCGGCGTATCCAACTCCCAACGCGTCAATCATGCGTTTCGTGCCGATGAACGGTGGATTGCCGGTGATGTAATCGGCTTGCGGCCATTCGGCGCGGCGTGCGCGTGCAACATTTCTTCTGTAAAAGTCCGAAACACCAGCAACCCGGCCAT
>JBAXPF010000032.1:0-20566 GCA_037132955.1 Verrucomicrobiota bacterium | reverse complement strand
AATTCGGCAAAAAGCAGGCCCTTTCTTCGACCAGAGGGTGGGAATTCACACCTAAACGGCCCGATGTCTCCTCTTCAAGCGGGGCACGGGCGGCCCGCCCGTGATCTTCATTGGCACACGGGCAAGCTGCCCGTGCCCCTCTTTTAGGCGTTTTCCAAACGGCCCGGCTGGCGCGAGCTGACGGCGGCTTGGTTGGCCCGAGTCACCCAACCCTTGGCAGGAAACTCTCAATCCAATGGCTGGCCCGTCGCCGAATGGGATCCGGCGAGTGATGGTGCAGCAAAGAACGGCGGCATCGC
Source organism: Verrucomicrobiota bacterium (assembly GCA_037132955.1). Lineage (GTDB taxonomy): Bacteria > Verrucomicrobiota > Verrucomicrobiia > Verrucomicrobiales > Akkermansiaceae > Luteolibacter. The sequence continues at coordinate 20,267 of JBAXPF010000032.1, read as the reverse complement.
CCCCACCGGACGCCCCGGGCGGTGCGTCCCTGCCCAGTATCGTCGCCACTTCGCCCACTATTTGGTGCGTGAGGTGCTAAGTAAACAGTATTGGGCATGCTGTCCGCCGTGAAGCAATCCGGGCAATCTGCCCGGACCACCGTGGCGCGGGTCTTCCGCCCTCGTCCTCATTTCCAGCAGATGCTCGATCATGGTTTGGACCCACAGTTGAATTGGATCCTCCCACAGGAAGAAGAGTTTCCGAAAGAGGTGAGCGTTGCAAAGAGCGTGGAGGCAGATTGAAACCCCGGCGGTGTTTGATTCAATTAGGTTTCTGATTGACTCGTGAGCGTCAGAACTCCGCGTTGCGCCCTAAGACCGTGTTGAGTTTGCGGTTGGGCTGGGCAGCGAACAGAGCTGTTGCAGGCGAGGTGTCTCTATACCAAGGCATAGCTATGCGTTGTTCCTAAAACACCGCTTTATGTCAGTCGTATTAATTTAAAAAAGGATTCGGGTGTGACTTGTTCGCCCCGGGTGTGACTAAAAACTTATCAACCCCTGGTGGGAACTCCTGGGTCAGTGCGTGATTCAGGTGCTCGGCACCACCTCCTACTACCATGAAAAATCCAGTCGGTTCTACCGCGGCGGTGCTTGCTTTGGTGGCCGCCACAATGGCCACGGCCCATGCCCACAATCTGGACACCCGCGCCACTGGCATTAGTTTTGCGCAGGATTTTCTTGCCCAGATGTCACAGCGGGCGGCCGCCCACCAATCCCTCATGCAAGTGGGTGACGAGTTTTGGGTGGTGGCCAAGACGACGCCCGGGCCGGGGACCACCACCGGGGTGGGCGGTTATCAAACTTTTTATATTCCGTCAGGGATGCAGGTGGTGGACGTGGCGTATGTGCAGCCGGGTCCGAGTGATCCGCGAGGGTTTGTGTCGATTCCCATGAAGGGGCAGTCGCCCATTGCCATCGGGGCCGGATCCATTGGGGCCAAGGTGGCCGTTGGTTTGACCGGCTACACCTATCCGGCGGCGAATGTGTTGGGCATCAATGAGGCACCGGTCACAGCGACCGGCCTTTGTCGCGGCACCATTGCCGGGGTCTATGCCGACACCGGGATTTTCTATTCCACGGATCCACGTACGGTGTTCAACAGCTACGGTGCGGCACCCTCGGGAGGGGCCTCACCCATGATTAACAACTCCGGTGACACCGTCGGTGAGTGGGACGCCGCAAATGTCGCAGGCACCACCACTCTGGGAGTGATGAACCTGTGGGATTCCTATCAACTCCGTGCGTTTGGCCGCAAGGACGTGGCTGCGCTTATCGATTCGTCAGACGAGCGCGGCAACGCGCCATGGGGGATGGCGTGCGCGGTGGCCGGTCCGCAGAGTGGCTATGCCTGGGCGTTTGATTATGCCGCCTATGTGGCTCACGGCAACAACGCGGCTGCCGTGAAATCGGCCATTGAGGTCGGTCCGTGGAACCGCATCAAGTATCCCGGCAGCCAGGTCAGCAAGGACCAGGCCGGCTTGCTCAGCACCGCACTCGGCTATGCGGGCATTGACGCCAGCAATCTCGGTTATGCGATGGCCGGCGGTCCGCTCCCCGCGACTGTCAACGCGGTGCGTTTCGCCATCGGTCAGCTTGAATTGGGCCGTTCGGAATACTCGGCGGTCAAAGTCAAGGTTCTCGCACCCACGGACGGCGCCAGCTACAAGATGTATGCCGATGCCTTCGGCGGTGATGCGGGTGGGACCGACAATGGCAAGGACCACATCTGGCGGTATTTCGATCCGACGGTCATTGCACTTGATTCATATGTCCTACTACAGAAGGTTGCCAAAGATCCCCTCCTGCCTCCCGGTGGCACGACTTCCTTCACCCTCACATTTGCCAACAACGGGGCGGTCGCGTTGCCCAATGTGGTGCTTACCGACACTCTGCCGAGCGGGTTGACCTATCTGAGTGCGTCGCCGACGGCGGGTGTTTCCGGCAGCATCCTGACCTGGTCGCTGGGCACGGTCAATCCGGGGCAGATGGTGACTCTAACAGTAAATGTGAAAGCCACTGCCACCGGCACCCAGTTGAATACGGTGACGGCCACCAGCAACGGGAATTTTGTGGCTTACGCCGAAGACACGGTCGAGGTTGGGGTGCGCGCCTTGTTGCGTGAAGTGAAAACCGTCACGCCGTCAGGCGTCGCTCCGGGCGATCTGGTCACCTACACGATGACGGTTTTCAACGAGGGCACTGGCCCTAACGGCGTGCCCCTGGTGGTGACCGATTATCTGCCGGGCGGTTTCACCTACGTTTCCTTGGATAATGCCACCATCAATGGCGCGGCCATCACGCCCGCCACCAATTCCAGCAACCCGGGTCAACCGATCTTCACCATTGGCACCGCGATTCAGGCCGGCAAGACGCTGGTCATCAATTTCAAGGCCTTGGTGGGGCCCAACACCCCGCCTGGCATTTACTACAACCAAGTGGATCTGACTTTTGAAGGCAAACGCATCCCGCCGATTCCTGAAGCCCCGGTCACGGTGGGCGGCGGGCAGATCGGCGATACGGTTTACACCGACACCAATGGCAATGGCACCCAGAACGCCGGAGAACCCGGCATCGCTGGGATCACCGTGTCGCTCTACAATGACGTCAACACCAATGACATTTACGACGCTGGCGACGCGCTCGTGGGCAACAAGGTCACCGATGCCAATGGCAACTACCTGTTCACCGGTTTGCCGCCGGGTGAGTATGTCGTGAAAATCAATGTGCCACCGACTGGCGCCAATACCGGCAATCCCGCGGGTGGCTTAACCAACCCGATCAATGAAGGGGCTGCGACCCTCACCCTCAACGGCTCGATTCTCAGCCTTGATTTCGGTTATCAATCCACCGCCACCACAGGCTCGATCGGCGACCAGGTCTTCCACGACGTGAATGGCAATGGCGTCTATGATGCGGGTGACTCGCCGCTGGCCAACGTCACCGTGCAACTCTGTGCGAGCGACGGCACGACCTTGCTCGCCACCACCGCGACGGACGCGGGCGGTCTCTACACATTCGCCGGTCGCCCTGCTGGCACCTATGTCGTCAAGGTGGACCTCGGCGATCCGGATATCCCTACCCATCTGGTGTCTTCGGTGAGCGGTGGGGCTTGCCCCGCCTTCACCCTTGGCGCGGGCCAGGCTCTCACCGACAAGGATTTTCCGTTCGTTCTCGCCTATATCGACAAGACTGTGGACAAGGCCACGGCGGTCACCGGAGATACTCTGACGTTTGCCATGCGTGCCTATTACCCTGGGCCAGCCTTGCTCACGAATGCGACCGTGACCGATGTCGTGCCTGCCGGCACAACCTATCAGAATGGCAGTGCCAACGCGGGCGGCTCGCACGCGAGTGGCTCGGTGACATGGTCACTCGGTTCGACCACCGCCGCAGTCAATGGCACCAAGAGCTTGTCGGGCGGGCCGGGAGCCATCACCCAGCGTGGGGGGGCTGCGACAGGGACTGCTACATCTGGCACATCTCTATCGGTTAATATGGCGGCCGGCGTCGTTGCTGGAGATGTCATGATTGCGAGTGTTGTGATGCAGTGTGGGTCAACACCTGATATTACGGGCCCCAGCGGCTGGACAGAGATTTCCACCGCTGTGGTTGAGGGGGGGAAGCACATGCAGGGCTCGCTCTTTTACAAAGTCGCTGGTGCATCAGAAGCAGGACCTTACTTGTTCAGTAATGTCGGGCAGCAAACCATAACCGCCGCTATCAGTTCGATTGTGGCTTTCTCCGGTGTGGATACCACGGGAGGATTCCTGGTGGGTGGTGGATCAGGCGGACCTTTTGATGTGGCTCCCGGAACCTTGCCCGGCCAAGGAACCTCCAATCCTGCCTCGGCAGCTGCTATTACGACAAATTCTTCCAATGCAGCAGTCATCATGTTCGGGCTGGCGGGGAATACTGAGGGCTCCACTTGGAGTGCTTGGAAGATTGCGACGGGATCCCAGTCGCTCACCGAACTGTGCGATTATCGGGACGCCGCGCCCAGCATCATGTCTATCGGCTCGGCGTGGGCGTTAAAAGCAGCAGCTGGCACGACGGGTGACGGAACCGCAACCCTAACTCCTGATACTCATCATACCCAAATGTTGCTGGCCCTCAAGCCAGGGACTAACACTTTCAGCGGCTCCACGGCCCTGAGTGCTAACAGAAGTTTGGAAACATCGGGTAACACCGTGACCGTCACGCTGACCGCCACCGCCACGGGCAATGCCGGCACGGTCACCGCTGGCGCGTTGACTGCCACTGGCACCAACAGCTCGTCTGCGGTATGCAGCGCGGCTTCTCCCTTGACTGCCACGATCAACAATGGCACGGCCACCTTCACCTACACTTGCACGGTCACGGCGGGCGCCATTCCCGGCGTGCTGACCTTCAAAGCCACGCCTTCCGGCTCCATTGGAGGACCTTGGTCGCAAGGCGTGGCCAACACGGTGTTGGTGTCCCCGCCGCTGACCTTTGCCGCCATCGTCAATGCCAATCCCGGCGTGAGCGTGGTGACCAACACCGCGCAATTGAAGAATAACACCGGCGCAGCCCTGCTCGCAACGTCGCCCCCCACCACTACGACCCTGTTGGGCTCGATCGGTGGCTACGTGTGGTGGGACTCCAATTGTAACCATACGTTCAACCAACCGGCCGACTCCAGCGAACTCCCTATTAAGGATGCCTATGTCATTCTCTATGCTGATGCCAACAACAACGGCATCCTCGACGTGATCAACGGTGACTATCAGATTGCCGCGGTGCCGACCGATGCCAGCGGCCACTATTCCTTCGATAAATTGCCGGCAGGTCAGTATCTAGTCGATGTCTATGAAGATAGTTTTATCACGGGCGGCGTGCGCAACGTGGTCCCCACCACGCCAAACGTTCGCAACGTAAACCTGGCCTCAGGAGAGACTTATCCTAGCGCGGACTTCGGTTATTTCGTCGGTGCGCGCATCGAAGGCAATGTCTTCTGGGATGCCAACCGTGACACTGTCTTTGATCTCGGTGAAACCGGCCTGACGCCGGTGCGGGTCTTCTTGACCGGCTTCGACATGTTCGGCAAGTCGGTGACGGCTACTGCCACCACTGACGTCGGCGGCCATTTCGTCATTGTGGAACCCGAGGGCAATTACACGCTTGCCTACAGCACACTGGATGTTTTGGTCACCAACTCATCGCTCACCGACACCACCACGGCCACCAGTTATAAGTTCCACGCCTCTCCCGGCGAGGACTGGCACCCGGTCTTCAATTTCGGCGTCGATAACAACGGCAAAATCGGCGGTGCGATTTTCGCGGATGTCAACGGCAATGGTGCACAGAACAGCGGTGAACCTGGACTCTCCAACGTCACCGTGGAACTCTATCAGGATAATAACAACAGCAACCTGGCGGACGCTGGCGACACCTTGCTGGATATCCAACTTACCGATGCCGATGGCAAATACCTGTTCGTCGGGCTTGCTGATGGCAACTACGTGGTCAATGTGCTGCGGACCACGGTGCCCGTGGGTTACGACGCGGTGCCGACGGCGAGACCGCCCACTGAGTGGGTGAGTGGCAGCGCGGCGGGAGCCACCATCAGCGGTGGCAGCCAGGTGCTGGACCGGGATTTTGGCTATCATCCCACACTCATCGTCCGCACCATCAGCGGAGTCATCTTCAATGACATCAATACCAACGGGGTGCCAAATCTTCCGGCTGAAGCCCTGGCGGGAGTAACCGTTACCGCGGCAGTGGATGCCAATCATGACAATATGCCCGAGGAGGTGTTTTCAGCAACCACTGATGACGGCGGGATCTATCAGTTTCAGGGTGTGCCTGATGGTAGCAACATAGTCATCAGCGTTTCCACTGGCACCCTTCCGAACGGGGCTTTCGTTAATACCGTGGACCCCGACGGCACGCCTAACAGTACAACAAATCTCTTGAATATCAGCGCCAATGTCACCAACCAGAACTTCGGCTATGTCGAGCATTTCGGCAGCATCGCCGGCACCGTGGTCAAGGGCAACGGCAACGGCCGCGCCGAACCCGGTGAGCCCGTGCTTGGCGGCGTCAGCGTCACGCTGACCTACGCTGGTGCTGATGGCATCCTGGGCACGGCTGACGACCAGACCTTCCCCACGACCACCAACAGCAGCGGCGATTATTCGTTCGCCAATCTCTTGCCCGGCGCTTACGCCATTGTCACGACGGTTCCATCAGGCTTCTACGTGTATGCCGACCGCGATGGATTCAACCCTAACAATATATCACTGGCGCTGGCAGTAGGTATGCATGCAGTGGACCAGGATTTTGAATACCAAGCCGGGTCCATCGGTGATTTCGTGTGGCTTGATCTCAATGGAAACGGTGCACAGGACGGCGAGGAACCGCCACTGGCCGGCGTGCGGGTGTATATCGACTCTAACAGCAATGGCCTCTATGACTCAGGCGAACCCGCCGCCCTCACCAACGCCTCCGGTCACTATTTGCTCAGTGGCCTTGATGTCGGCACCTATGGGGTCCGCGTGGACACCAGCACCTTGCCCGCAGGCATCAGCCCGACTTTTGATCTGGACGGATATGGAACCCCGAATGTGGCCACCGTAGCACTGGTAATTAACCAGGATCGGATCGATGTGGATTTCGGCTATCGTGGCAATGCCACCGTCACCGGTCATCTCTACATCGATACCAGTGGCAATGGGACGCAGGACGTTGGCGAGCCCAACCTCCCCAATGTGGATGTGGTGGTCACCGACTCCCTGGGTCATTCGCAGACTGTGACGACGGATGCTAACGGAAATTGGTCGGTGTGGGTTATTGCCGGCAGCACAACGGCGAATGTGGTAGAGACAGACCCCGACTTCGTGGCGGCAGTGTTTGCGGGCTACACGCAGACTGAGGGCGACGATCCGACCACCGTCATTGCTGTGGCCTCTTCTTCCGTGAGTGCGGGTAATGACGGATATTTCATGCCCGGTTCGATCACCGGTGTTGTCCGGGCCGACACCGATAACAACGGGTCGGGAGATGCCCCGCTGGCCGACGTGACCGTCACGCTGAAAGACTCCTCAGGCAACGACATTGACAGCAATCCGGCCGCCGGCATGCAACCGACCACCACGACCACCGCAGTCGACGGCAGTTATAGCTTCACCAAGCTGCCGCCCGGAAGTTACCAGGTGGTGGAAACCGACCCAAGCGGTTATGTTTCATTAACGCCAAACCAAGTGTCAGTCACCGTGTCCCAAGGTGGTATGGGAGTGGCAAACTTCGTGGATACCCAGCTTGCTGATCTAACCATCACCAAGACGGATAACACGGCCACCTACATCCCCGGTGCTCCCACGACCTACACGATTGTGGTGGGCAACAAGGGACCTGGTCTGGTGACCGGGGCCACGGTGTCGGACATGTTCCCGGTTGGAGTGACCAGTGTGAAGTGGAATGCGGTGGCTTCGGCCGGTGCAAGCGTGTTGCCGGACAACGGCACGGGCGACATCAGCGGCACGGTGACCCTGCCGCCGGGTGGGTCGGTGACTTACACGGCGGTGGTCCAGATATCGCCCTCAGCCACAGGTAACCTGATCAACACGGCGATGGTCACTCCGCCCGAGGGCCTGAAGGACACGGATCTGGCTAACAACGCGGCCACCGACACGGACACCGCGACCCCCGAGGCGGATCTAACCCTCACCAAGACCGACAACACGGCCACCTACATTCCCGGCACCCCCACGACCTACACGATTGTGGTGGGCAACAAGGGACCCGGCCTGGTGACCGGTGCGGCGGTGTCGGACATGTTCCCGGTTGGAGTGACCAGTGTGAAGTGGAATGCGGTGGCTTCGGCCGGTGCAAGCGTGTTGCCGGACAACGGCACGGGCGACATCAGCGGCACGGTGACCCTGCCGCCGGGTGGGTCGGTGACTTATACGGCGGTGGTCCAGATATCGCCCTCAGCCACAGGCAACCTGATCAACACGGCGATGGTCACTCCGCCCGACGGCCTGAAGGACACGGATCTGACTAACAACTCAGCCACCGACACGGACACCGCGACGCCTGAGGCCGACCTGGCCATCACCAAGACGGTTGACAAGGACAAGCCGCTGGTTGGTTCGCAAGTCGTCTTCACCCTCACCGCCACCAACCACGGTCCGTCGGCCGCCACCGGCGTGAAGGTTACAGATACCCTGCCTAGCGGCTATCAGTTTGTCAGCGCCAGTCCGTCCGCAGCCTACAGCGCCGGGGTCTGGACCATCGGCAGTCTTGCCAAGAACGCGAGCGTTTCACTCCAAATCACCGCCAAGGTCAACGCCACCGGCGATTATCTCAACGTCGCGACCATCACCGGCACCGAGCAGGACCCGGATCAATCTAATAACTCGGCAGAACGACCGACCGTGCCGATCCCGCTTGGTTACATCACCGGGTTTGTTCTGGCCGACACCAACAACGACGATATCGGCGAAGTCGGCATCCCCAGCGTGATACTCACGCTGGTAGACAGCGCTGGCAACCCGGTTGACGGCAATCCTGGCATCTCAGGCGTGCAGCCGGTTACCGTCACCACCGCAAGCAACGGCAGTTACAGTTTTGGTGATCTGGCACCCGGGACCTATGGAGTGTTAGAAACCCAGCCGTCCGGCTACGACAGCGTGTCCGACAGCGACGGTGGCAATCCTAACGAGATTCGTCCGATTGCCGTCGCTCCTGGTGCAACGATTTCCGGCCAGAACTTCATCGAGGAGAAACCCGGAACCATCGCTGGCCACCTCTATATTGACACCAACGGCAATTTCACCCAAGATAATGGTGAACCCGACCTCGTTGGCGTGGATGTGATCATCACCGATTCCAAAGGGACGACGCATACCGTCACTAGCGATGCGTCTGGCAACTGGTCGCTCAGTGTGACTCCAGGCATCACCAAAGCCGACATCGATCACATGGATCCGCAATTCCCGATGGGTTCCTACGAGGGAACGTCTTACCCCTACAGTCAAACTGAAGGCACCGATCCGACCACGGTGGCGGTGGTGGCCGGAATGCTCCCGCCGATCAACAACGCCGGGTTCCATGATCCGCATTGGACCGACCCCGCATCGGTGGGCAGCATCGGCAACCTTGTGTGGTTCGATACCAATCACAACGGCCTTGCGGATCCCGGGGAACCCGGTCTGCCCGGTGTTACGGTGGAACTCTACAAATCAACCCGGATACCCGGTGTGGATCCGCCGGTGGCTTCCACGGTGACCAATGCGATTGGCATTTACCTCTTCACCAACGCGGTGCCTGGCGATTATGTGGTGTATTTGCCCACTGCGCCGGACTTCCCGCCGGGCGTGTGCATCCAGCAAAGCCCTAACGATGACCCCATCGACAATGACAACAATGGCAGCCAACCGGTGTTGGGTGGGCCGGTCAGCAGTCCGGTGATTCACATCGGATGGGCCGAGAGCAATATGACCATTGACTTCGGCTTCGCCTGTTACGGCACCTGGCAGGAGTGGCAATTTCTCAACCCGCTTGACGGCAAGAACCATCCCAGCGACGACCCGGATGGCGACGGCTACGACAATCTCATCGAGTATGCGTTCCGTCTGCCAGCGGGCAGCGGGACTGGGATACCATTGAACATCAGGCCTTCCACCTCAACGCTTGGTGTGATCGAAGTCACCTTCACCCGCCCGACTGGCGCGACGTCCAACGTTACGTACTACCTCGAGTATAGCCAAGGGCTTGGCAATCCGACGAGTTGGATCTCCATCCCGCTGAATGCCATTGGTTCCAGAAACATGGTCGTGACCCCCGTCAGTCCCTGCACGGAATCCGTCACCATCCGCAACTTCGAGGCACGCAAAGGCTTCGTGCGCATCCGCGCCGAACTCGACTTGAATGGCGACCACGTCACCGACCACGTTGCCCGCACCGAGACGGAAGGCTGGACGGAAACGGCTTTGGGACTCGGCATCCGCACCTATAACGATCCGTATCTGTGCGAATCCGTTTTCACAGGAACCGTGGATAATACTGGCGGAGTCAGCATCCAAACGCTCCACTTCGCCCAAAGTGCCGGCTCCGTGGATCTTGCCACCCTCTTGCAACCCAGAGGTGCCTACTACCTCGAAGTGACATCCGGCATCAATGAGGGACAGCGCTTTGATGTGGTATCCGCCAGCGGCAACACGGTGACTCTCGCCACCGACGGTAATCTGTTTTCCGCCACGCCGCCGTTCAACACGCTCACCGGGGCTTTGCCCGCGAGCCTCGCCGGCAACCGGGTGGTGATCCGCAGGCATTGGACGCTGGGCGAGTTGTTCCCGGTCGGCAGATTCTTTGCTGCGGGAGTTCCTACGGCAGCCGACCAGGTGCAAACCTTTGCCAACGGCGCTTGGACCACCTATTGGCTCTTCACCAGCGGCGGGTCGCTCAGGTGGGTCAAGGATGGCGATGGCTCTCTGGCCGATCAAGCCGCCACGGTGCTTGCCCCCGGCCAGGGGATGTTTGTCACCAAGCGCAGTATAGGCACCACCGTCGTCGCCTTCGGTGAAGTGCGCAAAAACAAATTCATCACCCCACTCCACGCCGGTATCAACCTGGTGGGCGGAGGTTTCCCGAGCAGCCAATCCGCCACCGGCCCCGGCTCTCGCCAAATGGATTTGGCACATGGTTTCATGGGCGGTTTACTCTCCTCCACCGCCGACATGTTCTCTGTCTGGAAGGGCGATACGGCCGTCGGATCCGCGGGTTATGATGACTATTCCCTTTATCAGGAAAGCATCCCGGTCCCATTGAGCAAGTGGGTGAAGGTGGGGGTCGCTTCCTTGGCACCGCAGGATGCCGAACTTCTCTTTCTTGACGATTGCAGTGTTTTCATCCAGACGCAAAATGCCCTCCAAGCTTACACCGTGCCATGTCCATGGATTGTGTCGGAACCCTCCACCACTCCCACCACGACCACTATCACTACCGCCTGGTCGCAATGGCAGTCAGCCGAATTGGCCGGAGAGTCGCTCAACGGGCCGCTCGACGACCCGGATCACGACGGCACGCCGAATTTGTTAGAATACGCGTTCGGCACGTTGCCCAAGGTGGCCAACCCGCCGACTGCCACGCCGGTGGAGATTGTGACAGTCTCGGGTCAGCACTATTTGCAGATTACCATTCCGCGCCTGAGCGCCCATCCAGCGACCTTGAATGTGGAGGTGTCCTCCGATCTAACAAACTGGGACGCGGGTCCGGCGTTCACCGTGGAGGTATCTAACACTCCCGCAGCACGGGTGGTGCGGGATCTCAAGCCGCTTGATCCTGGAGTAACAAGGCGCTTCATGCGACTTAAAGCGGAGTTACCGGTTCCATGAGCCGGGATTATTTTCCGGAGGCAACAACAAACCGCCCAAACTGCTCATCACCGGCAAGCGCATCCTTCACGGCCTGCCACCCGGCATGGCGGAATTCATCCGGGTGATGGAGCGCGAACTCGGTCTGTAGTTCTCCGAAGTTCTAATAGGCCAACGGGGGAACCTCGGAACTGAGAGACACAATCAGTTTATTGTCTGTCAGAGTCTTTTTTCTTCTGACCCTGGTTAGAGTGGGTTGAACCCTGCCTGTTCTGATTGCCGCCACCTTGTCCGGGTTTCTGGAAGCTTGGGTTGTGCGGTTGTTGCCCCTGGAGGTTTAGGTTGTGGGGTTGTTGCCCCTGGAGGTTGTGCGGTTGCTGCCCCTGGAGGTTGTGCGGTTGTTGCCCCTGGAAGCTTGGGTTACGCGGTTGCTGCCCCTGGAAGCTGAGGTTATGCGGTTGCTGCCCCTGGAGATTTCCCCCTCCCTTGAAGTAGGGCTGCGCTGTGCCGTGGCCGCCATGGTTGCCACCGCTGTAATGTACGTAGGAGGGGCCACGGTAGTGAGCAGCACCATAGGGAATACGAGCAACGTAGATCGGGCGACCGTGTTCGAGATAGCAGTAGCGGCCTCCGTAATAATAATAGTTCATGCCGCCATAGACATAGAGAGGCTCCCCGTAAGCAACGACATAGCCCGGTTCATAACGGGGTCCGTCTTCAGCGTAGCCGGAGCCTGGATAGGGATAAGTAACACAGCTGCACATCAGAGCGGAAATGCCCAACAAAGGTAGCAATAACGGTGATTTTTTCATGACAAGACAAATCCTCACCAATCCCGCCCGGCTGTCAACAACAATAAGAAGTGCCATTGAACTGCCTCCGATCAGTCGCCGAACTCGCGCGACTTGGAGCGCCGCTGGTGCAGCGGGAATCGCCCGCCTGTGGCCCTGCGGAGGGGGTCGAACACGCAGTCCATGCCCACCGCCTTGATCTCAAACACCTGGGCCATCAATTCGCCAAGCCTGCCTTTGGGAAACCCACGCTCTTTGAACCACGCCAGATACTCGGGTGGCAAGTCGACGAGCGGCACCCCGCGCGGCGGATAGGCCTTGATCCCGAACTTGCCAAATGGCATGTGGGCGGCGCCGATCTCAGCTAACAGATTGCGGAAATCCTCGCGGTCGATCTCGGTGAAGTCCATGGGCTGGGGACTTCATACATGGGTGCGAGCGGATTGATAAGATTTTTCTGCGGCCACATTTTACTTGCCTGACCCTGAATTGGCCCTAGTTTGCGCCTCGGTGACCCGTTCCGTGCAATTGCTGGCGTTATGGTTGGCGGCCATGTGGCTGCCGCTGACCCTGCATTGCCAATGGGCGGGCATGCAGGCTTGCTGCGTGGATCAGGCTTGCTGCGAGGATCAGTCCTGCGGCGACGATCCTTCCTGTTGTGGTGAAACCTCCGGTTGTGGTGAAACCTCCGGTTGTCATTCCGTCATTTGCAAACTCATCGAGAACGGAAACTATTTTTTGAAGAAAGCCCCCCTGATGGTGCCAGTGGCATCAGCGGATGGGTGCGCCGCGCTCGACTCCATCGCCCGTCGGTACTCGTTGCCGAGAGTGGCCACCCTCAGTCCTGCCACCGGCGCCCCCCCGGGCTCGCTTCGAGTCTGGCAATTTGTTCGCCGCGCGGCCGCGTCGCCGCGCGCGCCGGCATCGGTTTGTTAGATCAGGGCAATCGGGCGCTTGACGCCTGACAGAGGTGGCTTGCCGCGTTGGCGCCACCGATCCGTGAGCCGTCTCGCACAGGGCTCAAATCCGTCATCAAACTCTCAATCACTTGAAGCAGGAACCCTCCCCATGAAGCAGAAATTCCATCCATTCTATCTATCGTGCCTTGGCGTGGCAGTGGCAGTGTCGCTGCCAGACTGCGCCGCGGCACCGCCACGTGACGCCAAACCGCCACGACCTAACACGAGCCAAGCCACCGGTGCCCTATCGCTGGAACGGGCCATCCGCCTGGCCTTGGATCACAACCCGCAACTCCAGGCGAGCGCCGCCCGCAAGGACGCGGCCGCAGGCCGGGCGCTGCAAGCCCGCGCCTGGCCCAACCCGGAACTCGAAGTCTCCGCGGATGACCTGCCGACACGCCACGGGGGATTTTCCAAGGCGAAAAACATGGCCGGCATCAATCAGGTCGTCCCCTATCCGGGTAAGAAAAAGGCTGACGGCCAAATCGGCGCAGCCGACGCCGCTGTTGGCACGGCGGCTTGGCACCAGCACCGGGCGGAATTGGTGCGCGAGGTCAAAATCGCCTATTGTCAGGTTCAGACAGCGGAACGCTCCGCCGCCGTGGCCACCGACTTGGTCAGGGTCGCCGACGCCGCGGCGGCGGCGGCAGCCAAACGCAACACCGCCGGCGAAATCGCCCTCCAAGAGTTGCTCCGTGCCGAAATCCAACTCGAACAAACCAAGACCGAAAAAGTTGACGCCGCTCGTGAGGCCGCAGGTGCCCGCCAAGAATTGGTCAGATTGTTAGGTAGGCCGGACCTCGGCGGGGCCCAACTCACCGGTGCGCCTGACGAATCCGGCAAGCTCGCCCTGCTGAACGTGGCTCCCTCATCGATCCTGGCCGGTCACCCGGCGATGGTGGCCGCCCGCGCGCGGCGCGACCAAGCGCTGGCCACGCTGCGGCGCGCCGGGCTGGAACCGCGACCTGATGTGACGGTGGGCGTGGCGGTAGGTCGCGACGAGGCGGCCAACGAGAATCTGATGGCGTTGCGCTTCAGCATTCCCTTGCCTCTGTTTGATCGCAATAAGGGCAACCAGCAGGAAGCCCGTGCCGGCGTGCGCGAGGCGGAGGCCGGAATCGTTGCCACCCAACAGGAACTGTTAGCCTCATGGCGCACGGCGGTCGCCCGCTACAAGGCCGCCGCCGCGCAGGTGGCCGCGCACCGCGAGCGCATCCTGCCCAAGAGCGAACAGGCATTGAGCCTCGTGCAAACCGGCTTTGAAGAAGGCAAATTCAACTTCATCGACTACCTCGACATCCAGCGCACCACCGCCGAGGCCCGCCTTGCCTATCAGAAAAAATTGCTCGAGCTCAACTCGGCGCGCGCCGAACTCGAAGCCATGGCGGAGCCGGTGCCCGCAAATTGAAAATCATCCGTATCGTCAGGAGAAACACTTACTAACAAAATTATGCACATGAACGCAATATCAAAGAAATGGCTGTTGGCGGCAATTGCCGGGGGCACGTTGGTGCTAACCGGTTGCGGCAAGAACCCGGCGGACAAGCGTGAGGGCAAAGCGGAAGCCGAAGAGAAACAGGAGGGCAGGGTGGGGGACCTCACGGTCGAACAAGTGCTGCGGGCCAAGTGCCCGCACGGGCTTACCATCGAGTGCGACGAGTGCCGCTATGAGGTCGGGGTGGTCAAGGTGGACCCCTCGCTCATGCAAGCGGCCAAGGGAGCGACCACTAGCTTGGTCAAGACCCTGCAAGTGGCGAAAAGCAAGATGACGACCGCCGTGGACATCACCGGTGAAGTCCGGATGAATGAAAACTCCGCCGTGCATGTGAGCCCCCGCATCCCGGGGGTCGTGCGTGCCGTCAATGTGGACATCGGCGCGGAGGTCACCAAGGGCGATGTCCTCTTCACGCTGGATAGCGTGGAACTCGGCCAGGCTCTCAGCGACTGGGAAAAAAACCTGGCCATGGCCGAACTATCCGGCAAAAACTTCCAACGCGAAAAAAGTTTGTATGAAAAGAAGGTCGGGTCCGAAAGTGACATGATCGAGGCGCAAATGAAGCACGAGGAGTATCAGATCGCCCTGAAAGCATCGGAGCAGAAACTCCACGTCCTGGGCTTGACCGAGGACGATGTCGCCAAGATCAATCCTAACAGCCACGACAGCCTCAGCGGTTCGCTGGCGGTGCGCGCCCCCATCAACGGCACCATCATCGGGAAACACGCGGTGGTTGGTGAACTCGTCGAACCGGGCAAGGATACGATGATTTTGGCCGACCTCGACAGTGTGTGGGTCTGGGGTGGCGTGTATGAACGGGACTTGGGCCTGCTGCTCAAACGCAAGCTCGCCGACGGGATTCCGGTCGAGTTCTCGGTTCCAGCGTTTCCAGAAACCCAGTTTCGCGGCCAGATGAACTACATTGCCGCCACCATGGATGAAGCCACGCGCACGATCAAAGTGCGCACGATCATAGACAACAAGGACCGGCGCTTGCGGCCGGGCATGTTCTGCCAGGGCCGCATCCTCATCACCACCGACGAGGAGGTGCTGGCCATCCCCAAAGCGGCCCTTCTATCCGATGAGGGGGTGGACTTCGTGTTCACCCACATGCAGGACGCCTACTACCTCAGGACCAACATCAAGCGGGGCCGCGACTTCGCCGAGGGCGTCGAGATCCTCAACGGCATCACGCCGGGTCAGACGCTTGTCACCGAGGGCGCATTCGTTTTGAAGTCAGACGCATTGCGCTCCAAAATGGGCGCGGGTTGTGCCGATTGACGCGCCACGCCGCGAGTTACCAATGCCTAACATACATATATGAATCATCTCATCAAATTCATTCTGACCCAGCGGCTGCTGGTGATCATGGCCTTCGTCGTGCTGGCGGTCACGGGGGTCCTTGCCTGGAAAGCCTTGCCCATTGATGCGTTTCCGGATGTGACCAATGTGCAGGTCATGATCCTGTCGGATGCGCCTGGCCTCGCGTCGGTGGACGTCGAGCAACGGGTTACCTTTCCGGTGGAGTTGGCGATGCAGGGGTTGCCCAAGGTCAGGCAGGTCCGCTCGATGTCCAAGGCGAGCTTCTCGCAGGTCATCGTGGTTTTTGAAGACGATGTGGACATTTACTTTGCCCGCCAATTGGTCTTTGAACGACTCCAGTCCGCGCGCGAACAACTGCCCAAAGGGATTGAGCCGGAAATGGGCCCGGTCAGCACCGGGCTGGGCGAGATCTATCAATACACCCTTGAAAGCGAGCACCGCTCCCCCATGGAACTGCGGACCATGCAGGACTGGTTGATCGCCCCGCAACTGCGGTCCATCGCCGGGGTCAACGAAGTCAACAGCTTCGGTGGTTTCGTCAAACAGTATCAGGTGCTAGTGGACCCGGCGCGCTTGCTCAAGTATCGCCTGACCCTGCAGGACGTCTTGGAAGGGTTGCAGAAAAACAACGCCAACGCCGGCGGCAATTTCATCACGCAGGGCTGGGAGCAAGCCTATGTGAGCAGTGTGGGAATGATCCAAACCATCCAGGACATTGAGGATGTGGTCCTGCACGCCAAGGACGGCACTCCCATTTTCGTCAAGGATGTGGCCGACGTGAAGATCGGCCCGCAGACACGCCAGGGGGCGGTGACCCAGGACGGTCGGGGGGAGACGGTGGCCGGCATGGCCATCATGTTGCGGGGTGCCAACTCCCAGATTGTGGTGGATAGCGTCAAGAAGGCGATACCCACCATTCAGGCCAGCCTGCCCAAGGATGTGCGCATCAAGCCGTTCTATGACCGGACCACCTTGATTCAAGCGTGCATTGAGACGGTGGCCAAGGCGTTGCGGGATGGTTCCTTCTTTGTGATCATCATTCTTTTTGTTCTGTTGGGAAACTTCCGCGGCGCCGTCATTGTGGCCCTGTCCCTGCCGTTCACCGCCTTCTTCACGTTCATCATGATGGGCTGGCAGAATGTCTCGGCTAACCTGATGAGCCTCGGGGGGCTGGCCATCGCCATCGGCATGGTCGTGGATGCCTCGATTGTCGTCGCGGAAAACATCGCGCGTCATCTAACCGAGCGTGGCGGATCCGGCACGCCGCGACTGACGATCATCCAGGAGGCGGTGCGCGAGGTGGCGCGCCCGGTGATCTTCGCCATCCTGATCATCATCATCGTGTTTTTGCCTTTGTTCACTCTGGAACAGATGGAAGGCAAGATGTTCAAACCGCTGGCCATGACCATGTGCTTTGCGCTGATGGGCTCGCTGCTCGTCGCGCTCACCCTCATTCCCGTGTTGTGCTCGTTGTTTCTGCGCGGCCACAAGACCACCCGCGACAACTTCTCCATCCGCATGCTCAAGCGGCTCTATCTCCCGGTGCTCGCATTGGCGCTTAAATTCCGCTGGGCCACCGTGGCCGTGGCCATTGCCACGTTTGCCGCCACCCTGGCGCTGGTGCCCCGCCTCGGCACCGAATTCCTGCCGCAACTCGATGAGGGCTCGATTGCGATCAACGTCGTGCGCCTTCCGTCCGCATCGTTAGATGGATCGGTGGCCGTAGGCACCGCCATGGAACAGCGCCTTGGCAAGTTCCCTGAAGTCAAAACCGTGGTCACCAAGACAGGTCGGGCGGAAATTTCGGAGGATCCGATGGGACCTGAGCAAAACGATCTGATGATCATGCTGCATCCGGAGAGTGAATGGAAAACCGGGCGGACCAAGGAAACCCTCGTCGCGGCCATGAAGGAGGAGTTGGCGGTGATTCCCGGGGTGCGGCTTTCATTCTCGCAACCGATTGCCTTGCGCGTCAACGAGCTGATCTCCGGCGTCAAGAGCGATCTGGCCGTGAAACTTTTCGGCCCCGATCTGGACGTGCTCAAACCGCAGGCGGATCGGATTGCCGCCCTGATGGGTGGCATCTCCGGTGCCGAGGACGTGAAGGTCGAACAGATATCCGGGGCGGCGCAGGTGCAGATCATTGTGGATCGCAAGGCGATCGCCCGTTACAAGATCAACCTGGCGGATATCAACAGTCTGATAGAAACTGCCGTTGGCGGCGAGGTCGCCACCACCGTCATCGAAGGCCAGATGCGCTTTGCCATGTTGGTTAGGTTTCCTGAAAAGGACCGGGGCGACATCGCCGCAATCGGGCGATTGTTAGTGCCGGCACCGGACGGCACCTTGGTGCCGCTGGCGCAACTGGCAAAAATCCAGGAATCGGAAGGCCCGGCCCAGATCAGCCGGGAAAAAGGCATGCGGCGCGTGGTGGTGGAATGCAACATCCGGGGCCGAGACATGGGCGGCTTTGTCAAGGAGGTCCAACGCAGCCTGCGACCGCTGGCCAAGACCCTGCCCACCGGATATTTTATTGAGTATGGAGGACAGTTCGAGAACCAGCAACGTGCCATGCAGCGGCTCGGGATTGTCGTGCCGGTTTCTATCACCCTGATTTTCATCATGCTGTTCTCCGGGCTGGGTACGGTTCGCAGCGCCATGATGGTGTTTGCCAATCTCCCGTTTGCCTTGGTCGGCGGCATCCTCGCCATGGTGCTGCTCCACATCAACCTGAGCGTGTCCGCCGCCATCGGCTTCATCGCCCTGTTCGGCACCGCCGTCGGCAATGGCGTCGTGCTCGTGGCCTTCTTCAACCAACTGCGGCAGGAGGGCCTGACCACCGCCGAGGCGGTTAGAAAAGGCTGTGACCTGCGCTTCAGGCCGCTGCTGATGACCGCCCTGGCCATGCTCCTGGGTTTGGTGCCCATGCTCTTTGCCACCGGCAGCGGCTCCGAGATCCAACGTCCATTGGCAGCCGTCGTGCTCGGCGGCTTGGTGTCCTCGATGTTCCTGACCCTCGTCGTTTTGCCCGCAATCTATCATCTCGTCGAGTCGCGGCGGGAAAACATCGACGCCATGCCCTGAACCCGAACAACGAACCCATACCCCAATAGCCTTTCAGGAGACGAAGACCCGTTGGTTTTTTGTCACCGTCCTGCCATCACTGACGGCTGCGGGGTTCCGGTACAAGGGATCGCCAGTATGTCTGATCGAGTTGATAGACGTCGATTGGGTCTTGTGTGAGGTCAAAACTCGCAGGCAAAATGCCGTAGTTCTGCATTTCGCGGATGTAACCCGGATGCGGCCGGAAACCGGGCATGTCGAACCGCTTGATTTCGTTGAGTTTCAGCGAGGCTGCCTGAATGTTGGCCAGAATGGACTGATAGTCGGGATCGGCTTTGTCTGCGAAAACGCCAGGCCCGCACAGGCCGTAACCGCCCGCCGACTTTGCAAGCGGAGCAAGCAGCAGCATCGACTTGTCCGGCCGCGAAAGATTGTAGAGCAATTGCGGATCCAGAGGCGGCTTCTCATGGCAGCGCACACAACGCCGATCCAGAGCATCTTTCGGCGGTGGCATCCGTACGCAAACGCTGCCGTCGATCGGGTGAGGGTTGCTCATGGTGCCCCAGGCATACGGCTCGTATTTTTGCGGGTTATGGATATCGATCATGCCGGTCCCCCCCGCCGCGTAAGTGCCCGGGTATGCCGCGCCGGTTTCAATCCATAGACGGACCCGCATCTTCTCGTGCGGCGTGAGTTGTATCTGGTGATGCTGCCCATCGAGTTTTTTCATAAGCGGGCTGGCCGAGGAGCCAATCGAGCGCGGCGGCCTGTCGCCGTTGTCGTTGCGCGCATCGGAGAACTGCTCGTGGAGCGTCAGGGTAACATACGAATGAGAAAACCATGGGCCGTGGTCGCCGGTAAGAATCACTTTGCCCGCACGCGGGCCATGCGTGGCGCCGGCCGGGGCCTCGTAGCCGTGGCAGGAGATGCAATGCTTATCGAGAATCGGCTGAATATCGCGTGGAAAGTCCATCACGTCGGGCGCATCAGGGATCGGCGTTATCTTGTTAGGTGGGCGTTTTGAAGCCGTGGTTTGGGACAGGGACCAAGCCGGAGCCCTCTCGGTGCGTTCCTCGTGGCATCCGATACAGGCTCTGGCCTCCCCGGGTTGCACCGTCAGGAAGCTTTGCATACGCTTGACAGACAGATCGTCCTGATCCAGGGCTACAAAAAACAGATTCCGCATCGCCGGCAGCTCGAAATACGCGGAGCCATCCGGCTCGACCGGGATGGTGCCGAGTATGCGCTTGAAGGTGAATGT
>JBAXPF010000031.1:0-20704 GCA_037132955.1 Verrucomicrobiota bacterium | reverse complement strand
CATTGAGGCGTTTGAGTTCCGCGATGAGACGTTGGTCGATTTCCTGGCGACCCGCCGTATCGAAGATGAGCACGGTGCCGTGTTGGGATTCGGCCCAGACCAAGGCGTCCTTGGCGACTTTGACGACATCGGTTTCAGCGGCATCCGGCGTATAGCAGGGGACGTCGATTTGTTGGGCGAGGGTGGCGAGTTGGTCGATGGCAGCCGGGCGATAGAGGTCGCAGGCGATGAGGATTGGGCGGCGGCCGTCCTTTTTGAGGCGGAGGGCGAGTTTGGCGGCGGCGGTGGTTTTGCCGGCGCCATTGAGACCGCAGATGAGAATGCGGGCGGGTGGGTTGAGATCGAGCGGCGCTTGGTCGCCGCCGAGCAGGGAGGCGAGTTCGTCATGGAAGATCTTGACGATTTGCTCACCGGGCTTGATCGACTTGAGGACGTCTTCACCGAGGGCCTTGGTTTGGACGCGTGCGATGAAATCCTTGGCAACGCTGAACTCGACATCGGCTTCGAGCAGGGCGATGCGGATGTCGCGCAGGGCGTCGGCGATGTTTTTTTCGGAGATGCGGCCTACGCCGCGGAGGTTGCGGAAGGTCTTGTCAAGGCTGTCGGCGAGAGAGGAGAACATGGGGGAGTTATTGGTTATCAGTTAGAAGTTATTGGTGGAAGACAGAAGACGTTGAGACAGAAGACAGAAGAAAAGAGCAAGAGGTGAGACTGAATCCGGTCTTCTGTCTGGGAGCGCAGCGTTCTTCTGTCTTCGGTCTCAATTATCGGGCAGGTATGCGGATTCGCGGTCGATTAGGAAGGTCCAGCGCAGCGGGGTTTCCGGGGCTTTGCCCTTGGCATCGAGCCAGCTGATAGAGACCTGGCAGGATGGCTGGCGGAGGCGGCGGGTCACTTGCCATGACATGACATGCGTGGTGTCATCGAATTGGGCGGGCACCTCGCCGAAGCCGGAAACTTTCATGACCAGGGACTTGGGGTTGATGTCGGTGAGAGTGGCGAGGTTGGCAGAGATGACAGGGAGGCGGGTGTTGATGATAGAGCCGGCTTCCGGGGTGACGGGATAGGGCGTGCTTTGGGTGAGTTGGGCGATGGCGCCGGCGGGGGGGGCGGGGGCATTTTGACTCTCATGGAAGGAGGTGGCGGTCTCGAAGATTTTGTCACAATTGCCCAGAATCATATAGCGGGGCAGGCGCTTGTCGGGGGTGGAGCGTTTGACTTTTCCCGGCAGCACGGTGAAGAGCGAGGTGTAGCCGAATTCATCGGCGAGCGGCAACATTTCCTCGGTGATGAAGCCACCGGGAAAGGCGTAGGTGGTGATTTTGGATGGGAATTTGGACTCGATGAAGCGCTTGGATTCCCCCATTTCCTTGCGTAGGAAGGCATCGTAGGCGTGATCGCCTTTCTTGCGTTGAGACCGGAAAACAGCCGGATACGGATGACTCACCGAGTGGCTGCCGAGGGAGGCGCCCTGCGTGAGCATTTCATTGATCATGTCGGTGGTCAGGGCCTTCTTGCCCCCATCGATATAGTTTTTATACAGATAGAGCGTGAACGGATAACCCAACTCTTTGAGGACGGGCAGAGCATCGGTGTAAACCGACTTCCAGCCGTCATCGAGGGTGATGAGCACGGATTTTGCCGGGATGGTCTTTTCGCCGCGTTTCCAAGCGAGGAAATCATCAATGGAAATGGCGGTGATGCCGAGTTGGCGGAGGGACTCCATTTGCTTGCGGAACTTCGAGGGGTGCATCCGCATGGCGGTCTCGGGTTCCTTTTCGGAGAAATCATGGTAGCCAAGAACCGAAACCCGGATGCCGTCATCCGGGATGACGGCGTCTTCCACGGCGGCTGCGGCGGGCGGCTCAGCGGGGACGGGCTCATCGGCGGCGGGGCAAAGTGCGGCAGTGAGGGCGAAGATTAGCGCGTGGCGGGTCATGGGCTGGCGGGAGTATAGACGAGCTCCGCGAAGTTTGAAAGTGGGATTGCTCAGGGCCGCGCGAGTTCACAGGCGAGGCGGATGGCCGCCAGCATCGACGCGGGATTGGCCTGGCCTTTGCCGGCGATGGCAAAGGCAGTGCCGTGGTCGGGGCTGGTGCGCGGTTTGGGCAGGCCGAGGGTGACGTTCACCGCGGTGTCAAAATCTAGCAATTTAAGCGGAATCAATCCCTGGTCGTGATACATGGCGATGACCGCATCGTAGGCACCGCGGGCGGCCTCGCGGAAGATGGCGTCGGGTACGGCGGGGCCGGAGAAAACGCCGGGCAAGTGGCGGTTGAGTTGGTCGATGGCGGGGCCAATGACGCGGGATTCCTCATCGCCGAAGGCACCGTGTTCGCCGGCGTGGGGGTTGAGTCCGGCCACTGCGATGCGCGGTTGGATGGGGCCGCGGCGGGTGAGAAAGCCGGCGGTGAGCAGGCCGATGCGCACGATGCGCTCGGCGGTGAGCAAGCCGGGGACTTTGGCGAGCGGCTCATGGATGGTGGCGAGGCCGACGCTGAGGGAGGCGCCGGTGAGCAGCATGCCGTAGTCGTGCACGTCGAAGGCGGCCGCGAAAAACTCGGTTTGACCGGGGAATGGGAAACCGATGGCTTGCAGGCGTTCTTTTGAGACCGGGCCGGTGACCACGGCGTCCGCGGTGTTGTTTTTCAGCCTGTCTGCGGCTTCTTCGAGCGCCCCAAGGGCGGATTTTGCGGACCGCACGTCGGGTTTTCCAAGGCAGCCGGCCTGCCGATCACCGAGGATTTCAAAATCAAAGCCCGTAGGCAAATCGCCCGAGGCGAGGGCCAAGTCGATGATTTCCGGGCCGATGCCTGCGGGATCGCCCAAGGTGATGAGAATGCGCGGCATGCACGCAGGGTGCACCGGGTTTGTTAGCCTGCCAAGGCGGGAATTGCAAAAATTGTCACACGGACCCCAGGGAATCCCGATTTCCGTGCTTGCCGGGCGGGCGGGGCTGCTTGTAGTGTCGCGGTGTGTTGAGATTTGTCATGCGTTTGTTAGCGGGGGGGGTGGCATGCGCCGCCCTGACCCAGTGTGGAAGTTCGTCGATGGGAGCAGCCAATATGGGCGGCCCTACCGAGGCGGCGCGCGATGCCAAGATTGCCAGCGAACCCACCGGGGATTTTTATTATGGCAGGCGTTACTTTGTCGAGAAGACGCGGTTTTGGGGGTATGTGAGGCAACCCCGGCAACCGTGGAGTCGTGCCAAGTTGGTCATTTTCAAAGAGCAGAAGAAAACCAACCCGGATCGCCTGCCGGAGGATGGGCCCGAGGGCCAGCGCTATGCGTTTGACAATAATTACGAGTATCGGCTGCGCGGCCACTTCACTGGCAGGGAAGATTACGAACCTAACAGCAATCAGTTTCTCAAGGAATTCATGTTGACGGGCTATGAGGTGGTGGACCCTAATCCCGGATGGTTGTTCCGGTCGAATGACCACTACGAACGGCTGCGCATCACCTTGTATCCGCGCTGAGACCCCGCTCGATTGCACCTCAAATCCGCCTTTTCTATGGAATTCAAAGGAGTAAGACGTGGCGTGCAGGTCGATGTGAATTCCCGCAAGCAGGGTTCCGCTCCCGAGTTGGGGAGAGTGGCGAAAATGCCGGGTTATGGCAGGCGGGTGGGGCGTCGCAGTCGCAGGCAAAGCGACAGTCCAATGGAACAACTGCAACGGGAGCGCCAGGCCGCCATCGTCAGGTGGTCCATCGTCATTGGCGTGGTCTCTATGGCGGCCCTGGTGGTGGCTTTCTCTTTTTGGCTCATGCCGAAGTTGCAGCAAAGCGCACATGCGGCCCAGAGTGCTCCGGGCTCCATGGACTCCAGGACATCCAGGTTCAAGTCGCCGACCGAGCAAGAGGCCCTGACCTTGGTTAGGAAGGCTCTCGCCTTGCGCGATCCGGACGCGGTGGATGGCTTGATTCGGCGGGGGGAGGCAACGGCACTTGAAGTGGTGGATTTTCTCAAAGAGCTGAAGGCCACGGACGGGGAAATAGCCGAGTGCGCTTGGCTGGGCACTCTCGATAAGAACAGCCTTGCGCTCGAAGGAGTGCGGATCGTCTCTGTTAGCAAGGACAAGCCGAAGACCCGCATGGCCCTGCTAACCCCGGATGCCAATGGGATTTGGAAATTGGATTTCGCCGCCTTTGCCAGAGCGGTAAAACCGTCATGGTCGGACTTGCTGGAAAAGAAGGCGGAGTCGGCCGTTGTGCGTGTCTATGTGACCAAGGAGCATTATTTCAATGGCCCGTTTGCAGATGATCGCAAATGGGTGGCCTACAAGCTGTCGACCCCTGACATCGACGAGGTCTTGGTTGGCTACTGCAAGGTGGGGTCGGATCAGCACCGGGCGATGGAGTTGATGTGGCAACGCGGCGACGTTTCAATCAGTCGCGCCACCCTCGAAATCCGCCACGTCGTGGGCTCCGATCGCTGGCAGTTTGAAATTGCCAAGGTGCTCGCTGAGGATTGGGTCACGGATGATAAACCGTTAGATAAAAGCTTGCAGTGACCGGCATGCCGGATTGGGCAAGGCCCGGGTCTACGGGGGCGGGGTGGCAGCAGGCGGGGCCGCCTCGTTGAAGGTGCTCACTTTGGCCGCTTGCCGCGGTTTTTCGCCATCCGCGCGGTAGATGAAGATTTGCGCTCGTTCGTTAGAGTTGAGGAGGACCGAGCCCGAGTGAAACCGCTGGTATTGGCCCGAGTTGTTTTTGAAGGCGATTTGGATTGGCAGATCGGTGCCGATGGGGAGGGTTTTGATCAGGGACTTGCCTGGCAGGAGGAGCACCTGTTCCGTGCCAACGATCAGGGCTGCTTCCGTAGGCAGCAGGTTGACGATGCGGATGGAGCCTGCTGGGAATGCCGCCGCGGAATCGCCGTAAATGAAAGTTCGCGGCTTGTTCCACTCGGTTCCAGGATCGCGCCAGACCACGGCCAGCACATCACCCGCCTCGGGCAGTGGAATGCTTAGCCACGGCTTGGTCGAGGGCTCGTTCGGCAGGCTAGCCTCACGGAAAACTGCGGCTGCCAGGCCCTCGGGAATTTTGATCGGCTCCGTGGCTCTGCCGAGGTTGAGGCGGATGAGGATGGCCTCATCGCCGGTGCCCAGACGCACTTGCCGGGGTGGAATGCTTCCCGCTGCCGGTTCGAGTTCGTATCGGACCCCGTCGCGGACATCCTGTCGAAATGGCGGCGTTTCACCCAACGGCAACAGACGTAGGCATCGCGCTGACCCTTTTGCCTTCTCCGCGTCCCTGCTTTTCTGGGCCTGGCTCGGCACCATCGTCAAAGCCAACAAAAGTAACATGCGCCAGATCACGCTCAAACAATGCAGCTGATTTCCCCGGATGGCGAGCAAAACCTCCGCAACCGCCGCGGGTCGTTCACTGCCAGGCAGTCCGCACATGCTCGATCGCGTCCCGCAAGTCAGTGTGCGTCACCCCCTCGCTGACGGTGGCCTGCCCCGCAGATTCTAACAATACGAAGCGGATTTTGCCGGCGGCGAATTTCTTGTCCCGTGAAAGTTTTTCCATGATCGTCGCGGTGGCAATATCATCTTGGAGCACCAGGGGGAGTTGATACTTGCCTAACAACCTGACGATGACACGGCTCACTTCTGGTGCCAGCCCGCAGTGGCGTTCCGAGAGAAACAAGGCGGCCCGCATGCCCAGCGAAATCGCTTCACCGTGGAGCATTTCGCCGTAGGGAATGGCGGCCTCAATGCCATGGCCAATGGTGTGACCGAAGTTGAGCAGGGCGCGGATGCCGAGGGTTTCGTGTTCGTCGGCCTCGACGATGCGGGCTTTGATGGCGATGTTGCGCGCAATCAGATCGGCCGGCACCTCCCGGCTGGTTGGATCCAACGCGGCAAGGTCATCGAGCATCGGCGCGTCGCGGATGGCTGCGTGCTTGATCGCCTCGGCAAATCCCTCGCAAAACTCGCGCCCCGGCAGCGTGCGCAAGGTCTGCGGGTCGACCAGCACCAAGCGCGGTTGGTGAAACGCTCCTAGCAGATTTTTTCCCTCTCCGACATTGACGCCGGTCTTTCCACCCACGGAGGAATCCACCTGAGCGACGATGGTGGTTGGGATTTGCACATAGGGAATGCCCCGGAGAAAGATCGATGCAATGAAGCCGGCCAGGTCACCGACCACCCCGCCGCCAAGCGCCACCACCATTGACCTGCGGTCATGGCCGGCGCGGATCATTTCGCGGCACACCGCTTCCGCCTGGGTCATCGTTTTGGAGGCTTCACCAGAGGGAATGATGTGCAAGCTGGGTTGCAGCCCCGCGGTTTCCAGCGCGGCGAGCAACGCGGCACTGTGGAAGCTGGCCACGCGATCGTCACTGATGACCGCGGTGCGCAGGCCGCCCAGGCCGCTTCCATGGATTGCCGCGCCCGCACGTCCGAGCAGGCCGGGTTCAACCAGCACATTGTAGGACCGTTCGGCCAGATTCACTTGCACACGCGACATGCCCCAGCCTGACCCACGTTTCTCCCGATGTCCATCGCAGAGTCATGCGCTTGGCTTATCCGAGCCGGATGATTGGCAATTGCGGAATCGGGCCATTGCTCACTGCAGCAGCGCCCAGATCGGTTGCGGCCAGATGCCGAAGAGCAGCACCGCGAGGGTTAGAATGGCGATGCAGGCCGTGCTGATAGGCGGCAGGTTGACCGGAGTGGCATCGGTGGGCGGCGTCCACCACATGGCGCGGATGACCTTGAAGTAGTAATAAAACCCGGCGGCCGCAGCAAGGGTGGCAATGCCGACTGCCCACCACAGGTGTGCTTCCACGGCCAGATAGAACACGAAGAACTTGCCGATGAAGCCGGCAGTGAGCGGGACTCCGGCAAGCGCCGCGAGCAACACGGTGAGGGCGAGGGCCAGTCGGGGGTTGGTTTTACCTAGGCCGTTGAAATCCGAGATGTTCTCGCCATCGCGCTGGATGCGCACTTGCGCGAGAACGAAGAACACGCCCAGAGTCATGAGCAGATAGGTGGCGAGATAGAATGAGACCACCTTGGCGGATCCCAAATCGGCGGCCGCGGATTTCCATGCGGCTAGAGCCAGCAGCAAAAAGCCTGCGTGGGCAATCGAGGAATAGGCGAGCAGGCGTTTGAAGTTGGTTTGCGGGATGGCGGCGAAGTTGCCGAATAGCAAGGTGGCAGCGGCCAGGATGAGCAGCAAGTTCAGCACCGGTTTGCTGGTGAGTTCACTGCCCAGGAAGGGCTCGAGAAAACGCAGCATCAGGATGAAACCGGCGGCTTTTGAGCCTACGGATAGAAATGCGGTGGTGGGAGTGGGAGCCCCTTGATAGACATCCGGAATCCAGACTTGCATCGGCACCGCGCCGATCTTGAAGCCAAGGCCGACCATGACCAGGGCAATGCCGAAGAGCAGCGGCGTGAGTTGCAGTTGCTCGGCGCGGCCATCATGCAGCAACCCACCAATGACATCGAGGTTGAGGGTGTGGGTGGTGCCGTAAATCCAGGCAATGCCATACACGAGAAAGCCGGTGCTCAGCGCGCCGAGGATGAGATATTTCACGCCCGCTTCGAGCGACCCGACATTGCGGCGCATGTAAGAAACGAGAATGTAAAACGTGATAGTGACCAGTTCGAGGGCGACAAAGGCGCCTGCCAGATCGCTGGCGGATGCCAGCCACATCATCCCGGCGCAGGCAAACACCGGCAACGCGTAGTATTCGCCAGTGCCCGCTTCCGAACCGGGGTGATCGGTGAAACGCGCAAGAATCTTCCGGTAGTCCACTGCCATCAATACCACCAGAATCGTGCTAACAAGCGCAAACATCTTATAGAACCGCGCCAAGCGGTCGAAATTGTAGAAATTCCACAGCGGCCATTGCGCCCATGCCGCGGCCGGCTTGGCGTCGGGCCCGATGGCAATGCAGGTAAGACCGAGGACACCCACGAGCCCAATGGCGGCGGCTATGCCAACCCAGCCCTTGTTTTGTGACGGGACGAAGGCTTCAGCCATCAGCAACACAATGCCAAGGGTGACAGTCAGGGCTTCAAGATAGTAGGCGGGCATGAGAGGGGGAAAATTTTAAATTTTAAATTTTAAATTTTAAATTCTAAATGGAAGAGAATGAGAAGTGCCGTATTCCCAGTTTCGAATTTAGTGCTTAGAATTTAGTGCTTTAATTAAGGATATTGAGGAGCAGGTTCGGATAGAGGCCGACGGCAAAGAGGGTGATAATGAGCAGGATGGCGGGAACTCTGTCCGTTAGGGAGATGTCCGCGGCGCTCGCGGTGAGTCCGACCACCGGGCCTTGGAAGATGTTGCGGTAGGCGCGCAGCATATAGACAGCGGAAATGACCACACCCCAGATCGAGAGGATGCAGGCGATTTGCACGGGGGCGAGGCCGCCGGTGCCGTTGTATGACTTGAAGGCGGACAGGAAGACGAGCACTTCCCCGGCGAAATTGGCCAAGCCCGGCAGACCGATGGAGGCCATTGCCGCAATCCCGAACATGAACGCCAGCGTCGGTGTGGCTTTGGCCAGCCCCCCGAGATCGGCCAGATCGATCGAGCCGGTGCTGCGCTCGATGCGGTCGGCCAGACCGAACAACAGGGCGATGGAAATGCCGTGGGCAAACATCAGGACGATGGCAGCGGATCTGGCCAGCGGGTTTTCCGGCATGGCAATGAGCGCGGCTATCGCCAGAAAGATATATCCCATGTGCATCACCGAGGAATTGCCCAACAGCAGGTCCAGCCGCTTTTGCGACACCGTGACGTAGCCGACCCACAGGATGTTGCCTAACAGAAGTATCAAAAGCGGGTTGAGCCAAACCTGCAGACCCTCCGGGACCAACGGGATGGCCAGGCGCAGCAGCCCGTAAAGCCCGAATTTTTTCAACACCCCGGCATGCAGCATGGCGATGGGAGCGGGTGCGCTGGCATAGGCCGGTGCGGCCCACGAGTGGAACGGAAACAATGAGACCAGCGTGCCGAAACCGACGATGAGCAGCGCGGCGATGCCTTTTTGCACGGCAGGATCGATGCTGCCTGCGGCTGCCACCATTTTGCCCATGTCGAAGGTGCCGGTTAGATTGGCGAGCCAGGCCAAGCCGACCAGCAGGACGATCGAGCCGAGGCCCAGATAGATGGTGATTTTCCAGGCGGCGGCACGGCGCTCGCCGCGGCCGAGGATGCCGATCATGAGGAACGTGGGAATCAGGGCGAGTTCGTGGAAGGCATAGAAGAAAAACAAATCGGTGGCGGCAAAGGCTCCCAGCGCACCGCCGGAGAG
Source organism: Verrucomicrobiota bacterium (assembly GCA_037132955.1). Lineage (GTDB taxonomy): Bacteria > Verrucomicrobiota > Verrucomicrobiia > Verrucomicrobiales > Akkermansiaceae > Luteolibacter. The sequence goes on along the minus strand of JBAXPF010000031.1, from coordinate 11,424 downwards.
CAGCAGCGACGAACCGAAGTAGAGTTTTTCGCGGCCCTCCGGTGCCTGGCCGGAGAGCACGGCGGCGAGGGTGACGATGGCGGTCAGCAGCACCATGATGACGCTCATGCCATCAGGAAAACCAAAGGCAAGGTTGAGCGCGGGCTTGGCCAGCACCGGCACGGAGAATGCCCAACAGGTGCAGTGCCAAGTGCCAGCGGCATACAGCGCGAGTGCCAGATTGAGCGCCGCAGCACCGATGGCTGTCAGCCTGGCGGGCGCGCCAAACAGAATCGCAATGAAGGCGGCGATGGGGAGAAATACAAGGAGTGCGAGCATGGGGCGGATGGGAAGTGATCAGTGGTCGGAGATCAGTGAACAAGAGATAGTAGATGAGTTGCGCTTGTGATTCACTTTAGTCTTGCGTCTTGTGTCTTGTGTCTTGCTGTCTTGAGTCGTTTCAGATAAACACGGTGAAGTAGATGACGAGGATAACGCCAAGACCGAAGGCAAAGGCGTAGGCTTGCAGGTTGCCGGACTGGACCCGGCGGAAGATATTGCCAACGCCTTCGGCGCTGCGGCTCAGGCCGCCTACCAACAGGCCGTTGATGAGGAATTCGTCAAAAAAGTGAATGATGGATGCGGCCATATTCTGGAAGTAGCGGATGAGGATGGTGTCGTAGATGAAATCAAACTTGAAGCGCTCCCGCAGCAGGGGGATGCACACCGGATCCTTGTCTTTGCCGGCGTAGAGGGCCCATCCGGCCAGCACGCCAATGACCAACGCCGCCAACGATACCATGGCGACAAAATTGAAGTGGAACTCGCCGGCATGATGCGGCAGGGCAGGGGCGAACTTGTTGATAAATGGGAGACCGGAAAAAATCGCGAGCATGGCTAACAATGCGAGCGGCACCAGCATCACCGGACCGACCTCATGGGCGTGCCCGGCGTTGTCGGAACGATGTTTGCCGAGGAACGCGACGACAAACAGGCGGGTCATGTAAAACGGTGTGAGCACGGCCACCAACGCGCCGACCCAAAACAACGGCGAGCCAGCCTCGTGGGCGGCATCCAGAATCAATTCCTTGGAGAAAAACCCCGAGGTGCCGGGAACCGCGATGAGTGCGGCGCAACCGGCCGCGAAAGTCAGGGTGGTGACCGGCATTTTTTTCATCAGGCCGCCCATTTTCCAGATGTCTTGCTCGTGGTGGCAGGCGAAGATGACGGCACCGGAGCCAAGGAAGAGCAGGGCCTTGAACCAGGCATGCGTGAAGAGATGGAACATCCCCGCATCCCCGGCCACAAACCCGACCGCCATGACCATGTAGCCGAGTTGGGACAGGGTCGAGTAGGCCAGCACGCGCTTGATGTCGTCTTGTTGGGTGGCCATGAGTGCGGCTAACAGCGCGGTAATGCCGCCGGTCCAGGCGATCACATCACTGGCCGGAAGGTGCTGGAAAACCTCGAAGCCGAGCGTGACTTGCACGCGGAAGAGCATATAGACACCGGCGGCCACCATGGTCGCCGCATGAATCAACGCCGATACCGGCGTGGGACCTTCCATCGCATCCGGCAGCCACACGTGCAGCGGGACTTGTGCGGACTTGCCCACCGCACCGCAGAAAATGCACAGCACCGTGGCGGACACCCCACCGACCCAGATGGCGGGATTGGCGGTGCGGAACGCGTCGAGGCCGGGTTGCATCTTGTCGAATGACAAATGGCCGGTGATGCCCCACAGCATGAGGATGCCGATCATGAAGCCGAAGTCGCCGATGCGGTTGGTGATGAACGCTTTTTTGGCGGCATCCGCGGCGCTTGCCTTGTGATACCAGTGACCAATGAGCAGATAGGAACTGAAACCCACCAACTCCCAGAAAATGAAGGTCATGATGAAATTGTCAGCCAGCACGATGCCGGTCATCGAGAACATGAACAGTGACAGCCCGGTGAAGTAGCGGGCTTTGCCCTCGTCGTCCTGCATGTAGGCCAGCGAAAACACATGCACCGCCAAGCCCACGCCGGTGACCACCAGCATCATGCCGGTGGACAACGCGTCGAGCTTGATGCCGATATCGAGATGGAAGTCGCCGACGCTGGCCCATGGAATGGCAGCGCCGTCTGCAGTGCCTAGCAACATCACCGCAAGGATGAAGGTGACCAGTGAGGAGGTCACCGCAACGAAGGGTGCCAGCCCGGTCTTATTCAGGACGAGTTGGTTGACCGCCGCGGCAGCGAGCGGGAGAAATAGCAGAAGCCAGGCGAGATTCATGGAGAATTATTTGGTGATGGTAACAGAAACCACGGATTACACGGATTTTACGGATTAAGATCTCTAGCGTTGGTGTCCTCGGGGTGGTCGAGGAGATGCGTGGTCTCTGTGGGTTCTGGCTTGAAGGTGATGTTGTTGACTACACGCTTGAATTGAAGTGATGAGTTCCTGAAATTGAAGATCAGGGCGACTTGCAACTTGGTGATGGCTAGATAGCTGAGTGCTTGGGCAATATGGGTCTCGCTGATGGAATCGGCGACCTTCAACTCGATGATAACCTTGTTCTCGGCGATCAAGTCGGTGACCAGTTTTCCCACAAAGTGGGACTTGTAGAATGCTGGAAATTGGTTCTGTTGGGAAAAGCCGATTTGCAGGTCTGCCAATTCGATGCACATGGCGTTCTCATAGATTTTCTCATCGAGACCAGGCCCCATAGTGCGATGCACAGCCATAGCCGCACCAATGAGTCTCTCGGTGAGCTCCATGTGCGGATGGGTATGTTCTCGGTCATTCATATCTAAATCCTAATCCGTAAAATCCGTGTAATCCGTGGTTTCATTTCGCATGTCCCAAATTGCCGGTGTCAGCCCTTCATCGATGTGAGTTCATCGGTGTGGATGGTCTGGCGGGCGCGGTAGAGGGCGACGATGATGGCGAGGCCGACGGCGACCTCCGCGGCGGCCACCGTGATGACGAAGAACACCAGCATCTGGCCGTTGTAGTCGGGCAGGCCGTGGATGGGGTTGAAACGCGAAAACGCCACCAAGGTCAGATTGGCCGCGCTGAGCATGAGCTCAAGACACATGAACACGACGATGATGTTGCGCCGCAACACCACGCCCGCCAGGCCGATGGCAAACAGCAGCCCGGAGACCAAGAGATAGTTGTAGAGAGTGGCCATGAGGAAATCGCTAATAGTTATAGGTTATCGGTTATCGGGGGAAAGACAGAAGACACTGAGACGGAAGACAGAAGAAAAGATGACGCAGCATCCAGTCTTCTGTCTGGGAGCGAAGCGTTCTTCTGTCTTCGGTTTTGTCATGCTATTCCTGCTCCTTTTTTGACAGAGTGACGGCTCCGACGGTGGCGACCAGCAGCAGCACCCCGAGGATTTGGAGCGGCAGATTGTAGTCGGTGAATAGGATGCGGCCGATGAGATGCACATCCGGCAAACTGCCGGCATTGAGCGCGGTGGCGATCTTTCCGGTCGCCGCGATGGTTCCGGAATCGATCAGGGTGCTTGAGGCTTGCGCGAGGGTCGCCTTGTCGAGGGCGGGGAGCTGGGCATCGGCAGTGCGGGACAGGACCGTGATGAGTTGGGCGGCAAAGGCAATGACGAGGCCGAGGCCGGCTAGAATCGGCATCAGTGGTTTGGCGCGCCTTACCTCATCCTTCAGGTCCAGCAGCATGATGATGAAAAGGAACAACACCATCACCGCGCCGGTATAGACAAGGATTTGAATGACTCCAACAAAGAACGCGCTGAGCCCGATGAAGAGGCCGGCCATCCCGACAAAACAGGTGACAACCGCCAAGGCGCTGGCCACCGGATTGCGCAACACGATGACCGCAACGCCGCCAATAAGCATCACGAGCGAGAACGGCCAGAAGAGGTAGGAGGGCATGGGGGGTGGATGTAAAAGCTGAAATGCTGAAAAGCTGAAATACGGAAAGTAAGAAAGTGGGGCGATTAACAAATAACTGATAACCTATAACTCACTTTAGCTCATTCCACTTGTTGATGAGACCGGTGCGGACGCCGCCGATTTCGTAGAGTTTCTTTTTGTTGTGGACCATTTCCTGGCGGGTGGTGCCCAGGACGAGATAGTCCTTGCGCAGAAAGATGGCTTGCTCTGGGCAGACTTCCTCGCACATGCCGCAGTAAATGCAGCGGATCATGTCGATGTCGAATTCCGCGGGGCGTTTTTCGACCTTGGCCCATGGGTCATCGGAGGGGATTTCAGCAGGGATGATTTTGATGGCCTTGGGCGGGCAGATGAATTCGCAGAGTTGGCATGAGACGCAGCGCTCGCGGCCTTGCTCATCGGTGACGAGCGCGGGCGCGCCCCGGTAGTATTCGGGAAGATGCGCATCCCAGGTTTGCTCGGGATATTGCATGGTCACGCCGAGGCCGGAGGACGCCAGATCCTTGGCACCCATGGATTTCCCGATGAGGGATTTGACCGCATGCCTCAGGGTGAGGAGAAACCCCTTGCACAGCGCGGTCAGATAGATTTTCTCGCCGAAACCGAGTTTGGGTCGTGGAACTTTGATGACTGCCATGGAGAAAAATGGTGAAGGGTTGTCAGGCGCGCAAAATATTGGGTTTGGCTTCGGACACTTGGGCGACCCAGATGATGGCGGCGGTGACGCTGACGAGAAGCACCGCGCCGAGGCCGATGATCGCGGCTTGCAGGTGCGGGGCGGCCACGATCAACGCGGCGAGGAACACATTGACCAGGGCGGCTTCAAAGAAAATCACCCAGCCGAGCTTCATCAGCTGGTCGTAGCGGAAGCGGGGGATGGTCCAGCGCACCAGAATGAAAAACAGGATGAAGGCGACCACCTTGGCGATGAAAATTGCCAGATGAATGAGTCCACCAAACCCAAAGCCGCCAAGGCTGAGGTTGGAAATCCACGAATCGGTGCCGAACCCGAGTGACCACCCCCCGAGGAAGACGGTGACAATGAGCGCGGAGCCAATAACCATGGCCGCATATTCACCCATAAAGAACATGGCGAATTTCATCGACGAGTATTCCGTGTGATAGCCACCGACCAATTCCGTCTCGCACTCGGGGAAATCAAAGGGCATGCGGTTGGTTTCCGCAAAGATGGAGACCGTGAAGATCAGAAAGGCGATCACCGCAGGGAACCAGAACAGCAATTTCTCCGTTAGAGGGTGGCTTGCATCATGCCCCCAGAGAGGTAGCAGCAGCCAGCCGTGGTCGGCCTGTTGCTGGACGATGTGGCCGAGGTTGAGGTCACCGAAGTAGAGCAGCACCGGAATGATGGAGAGGCCGAGGCAAATTTCGTAGGAAATCATCTGCGCGGTGGAGCGGACGCCACCAAGGAAGGAAAACTTCGAGTTGGACGACCAACCGGCGATGGTGATGCCATAGACGGTGATGGAGGCGATGGAGAAAATGAACAAGGGTCCGATGTCCAGATCGGCGATGACCAGTTTCTCGGTGTGGCCGAACACGGTGATCGGAGTGCCGAAGGGAATCACGCAGGCGGTGATGAGTGCAGGGGCCACGGTGAGCGCCGGTGCAAGCCAGTAAAACGCCTTGCGGACGTGTTGTGGGGTGAAGTCCTCCTTGAGAAAAAGCTTGATGCCGTCGGCAATCGGTTGGATGAGCCCGCCAATGCCAAAAATCCCGCAGTCCTTCTTGAAGCCTAAAAGCGTGAGGGGGATGCCCACCCGGTTAGGGCCCACGCGATCCTGGATAACCGCACAAAAGCGCCGTTCGAAATAGACCGAAACCGGCACCAACGGCAACACCACGCAAAACGTGAGGGCGACAATCTTGATGAGGAGGATGAGGAGATCTGACATAACTGATAACTTTTAACCTCTAACCCATAACATTTAACCAACCCGCGCCCGCTCGTTTTCCAAGAGTGGAATCTTGTAGCCGGTGTCGATGATGGGGATGCCGGAGTGGCCGATTTGCGCGAGGCTGAGGGTTTGGAAGTGGCTGAGGGTGGCGGCGAGTTGGGCGAAAACATCCTCGATTTGGTCAAGTTGGGATTTCTCGCCGGTGATGGACTGGATCAGGTCGCGCAGCATTTCCCAATCATCACGGGCCTGGCCGGGCACCTCCGTGGCGCGATTGAGGCGTTGCAGGCGACCGGATAGGTTGACCATCGAACCGCGCTTTTCGGTGAACGCCGCGGCGGGCAGCACGAGGTGGGCGGCCTCGGCGGTGGGGTTGGCAAGGATGTGGGTGTGGAGCAGGAAGTCAAGCTTGCCGAGGTCTGCGGCGGTGAATCCGGCGTCGCTGATGAGATCTTCGCCAAGGACGATGAGGGCCTTGATGGCACCGGAACGGACTTGCTCGCGGATGGCTTCAAGGGCGGCAAACGGGTCGGTGGTGGCGAAAACGAGCTTTGCGCCTGTGGTGTTAGGGTTGCGGTCGGCGGCAATGAGCAGGGCGTCCGCTGCGGCAAACCGCGGGACCAGTGCGACCTGCGTGGTGCCGATGGCCTGGGCCAAATCGCGGGTGAGGAGAAGTTCCTCGTTGGTCATGCGGCCGGAGGCGATGATGGCGGTTTGTTCCGGAGGGTGCCCCTTGAGCTTTGTAGCGGCCAGTTGCAAGGCCGCTGGCCAGTGGGTCGGGTCGTGCCGCGCGCCATTTTTGACCAGCGGTTCGGTGAGGCGCGCCTCGCTGTCGATGGAGTGGAAATTGAGGCGGTGGGAATCCGGCATCCAATCGGAATTGACGTCGTTGTTGCGGCGCGGGGTGATGCGGTGGATGGTGTTTTCGCGGGCCCAGACAGTGATGTTGGTGCCGGTGCCGCAGTTGACGTCGAGCGTGGGCGTCTCCTTGAGAAACCACACCCGCATTTGAAAGCGGAAGTCGTTGACGGTGAGCGCGCCGACCGGGCAGATGTCCGCGGTGTTGAGTGAGTAGTTGGAATCCAGCAGGCGCCCGGGGTGGACGCTGAGCGTGGTATGGGTGCCGCGCTGGGTGAAACCTAACACCGGCTCCCCCGCCACTTCGGCCATGAAGCGGATGCAGCGGCCGCAGAGGATGCAGCGCTCGTCATCTAACCTGATGCGCGGGCCGATCGCCACGTTCTTGGGTTTTTTGACCTTGGCATCGACGAAACGCGAGGTGCCGCGGCCATGGCCGACGGCGTTTTCCTGAAGGCGGCATTCGCCGGCCTTATCGCAGATCGGGCAATCCAGCGGATGGTTGATGAGAAGAAACTCCATGACACCCTCGCGGCAGGTTTCGACAAGCTCGCTGGTGGTGCAGATGCCGAGGTTTTCGCTGACGGTGTTAGCGCAGGCGATGACTGGCCGGGGCATCCAGGTGATAGGCTCGTAGCCCTGGGCGTCGCGCTGTGGTTGCTGACCGGGAGCGGGGCGGGGGGGCATGCCGATCTGCACCATACACATCCGGCAATTCCCCGGCGCGCTCAATTTCGGGTGGTAACAATAATGCGGCACGGCCACCGCCACTTGGCGGCAGGCCTCGATCATCCGTGTGCCTTTGGGAAATGGGTGCCAAATGCCGTTGATCTGCACGTTGACCATGCCCTTCTCGGCTGCTAGATCCTTGGGTAATTGGGGTTGTGCCTTCGCAAGAGGGGTGTCGCTCATGGGTCGTGGAATAGGCCGGACGGGGTGGGCTGGATTCGTTTGGGGGCTTGTCGCCACCGACGATGCATGGCCACCCCCAACCCGGCAAGCTTGCGTTGCGAAAAAAATGCAGGGAGCCCTTCCAGGGTGCATCCTGCGGGAGGTCTTTATCGAGGGGTGCGGAAGCTCTGCGATTCGTGACGGTGGGATTATGAGAGCGAATTGAGTGGGAGCGACGGATGACTCCGCATGAGACAGCGGTTCATTTTAAGAAAGCGGTGGCCACCCACCCTCGGGGGGGGCTCCACGGCGCGGCGCGGCCGCCCCACCCGCCGGGTCGAAAATAATTGCTATTTTTTTTTGGATTAACAACAAGTCTGTGTAGATTTGCGCGCGCCCCTCCCACTCATGAACCCATTTCCTGCTGTTGATCCCATTCCGTTGCCAGCCCCGGTATTGCTCTTCAAGGGTTTGCACATCCTCACGCTGGCATTGCACTTCATCACGGTGGAGTTGTTGTTTGGCGGCCTGCTGGTGGCCACGTGGTTGAATCTTCTCGGGGTCATGCGGCGGCAGGATGCCGCAGCCGAGCTGCGGTTGACGGCGGCGGCGGCGCTGGCGAAGCGCCTGACGGTGGTGATGACCTACCTGATCAACCTGGGAGTGCCGCCGTTGTTGTTCGCGCAGGTGCTCTATGGGCGCGCCCTTTACACCAGCAGCGTGCTGATAGGTGTGTATTGGATCGCGGTTATATTTCTGCTGATGGCCTGTTACTGGCTGATCTATCAATTTGCCGCGGGCGCGGAAAAGGGCAAGGCCGTCTGGTGGAAGGGCTTGCTGGCCTGGTTGCTGGCCGGGGCCATCGCCAAGATTTACGTCACCAACATGACGCTGATGATTCGGCCCGAGGTCTGGGGTCAGATGTATGCGACCACCGCACATGGCTCACAGCTGCCGCCGCACGATCCGACCGCATTTCCGCGCTGGTTGTTCATGATGACGGGCGGGTTTTGGGTTGCCGGCATTTGGATGGTGTGGCTGGCAGGGCGGCGCGCGTTCGAAGATCCGGTGCGCAGATATCTGGCGGCCAACGGGGGACGCCTGGCCGTTGTGATGTTGATAGCCCAGGCATTTGTCGCGGCCAGGGTCTTGCAGGCCCAGCCGCAGGGGATTCGTGACGCGCTGGCCGCCGATCCGCTCGCGCATTACGCGGGCCTCGCTTGGATCGGGGTCGCGGTTTTGATAGGTATTTTCGGGGTATGGGCGGCGGTGAAACAACCTATCGGCCGGGCGGCGGGATGGATAGGGGCGACGTTGTTGCTGTTGGGGATGCTGGGCATGACGGTGTATCGGGATGCACTCCGGGATCAGACGTTGTTGAGCAAGGGGTTCGATGTCTGGCGTAGGGATCCGGTGACCAATTGGAGTGTGGTGATCCTGTTTCTGGCGCTGTTTGTGGCCGGGTTGGGGGTGGTGGGCTGGCTGATTTCAGTGATGATGAAGGCAAAAACCATTCCGGAAAAAGTCAACCCATGAGCCACGACAATTCCAACACACATGCGCAAGGCCAGGAGGAACTTTCTCCACCCGCCACCCGCCGCACATTCACCAAGGTGGTCGCGGGCGGTGTCGGGATGTGTTATGCGGCAGCCCTCGGCTATCCGGTTTACAGGTTTCTCAACTCACCCGTGGAGAAAGCCACCCTGGCCGCAGCCGTGACGGAAATCCCCGTGAAGGATGCGCAAAAACTCCCCGCCGGCAGCGCCCTCATTTTCAAGTTTGGTGCCGAGCCGTGTCTGCTGATTCATCTGCCGGATGGCAAATGGGTGGCCATGAGCGCCAAATGCACCCATCTGGGATGCACGGTGCAGTATGAGGCGGACAAGCAACGCATTTTTTGCGCCTGCCACGGCGGCACCTACGATCCGGCCAATGGCCACAATATCGCCGGCCCCCCCCCCAAGCCGCTGAAGGCCTTTGTGGTGAAGGAAGTGACAGACACCGCTGTAATTGTATCTCGGGCATAGGAACGCATCATGAACAAACTCATCCAAGCTGCCTACACATGGGCGAACGAGCGCCTCAACCTCGATGACATGCTGCACTTCGCGCAGAAGAAAACCGTGCCCGAACACCGCCACTCGGGCTGGTATTATTGGGGTGGCGTGACCTTGTTTTTCTTCCTTGTGCAGGCCGTCAGCGGTGTGCTCCTGCTGCTCTATTACCGGCCGGGGCCTGATGCTTTCGAGTCGGTGCGCCAGATCACCTTCGACATCAACTTCGGCTGGTTGATCCGCTCCTTCCATTCGTGGGCAGCCAACCTGATGGTGGTCTCCATTTTTGTGCACATGTTCTCGGTGTATTTCATGAAGGCGTATCGGAGCCCGCGTGAATTCGGCTGGTGGAGCGGCATCGCGCTGTTAGTGATGGCCATGGTCTTCGGGTTCAGCGGCTATCTGCTACCCATGAATGAGCTGGCATATTTTGCCACCAAGGTGGGTCTGGAAATTCCGGCCTCGATGCCGGTGATCGGGCCGGTGATGGCCGATCTGGTGCGGGGCGGGCTGGAGGTGAACGAGTTCACGGTGCACCGGTTTTTCGCGTTGCATGTGGTGGTGTTGCCGGCGCTGTTTGTTCCATTGTTAGGATTCCATCTGTGGCTGGTGCAAAAGCATGGCAACGCGCTGCCGCCATCCGAGGAGGCGCGGCCGGTTGAGCAACGCCGGAACATCCCGTTTTTCCCCAACTTCATGCTCAAGGACATGGCCATGTGGCTCATCGCGCTCAACGTGCTGGCGCTGCTGGCGGCGGTGTTTCCGTGGGATTTGGGCCAGGCGGCCGATCCGCTCAAGCCGGCGCCGCGGGGGATTCATCCGGAGTGGTATTTCATGAGCCAGTTTCAGGTGCTTAAAGTGCTTGGCAACTGGTTGCCGGGGGCGGCAGGCGAGATCATCGGCCTGGTGTGGTTTACGTTAGGCATGGTGTTGTGGTGTCTCATACCGCTCTACGATCCCAACCGGAACTCTGGTCGGCGCGGCCGGCGCGCCACCTATTTCGGTCTGCTCGCGTTGTTCATTCTGATCGTCACCACTGGCTGGGGATACTGGGCGACCCATAATGAAACCCTCACCGATGTGCAGCCCAGGCCAGCCAAGGCGGGCGCGGCCCAATCCCCCCCGGCGACAAATCCAAAGTAATTTCCGAGCATCATGAACTATCCATTCTGGGACGTCCCACATATCGGCAGCGGCTGGGTGATTGGCATCATTGCCATCTTCCATATCATGATCTCCCACTTTGCGGTGGGCGGCGGGCTCTATCTGCCGCTGGCCGAACGCAAAGCCTTGCGCGAAGGCCGCGCCGACTGGCTGGAAAAGGTGCGCGGCCACTCGAAGTTTTTCCTCATCCTGACGGGTGTGTTCGGGACCGTCTCGGGCGTGGGCATCTGGTTCTCCATCGGCCTGGCCAATCCCGAAGGCACCAGCACCTTGATCCATAACTTTGTCTTCGGCTGGGCGATCGAGTGGGTCTTGTTCATGGTCGAACTGAGCACGGCGGTGGTTTATTACTACACTTGGGGCAGGATCTCCAACGAACTTCATCTCAAGGTGGGTTATGTCTATGCCGTCACCTCGTTTCTCACCCTGGTGATCATCAATGGCATTCTCGGTTTCATGATGATGCCCGGCGAGCCTTGGCTGGCGGTGGCCGGCACCGGCCAGGAAGCCAGTCGGTTCTGGCAGGCATTTTTCAATCCCACCTACTGGCCGAGCTTGTTTTTGCGATCGGCCGTGTGTGTTTCGTTGGCCGGCATTTGGGCGTTGGTGACGTGCAGCCGGATTGATGGGGAAGCCGAACC
>JBAXPF010000030.1:0-20710 GCA_037132955.1 Verrucomicrobiota bacterium | reverse complement strand
CAAGCTGCCCGTGCCCCTCTTGTGGAGACGCGACGGGCTGTGACTGCGGCTTCCAGCCGCAGTTCATGCGCTCTTCATTGGCACACGGGCAAGCTGCCCCTCTGCCCCTCTGCCCCTCTGCAGACGGGACTAACTGCCCGGACCCGGTCCGCGGTTGCCAGGAGGGTTGATAGTGTCACTGTGGGCAAAGCCAAAGATTTTTCACCGGAATCATGGCAGTGGATTGACAGCGGGTTGGCGCATGAGCTTCTATTGGCAGTCCCACTCGGTTATTTCCATGCATTCACCCATTCTCGTCACTGGCGGAGCCGGCTATATCGGCTCTCACACCGTTCGCCTGCTTGCTGCCCAAGGCAGAAAAATCGTCGTCCTCGACAATCTGGTTTACGGCCATCCCCAAGCCATCATCGATCCAGGGGTGGAACTCGTCGTCGGCGACGTCGGCGACCGCGCGCTGGTGCACGCGCTGTTTGCCAAACACGGGTTTGGCGCCGTGGTGCACTTTGCCGCCTACGCCTACGTCGGGGAATCCGTCACCGACCCTCTCAAATACTATCAAAACAACACCGCCGAACCGATCTCACTGTTGCAAGTGATGCAGGAGTTCGGCTGCAAGGTGTTTGTGTTCTCATCCACCTGCGCCACCTATGGCGTGCCCGACGCGTTGCCGATCACCGAGAGCAATGCCCAGCGCCCGATCAATCCCTACGGCCGGAGCAAACTCATGGTCGAGTGGATTTTGGCGGATTGCGGCCATGCCTGGGGCTTGCGCAGTGCCTGTCTGCGCTATTTCAACGCCAGCGGGTGCTCGCCCGACGGGCTCATCGGCGAAGACCACGACCCGGAAACCCACCTCATTCCCAGAGTATTGATGGCCGTAACCGGCGAGATCGATCACCTGGAAGTCTTCGGCACCGATTATCCAACTCCGGACGGCACTGGCATCCGCGACTATATCCACGTCGAGGATTTGGCGGATGCCCACGCCCGCGCCCTCGACCATCTTGCCTCCGGTGGTGCCTCCCTGTGCTGCAACCTTGGCACCGGGCGCGGCGTTTCCGTGCAGGAAATCATCACCGCCACCGAGCAAATCACCGGCCTGCCGGTGCCAGTCATCTACGGCCCCCGCCGTGAGGGCGACCCCGCCATGCTCGTCGCCGACCCCGCCCTCGCCAAGCGCCTGCTCGGCTGGGAAGCCACCCGCAAGGATGTGCGTGAGATGATCCGCCCCGCATGGTTATGGATGCAGGGTTCCGGCCGGGGTCGCTACCCCAAAGATCCAAGCCCGTAATCGCGATGTATTGACATTCGTCCTTGCGTTTTTTTCATCATCCTTTAACACTCAGTTCAGAACTGAAGCCCCTTCCATGCACTCAAACCCACCTGCAATGCCTCCCGTGCCCCGCCGTCCAGGCTTCTCCCTGTTGGAGTTGCTGACCGTCATTGCCATCATCTGTGTGCTCATGACCGTTGCCTCCGTCGGCATTGGCAGTCTGCTCGCGGGCAAAGGTATCACCACCGGAGTGTCCACCACGGAAGCGGTGTTTGAGGAAGCCCGCACCCTTGCGGTGGGCAAGCGCACCAATGCCGCGGTGCTGGTCAGCATTCAGGATCCTGACAACGTCGACACCTACCTGCGGCGTTTGGTGGTGGCCTACAAAGAGGTTGACCCGGTCACCAACCAGCAGAGCACGGAGTGGACCCTATCGAGCCGCGGCGTCACCCTTCCCGTCAAGGTTTACTACAGTCGGCTCCTCAGCCGCAAGGACCACAGCACCGGGGCCGGTGAATTGAGCATCATAACGCTGGGAGGTGCCAATGTGAAACGGGATTACCAAGGCCAATACTTTATCTATCAATTCAATGCCGAAGGCATCTGCACCACTCCCGGTGCCAGCTTTGTCATCGGCACCGGGGGGCGCGCCCTCCACAGTTCCGATCCCCGTCCGCGGGTGACGGCTTCCGCCAAGCGTGACTTCGGCGGCTTTGTCATCTGGCGCAATGGCACCACCTCCCTTTTCCGCAGTCCGACCCAAATTCTCAAGGGTGACAACAACCTCACCTACTTCTGATTCATGAAAATCCAACCCACCTCCCGCAACTCCGGTTTCACCTTGTTGGAAACGGTCATCGCCATGGGCGTCCTTGCGGTGTTGCTCACCGCCTTCATGGCGGCCTTCGGCCCGGCGATGACCGGCATTCGCAGGGCCATCAATGTGCAGGAAGCCGACCGCCTGGCCTCCACCTTGGAGTCGGAACTCGCCACCCTGCACAGCGGCCAGGAGTCCAGCGATATCAAAACCGGATTTGACAAGTCGTTCTACTGGATCAAGCAAGCCAACGACTCGACCACCGCGCTCTTCGTCTATCAATATCGTGGCGACCCGAGCAAACGCCGCGCGGACAGCACGCTGGAGCCGGTCCCCCAAACCGGTGGTGTGCCCGGCAAGGACTACATCGTCCAGCCCATGATCCGCCGCCTCAACGATGCTTTGTTTCTCAAAGACATCGCGGCCCTTGAGGGCCCCGTGTTGCTGGTGAAAATCACCCAGCTCATCTTCAGCAATGGCCAGGGCTTGGTCAAAGGACTGCCTGGAGATATCAAAGACCCGCAGGTGGGCACGGCCGTCACCAAACCTGACGACTACAAGGAAGCCGTCATCGCCTTCTACGCGGAGTTCTACGGCATGCCCACCAACAGCGAGACCTACTTCACCGGTGATGCCTTCAAGTCACGCTTTAAAACCATCAAGTATCCCATCTTCACGCGCAACCTTGCCGTCCGTAGATAACCCGCGTTGATCCGCAAACCCTCATGCAAACTTTCCGCTCCCGTATGCCCCGCCGCGGCTTCACGCTCATCGAGTTGTTGCTCGCCATGGTCATCACCACCATCATCGCGTATGTGCTCATTTCGGTGACGGCGATTGCCATCGACTCATGGAATCGTGGCCGCTCGGAAATCCGTGCGGCCCGCCAGGCCAAGTTCATGGTGGATTCCATCGCCAAGGATTTCGAATCACTCGTCACCCGCAGGGGCAACACCTACGAATGGCTGTCGGCCAAGACCGCCCCGAAATTGCCCGGCAACGACTCCACTCGAAGCTCCAACACCGCCACCCTCATCTTCTTCACTGCGGCCACCGACCGCTACGACGGGAAAATCAACACCACCGATGACAAGGGCGGCGATGTCTCCTGCGTTTCCTATCAACTCCAATACAAGGATCCCATCAGCGGCGGCTCTGATAACAATTTTGCAACCTTCACCCTCTATCGCTTGCTGGTCAATCCCAACGATGCCTTCGACAATCTCCTCGGCAAAAGCTCGCTGGAAACCGCCTTCCAAGCCTACAGCACCAAAGTCCCCGACCTGAAGAACTTCGTCTGTGAAAACATCTATCAATACAGCATCATCTTCCACATCGAGGTCACCCGCGACTCAGGCGCCGGCAAGGTCTCCAAGCTGACGGTGCCCGTCTCACTCGGGCCCACGGCCGGCAAAGGCCGGGTGACTGAGTTCCATATCCTGGGCAGCGGTCTGGACCTCGCCTCAACCCCCTCCCCGGACGTCACGATAGATGAATTGAAAGCCGGCCGGGTCGCGGCCATGGAAGTCTCCCTCACCGTCATCTCGGACGCCGGCATGCAACAATTGCGCAGCCGGACCGACCTCGTCGGCTCCGCCATGACCAAATTCATGGCCAAGAACTCCTTCCAGTATTCCAAGCGCGTCGAGCTTCCCTGCATGTGATGCCAACTTCAGCAAATCATGTGACTCAATGAAAATGGAGAGTCGAAGGTCTGAACGTCTGAACGTCTGAACGTCTGAACGTCTAAACGTCTAAAGTCGCAGAAGCAACGCGCTCCTTTGCTTTGACGCGAGTGGAATAAACCCGCATCCGGCGCTTGACGCGACCTTCGGCGTGGGACATCCTGTGGCACATGAAGACAGTCACCATTCGGCAAGTCCACCACGACTTCAGCGCGGTCTTGGCGTTGGTCGCGCAAGGGGAGGAAGTCACAGTGTTGAACCGGACCCGCCCGGTAGCCCGCATTTGCCCGCCACGGCCCGAGGCCCCGGCCAAGTTCAAGATGCCGGACTTTGCGGCCCGCGCCAAGGCCATCTTCGGGGATAGGATCATCCCCAATATCATTTTAGAGGAACGGGAGGCAAGCCGATGGTAGCCTATGCCGACACCAGTTTTTTCTTTTCGCTTTACGCCCAGGACGCGAACACGGCGCATGCGGGGCGGGTTACCACAACCCTTGAAGCCGCGCTGGTTATCACCCCGTTGCAACGGCACGAACTGCGCAATGCCTTCCGCCTCGCCGTTTTTCGGCGTGAAATCACCCCGGCTGAATGCCAAAACCTGCTAGACTCGGTCGAAGCTGACACGCGGAGCGGGGCACTTGTCGAAACCCCCGTTGCATGGGCGGAGGTTTACGCCGGGGCGGAAACCCTCAGCGCGGCGCATTCCAATACACTTGGCACACGCGGCTTCGACGTGTTGCACGTCGCCGCCGCCGTGGCCCTTGGAATCAAGAACTTCCTCACCTTCGACGCCCGCCAAAAAGCCCTTGCCGTGAAAGCCGGGTTGAAGGTCAAGCCATAGGAAACCCCGCAGCCTTGACCGCTCCGGCCTCAGGCCCGACGCGGCGGATAAACTGGCGGACGCGCTCAGGCATGGCCAAGGTCCGAATGGCCGAAAGTAGCACCGTTAGAAAATTGCAGGGAGCTCTTTAGGGGGCAGTCGGCCGTCATCGCGCTTCGGGTTTTCGATCAATCCCTTACAGCTCTATGCACTTTCGCCATGGTGCGCGATACAGGGTTCGAACCTGTGACCCCCTCCGTGTCAGGGAGGTGCTCTACCACTGAGCTAACCGCGCCGGATGCCTGTGCTGTGGGCGGGCGAAGCTAGAATAGACCGCGCCCAAGATGCAACCCCTTTTTTGGACTTTGTGCGGAAAGGCACTTCCCAACTGCATGTGAGCGAGACCCCCCATTCCCTGATTATGGAATGGCGAGGGCTTCGCGGATAGAGGTGCAAAGATATTCAAGGTTTTGCGAGGTGATGCCGGCCACGTTGATGCGCCCGCCACCGACGATGTAGATGCTTCTGGCGTCCCGCAGGAACTTAACCTGGGCGTCGCTCAGGCCGCTGAACGAGAACATACCCTTCTGGCGCGCGATGAAGGAAAAATCGCCAGCCACGCCGTGGCTGGCAAGCGCAGCCACGAATTGATGCCGGGTGGCGGCAATGTGCTCGCGCATCGCGGTCAATTCTCCCAGCCATTGGTCGCGCAGGCTCGGGTCTGTTAGAATGCGGCTGACAATGAGGCCGCCGTGGGCCGGCGGATTGGAGTAGTTGACGCGGATGACTCCTTCCACATGGCTGAACGCGTTGTTGGCAGCAGCGGCGGATCCGGCCACCAGCGTGAGAGCACCGGTGCGATCCTGATAGAGACCAAAGTTTTTCGAGAACGAACTCGCGACGAGGAATTCGGGACAGGCGGCGGCGAGCGCCAGCACGCCGGCACGGTCTGGTTCGAGTCCATCGCCATACCCTTGATAGGCGAAGTCAAGGAACGGCAACCACCCACGGCGGGCGGCGATGGCCGCCACCGTCCGCCACTGCCCCGCATCGAGGTCTACCCCGCTCGGATTGTGGCAACAGGCGTGCAACAATACGATGTCACCCGCAGGGATCCTCTCCAGGGTCTCCTCCATCCGTGCGAAATCCAGACCTTTGTTAGCAGCATCATAGTAGGGATAATCCGCGCTGGGAAATCCCGCGGCGGCAAACACGCCCTTGTGATTGGCCCAAGTCGGCGCACTCATCCACACGGTCGCGGCGGGGATCAGCTTTTTCAGAAAGTCCGCGCCCGCACGCAGGGCGGCCGTGCCCCCTGGCGTGTGCGCGGTGCGGCCACGACCCGCTTGAATGATCTCATGCCCGGCACCGAGGATCATTTCCTGCACGCAGCGGGCATATTCCGGAGCCCCACTGATGGGCATGTAGGACTTGGTGGTCGCGGCGTGCAAAATCGCGGCTTCCGCCGCCTTCACCGAAGCAAGAATGGGCGTATTGCCCGCGGCGTCCTTATAAACCCCCACCCCAAGATTCACCTTGAGTGGATTCGGGTCATGCTTCCAGGCTTCGGTTAGACCAAGGATGGAATCGGGGGGGGCGGCATGGATGGAGTCAAACATGGGGGGAGGACGGGGTGGCAGGCAGTGAAAAATATGGAACGCTGAACCTCAAGTGTTTTATGGCCGGATATGAAATGGGCGGGAGGCCCGAGGACCTCCCGCCAATCATGAAACAATTTGGCAACTTGATCCTGCCACGCGCTTTAACACGCAATTGCAGCAGGCGTCAGATCGCCGTTGCTTGGATTACGCTTTCTTGGCGGCTTTCTTGGCAACCTTCTTCGCAACCTTCTTGGCGGCCTTCTTGGCAACCTTCTTCACAGCCGGTTTGGCTACCTTCTTGACCGCTGCTTTTTTGGCAGGTGCCTTTTTGGCTACGGTCTTCTTGGCGGCCTTTTTGGCAGGAGCCTTCTTGGCGCTCTTTGCCACTTTCTTCACCGCTTTCTTCGCTGCCTTTTTGGCAGGGGCTTTTTTGGCCGCCTTTTTGGCAGGGGCCTTTTTGGCCGCCTTTTTGGCAGGGGCCTTTTTGACCGCTGCTTTCTTGGCAACTTGTTTCACCGCTTTCTTCGCTGGCTTAGCCGCGACCTTCTTTGCTGTTTTTTTTGCAGCCATTGTTTTGTGTTGTTCGTGTTCGAGTTTACGTTCGATGTTTGTTTTCTCTTCCGGCGTCAAGATGCCGGTGGAGATGATTGCGAGAACCGCCTCAGCGAGACGCCCTCCGAAAACATTGGTTAGAAAGTCCGCGGTCGCCTGCTTGATGACGAGCTCCCGCGGGCAGTTGGACTCGTACACATGCGCACGTCCCACGGGCGTGCGCTTGACGAGTTTCTTCCGCTCGAGGTTTTGCATGACGGTGAGCACCGTGGTGTAGGCGCGCGGCTTGCCATCCGGCATCAACTCATGAATCAATGCCACCGTCGATGGCCCGTGATGCCACAGGACCGCGAGGGCTTGAAGTTCAAGATTGGTGGGTTGCGCGATGCGTGCCATGCGGTGGGTCTCGTTGCTTGCGCAAGAAGAACACACAAATTTAAGATAACCGTCAAGTATTAAAGTATCGATTTTAAAGAAAAATTTAACTTCAATTTTTTTAAATTTATTTGAATTACTATGGGAGTCGTAATTGCCGCGTCACGGGGTGTTTGCGCCATCGGCAAGAGCGGGGCGGCGGATTGTTGGATTGATTTTGTGCAACGTCTCCCAGAGTGTGTCTTCGGCGGGATGGCCATTGAACAGAATGCGTCCATCGGTGGCGACGATGACCATGGTGGGGAATGTTTGCACACGCAGGACGCGATTGAGTGAATGGGATTTTCTATCGATAATCCAAGCGCCTGGTGGATTTTTGCCGAGGGTCTTGAGTGTGGCGCGGGCATCGGCAAGGATTGCGGAAGAATCCTCGGGAAGAACGGAGGCCACGGCAATATTGTTAGAAAGAAGTTCCCTCGCGGCGCGCATGAAGTCCGGCATCGCGGCCTCGCTCTCGTTGCTCCATGGGGACCAGAAGTGGAGCACCAGCGCCTGGTTGTCACCGATGAGATTTTTTAGAGATTCGGGCTTTGCGGAATTGATTGTTGCAAACTCCTGGGAGAAATCGATTTTGATAGAGTGCATGACTTCCTCGAGACGCAGCCGGTCGATGTGCGGGGCGAAGGCCGCGCCTTGCCTTGGGCTGAGCCAGAAGGCTTCGGTGATGTGTTTCTTGAATGTGTCTTTGTCACCCATCTTGAGAGCGGCGAGCGCCTCCAGGTATTCGTTGACGGCAAGCCAGTCTTCCTTGAAGGCGAAGATTTTTGACACCTCGGGAGTGAACGTCGCGCGGCGCTTGGCGAACTCCGGAAGCAACGCGACCAGGCCCTCATCGTCGTGCCGATCCACGAGGAAGAGGAAGCGTGCTTCGAGAATGACTTGCTCACTGATGCCTTGCTTGCGTGCTTGCTCGATGGCGGCTTGCAAGGTGGCGGCCGATTCCCGTTCGGAGAACAGACGTGCGAGCGCGGCTTCGCGCGGATCGGCCTTGGGCGCATGAACCGCTGCCGGTGGCGCGGCGGCTTGCCGGGGTTTTTCCGCGGCATCCACCGCGCCTGCAATGGCGGCGCTGAGCAGGATGACCGTGGTGGTGCAACGCATGATGGAAATGTTGGGTTTCGGAAACGCGGTGACTCCCGGTGAGGGACGGGATGGGCTCAATGCGCGGGGATCTGCAACTTCTTGCCGAGCACGACGGTGTCCTTGGTCATGCCGTTGGCTTGTTTGATGGAGGCCGCCGGAACCTTGTATTTGCGCGCGATGCCACCGAGCGTGTCACCTGCCACCACGGTGTGCACCGTGGCTCCGTGCGGAACAGCAGCAGTCGTGGCCGGATGCTTCGCGGGTGGCGTTGCCACCGGCGGCTTCAACGCTTCCGGCGTGACGGTGGCAACTGGCGCTGCAAGGCTTTCCTCATACGCGGCGGGAGTGTCATAGGTCGGGTTGGTCGCTTGCACGGGCGGGTTTGCACTGTTGTTAGCCACGGCTGGCCGGCCGCCGTCCGGGGAGTTCGGGAGATTGCCCGTGTCGTAATTGTTGTTCGGGTTGGCGCAGGAGACCAATGAGATGGCAAAAGCTGAGGCAAGGAGCATGCGGGGAGACTTCATGACAGTGGATTGAGCGGGTTGGATTGCAGGTTGGTGAGGGATGTGGGCACTCGTGACGCGCTGCGTATCTCGCGTGAGGGTGAAACGCTGTGACAGGCACACTTTATTCAAATCATGTTGGAAGGAAATCGGAAAAAATCATCGGCGGCGAGATGGGTGTGTGCGGCGAGTGCGGTGAGTGATTCATCGCGCAGGGCGGCGATGCGCTCGGCCGTGTGGCGCATGAAAGCGGGTTCGTTGCGTTGGCCGCGATGTGGATCGGGGGCGAGATACGGCGAGTCGGTCTCTAACAAGAAGCCGCCGTCAGGGCAATGGGCGATGGTATCGCGGATGTCCCTGGCGTTTTTAAAGGTGCTCACCCCGCCGAAGGAAACCAGGCCGCCGTGATCAAGCACCCGTTTGGCATTGGCCCATGGGCCGATGAAACAATGGAAGACCGCGCGGACCTGCTGCCGGAACTCCGCGTAGATGGCAAGCGCGTCTTCAAACGATGCATATCCGCTGCGGTCGCGGGTATGGATGACGATATTGAGCTTGGCTGCGGCGGCCAGTTCGAAGTGTTGGCGCAGCAACGTGCACTGGCGTTCGCGGAAGGCGGCCTCCTCCCAACCTGCGGGCGCGGCGTGGAAATAATCGAGACCGCTCTCGCCAATCGCACACACCCGTGGATCTCTGACAAAGGCTTCGAGCCGGGTGGTGGCATCGTCCGGCGCATGGTGGACATCACATGGATGGATGCCGATGCAGGCATGGATGCCGGGAGTTTGCGCTAGCGTCAGGTTGGCATCAAGATCGTCGAGTGAAGTGGCCAGGGTGATCAGGCGGCTGACTCCCGCGGCTTGCGCACGCTCGATCAACGCGGGGATTTCTTCAGGAGCAAAACGCTGGGATGCGAGGTGGCAGTGGCTATCGGTGAGCATGGGGGAGGAAGAAAGACAGAAGATAAGAAGACAGAAGACGGAAGACAAGAGCAGAAGAATCCGTCGGATCGGACCGATCGGACGGATCATTACAGCAGAGAGCGAAGCACATCTCCATCTTTTCTCCTGTCTTCTGTCTTCTGTCTCCTGTCTCCTGTCTCCTGTCTCCTGTCTTCTGTCTTCTGTCTTGGAGCGAAGCGATCTTCTGTCTAACCAGCCTTTACCGCTTCCAGCAGCGCTTGAACTTTAGCGAAGTCCTTGATGCCGGGAGTGAACTCGGCACCGGATGCCACATCGAGTGCGGCGGGCCGCACGCTGCGGGCCGCCAACGCGGCATTTTCCGCCACGATACCCCCGGCGAGAATGATAGGGATGGCGGGATGTTGTTCGCGGAATTGAGTGGCGACGTTCCAATCAAAGACTTCGCCGGTGCCGCCATAGACGCCTGGAGCATGGGCATCAAGCAGAAGGGCGGCAGCACCATAGCCGGTGGCGTGGGCGAGGTCAGCACGCGATTTGACGCCGATGCCCTTGATGAATGGAATGTTGGCGGCGCGATAGGGCGCGATATCCGCGACGGATTCGTCGCCGTGAATTTGGATCACATCGAGCAAGCCCTCGCGGATGAGGCGCAACGGCAACTCGGCGGGAGCATTGACGAAGACGCCAACCCGCAGAATCCTGCCTGCCAGATCTCGCAGCCAGGCAGCGTTGGCAGGCGGCAGATAGCGTTTTGACATGGGCCAGAAGTTGGCGCCAAGCGCCTCGACACCTAGCGTCACGAGTTGCTCGGCATCGGCTTGGCGGGTGATGCCACAGATTTTGAGTGAGACGGTGGCGGGGTCGAGGAAGCGGTCAAGAAGCGTCACGGCACCAGCATAGCGCGGATTTTGAAGTTTGGAACTTGGAACTTGCGCCGCCGTGGATTCTTCTAGGCGGGTGGACGCCATTCGGATTCACGGAGCCCGCCAGCACAACCTGCGGAACATCGACGTCGATATCCCGCGCGGCAAACTCGTGGTCATCACCGGGCCGAGCGGCTCGGGCAAGTCCTCGCTGGCCTTTCATACGTTGTATGCCGAGGGCCAGCGCCGCTACGTGGAATCGCTCTCGGTGTATGCCCGGCAGTTTCTCGATCAGTTAGAAAAACCCGATGTGGATGCGATTGAGGGACTGAGCCCGGCGATTGCCATCGAACAACGCAGCGGCGGACTCAATCCGCGCTCGACGGTGGCCACGGCAACCGAGATCTTTGATTACCTGCGGGTGCTGTGGGCGGCGGCAGGCGTTCCGCATGACCCACAGACCGGCGAGCGACTGCAACGCATGAGCGCGGCGGATATCGTGACCGTGCTTGCGGCGCTGGCGGAAGGGAGCAAAGTGATGTTGCTGGCACCTTTGCCGTCGGAGGAACTCACGGAGCCCGCGCGCTTGCTCGCGGACTTGCAGCGGCAGGGATACATCCGGGTGCGGGTGGCTGGCGATGTGTTAGAGATTGAAGAGGCCGCTAGATTGTGGCCGGAGGTGCCGGGGGCCGTGGAGATCGTGGTGGATCGCTTTGTGATTCGCGCGGGCGTGGCATCGCGCCTAGCGGACTCGGTGGAAACGGCCCTGCGCCTGTGCGGCAGCGAAGCGCGCGCGGCCATCCAGGAGCCGGGCGCGGACGCGTGGCGGGACATCTCATTCCAAACCTCGTATCGCAATCCACGGACCGGGTTTGTGGTGGGCGAGCTTTCACCCAAACATTTTTCCTTCAACTCGCACGTGGGCGCCTGTACCGCCTGCGAGGGGCTGGGCTCCGAGATGTTTTGTGATGCAGGCCGGGTGATGGCCCACCGGCCGTGCCAGGTGTGCGGTGGCCAACGCCTGAAGCCGGAGTGGCTGGCGGTGCGCATCGAGGGCACCGCCGCTCGTTGGTTAGGGATTCAGGATTTTTGCGGGCTGGCCGTGGGCGAGGCCAGCGCCTGGCTCGATGGCTTCAAGCCGGACCCCGCCAAGGCTGCGGTCTGCAAACGCCTCGCGGAGGATGTGCGCAACCGTCTCGCATTCCTTGAAGAGGTGGGCTTGGACTACCTCACACTGGACCGCGCCAGCGGCACGCTTGCGGGCGGCGAGACGCAACGCATCCGCTTGGCCAGCCAACTCGGTGCCGGTCTCTCCGGCGTGATCTACGTGTTGGATGAACCGAGCATCGGCTTGCACGCGGCCGACACCGCGCGTCTCATCGGTGCCCTGACCCGCTTGCGCGATCTCGGCAACACGGTGGTGGTGGTGGAACACGATGCGGAAATCATCCGCGCCGCCGATCATGTGATCGACATGGGGCCCGGTGCCGGTGCGGCCGGCGGCAGCGTGATGGGGCTTGGTGCGCCCGCGGAAATCGATTCTCCCACCGGTCATTGGTTGCGCGGCGATCTGGCAACACCTGCCAGAACACCACCCGGCGGCTCGCCCTTGGGCTCGCTGGTGGTGCGCGGCGCACGCGAGCACAATCTGCAAAACCTCGACGTGGCCATTCCGTTAGGGCGGCTGGTGTGTCTGTGCGGCCCGAGCGGCAGCGGCAAGTCCACCCTCGCCGATGAGATTCTGCGCCGCGCCCTCGCCCGCCATTTCAATGGTGCCGGCGAAACCCCGGGCGCACATGACCGGATCGACGGGATTGAATTGTTAGGAAAATGCGTGGTGGCTGACCAATCGCCGATTGGCCGCAGCCCGCGCTCCAATCCGGCGACGTTCACCGGCGCGTTTGATTTGGTGCGCGAGTTGTTCACCAAGCTGCCGCTGTCCAAGCAGCGCGGCTACGGGCCGGGGCGCTTCAGCTTCAATGCGGCGGGCGGGCGCTGCGAGCGCTGCCAGGGCAATGGCCGGCTCAAGATCGAGATGCACTTCTTACCGGACGCGTGGGTGCCATGCCCGGCATGCAACGGCAAGCGCTTCAACCGCGAAACCCTCGAAGTGACCTACAAGGGCAAACCCATCTCCGGCATCCTCGATCTAGCCGTGACCGAGGCGCGGCAGTTTTTCCGGCCCATCCCCAAGCTCCATCGGATCTTGGAAATTCTGGAAGACCTCGGCCTCGGCTATCTGCAACTCGGGCAGGCTGCCAACACGCTCTCCGGCGGCGAGGCACAACGACTCAAGCTGGCCGTCGAACTGGCCCGTCCGCAAGCGCCGCACACACTCTATCTGTTTGACGAACCGACCACCGGGCTGCACTTCGGCGACGTCGAACGCTTGCTCGCCGCGTTCTTCCGCCTGCGTGATGCGGGCCACAGCGTGCTCGTCATCGAGCATCACCTGGATGTGATTGCCGCCGCGGACTGGGTCATCGAACTCGGCCCCGGTGGCGGCATCCATGGCGGCCGACTCGTGGCGGAAGGAACGCCAATTTTGTTAGAAAAATCCGCCGCCACCCCGACCGGCAAGGCATTGGCACGGCACATGCGGCGATAGCGGCGCAGGGAATCCTCATGCAGCTGGAAATCCGGATTTGTTCCGGCAAGCCGAAGACCGCACAGGGGACTGTGCGGACTACTCCTTCAGCCGGTCATGCCTTGATCTGATAGGCCTCGCGCATCGGACGATCCAGCATAGCGGTCTGGGCCGGTGTGGCGTCGATGATCTTCTCGGTCTTGGGATCCCACTTGAGGGGGATGCCGGTTCGCACCACGATGTCGGATAGGTGACTGATGGTGTCCGAGCGGATGGCGGCCTCGAACGGGCTGACGGTCTTTTCACGCGAGCGCATGCAGGTGAGGAAGTTGTCGAAGTGGCTGTCACTCACCGGCAGGCGGGTGTCGCCGGCCTTGAGTTCGACCGCGCGCAGCTTGTTCTTATCATGGGAATACATGCCATCGCGGTCCACGCCGAGCCAGCCGTCCTCGCCATGGAAAACGGTGCCGTGGCCGTGATAGACGCAGTGGTATGCCGTGACCACCGGCTTGGCCGTGATGTCATCCATGAAGCGCATTTTGATGCCGTTGGCGTAGGCGCATTGGATGTCCCACGAGCGGGTGGTGTTATAGAGTTCATCCGCCGCCTGTGGGACGAGTCCGGTGCCGGCATAACTGACGGGACTGGTGTGATCCATGTCGAGCCCCCATTGGCAGATATCCAGCGGATGGGCGCCCCACCCGGCGATGAAACCCAGCGCCGTGTCATAACAATACCAGGCGCCGGTGTGTTCCACCCGTTCCGGCTGATAGGGGCGCAGCGCGCTCGGGCCGGTCCACAAGTCGTAATCGAAGCCATCCGGCACCTTGTCTTCACGCGTGGCGACGTGGGTCTTGGGGTCAAGTCCGTTACACCACACGTCAACGCTGGTGACTTTGCCGAGGTAGCCGTTGCGCACGATTTCGCACGCCCGCCGGAACACCTTGGCCGAGCGCTGCTGCGTGCCGTATTGGAAAACAATTTTACTTTTCTCGATCTCCTCGCGCAGTTTCCATGCCCATGTCATGGCCACGCCGAGGGGTTTTTCGACATACATGTCCTTGTGATAGCGGGCCGCATGGATGGCGACCGGCACGTGCCAGTGGTCGGGCGTGAAGACGGCGACGCCATCAATGTCCTTGTTGCCGATGATCTCGCGGAAATCCCTGTAAGGCTTGCAGGCATCCGTGGTGTATTTCGCGTTCAAGCCCTTGGCGAATTTTTCCGCCTTATCCTTGAACGGATCGCAAGTGGCGACAAAGCGCACGCCCGCATACGGTTGGTTCTGGAGCAGAACCTGCGTGGCACGCCAGCCACAGCCGATCACCGCGATGTTCAAGAGCTTGCTGGGTGCCTCCGCCCCAAGCAGGCGGCCGGTCGGAATGATCAGCGGCGCGCTCAACGTCGCGGCCGCCCGGGCGAGGAAAGTCCGGCGGGTCAATGCATGATAGATTGGGTCACTCATATTATGCTAAGTGGCGATTGCTTTCGCGCGGCATTCTTGCAGATAGGTGCAGGCTTTGGTCAGGCCCGCCGTCATTTCCTCCGGCTTCATATTGCCGTGCATGAACGGACTGACGCAGCCTTGATAGTTGATGTTTGCCAGGGCCTTGAGCCAAGGGACAAAATCCGCCGGGCCGTGGCCGGGAAGCTGGTTGATGCCGTCGGCCTTTTGCCAGGCATAGAAAAAGAGCAATTGCGAATCGGCGATGCGAATCACCTCCTCCACCGAGGCTTTGATGTCTTGCAGGTGATACGGCGCCACCCCCACCCCGACGTGTTCAGGTGCGGGGTTGAGGTCCACAAACGCCTTGAACGAGTCGGGCGTACCTAACAGGGCACCGCCATGGTTTTCAATGGCCAGACGCACCTTGGCCTGGGCGGCCAACTCGATCTGCGGCTTGAGCTTTTCAAAGAACTCGCGCATCTTCGTGGTGAGATCCTGCGGTTTGACGTGGATGTATTGCGACTCCCGCACCACCAGGCCGCCACCGAACTTGCCGATGAATTCCGCATAGGCGGGAAACCCGACCGCTTCGGATGGCGTGCAGTAAGTCGTGAAGCTGCCCAGGGCGAGCTTGTGGGTGGCAAGCACTTGCTTCAAGCCGTCGGGGCCGAGGCGCGTTGCCACATCAGATAGATGCTTGCAGTGGTCGAACGGGCACCAGATGTCAATGGCCTCAAACCCCAGCTTGGCCGTCCGCGCGCAGACATCCTCAAAGGGAAGTTCGGCGAACATCACCGAGGACAAGGTCAGGCGCATGCGCCAAGCTGCATCTTGCGCGGCACGGGCGGGATTCGACAAGCCGGGCAGTGCGAGCGCCACGAGCGGGACGGCGGTGGCGCGAATGAATTGGCGGCGGCTCAGCGGCCGGTTGGTTGTTGGGTTCATGATCTCATTTTGTTATTTGGGAAAGGTGTTGCTGTGGCGGCATTCACCAGACCTTCCACTTATCCCGCGCCGGACGTGTGAGCATTTTTGCAGCTTCGGCGTCGCCGATGATTTCCTCCTTCTCCGGGTTCCACTCGATGACGCGACCGGTGCGCGCCGCAATGTCCGCCAGATGGGGGATGGCATCGCAGCGGATCGCCATTTCGACCGGGCAGATGGTTTCCTCGCGCGACTTGACGCAATCGATGAAGTTGCGGTTGTGTTCGGGCGAAATCATGAGTTGTTCGTCCTCAGGCTTGAAATCCATTTTCCAGAGGGCCTGGTTGCTGGCACAAAAGCCCTCCGCATCACTGATCCAGCCCTCGCTGCCATGAAAGATGATGCCATCGCCATCTTCCCATGCCCGCGGGAGAGTGGCGCCGCATGCCGCCTTGGCCGTCCGGCAATCCATGAAGCGAAGTTTCACCCCGTTGGCGTAATCACACGCCACGTCCCAGCGCTCGAGCGTCCGGAAGATCCCCTCCTGTGGGACCGTGCCGGTGCCGGCATACCTAACAGGACTGGTGTGGTCGGCTTTGTTAGCCCATTGGGCGAGGCCCAGTTCGTGAATGGCGCACCCGGCGATGAACCCCAGCGAGGTCTCGGGGCAATGGTAGCCACCCCACTCCGTGGCCCGATCCTCTGTGTAGGGCACCATTTCCGAGGGCCCCATCCAGGCGTCGAAATCAAGATCCGCCGGCACCGGAATCTCAGCGGCCGAGCCGTAGGGCTTGACGTGATAGCTGCCCACGTTGAACGACACGTCCCGGCTCCACAGGTCGATGCGCTGGAGTTGGCCGATGTAGCCGTTTCTAACCAGTTGGACCATGCGCCGGTATCTGCCGTTGGGACCCCCGGAGCGGTATTGGGTGCCAAACTGGAAAATCCGCTGCTTGTCCTTGATGACCTGCCGCAGGGTTTTTGTTAGACTGTAATCGAGCGCCAGCGGTTTCTGGCAATAGACATCCTTGCCGGCCTTGGCGGCTGCGATGGACATCGGGGTGTGCCAGTGGTCATGAGCGCCAATGATGACCGCGTCCACGTCCGCACGAGCCAGGAGTTCCCGGAAATCGGCGTGCGCTTTGACGGTGCCCTCGCCGTATTGCGCGTTGAGTTTGGCGGCGGCATTGTCGCGCCGGCTCTTGTAAGCATCCGCCACGGCGACAATCCGCACGTCAGCCATCTTGCGCAATGTTGGAATGTGATAGTTGCTGCCGATGTTGCCGCAACCGATCTGACCAAGGTTGACGCGGTTGCTGGGTGCGTCGGCACCAAACAACGGGGTGGTCATGATGTTGGGCACGGCGAAAACCGTGCTGGCACCGACGGCCTGTTTGAGAAAACGGCGCCGCGATACGGAGGATGCTGAGTTGTTGATTGCAGATGGCTGGTTCATGGTTTGGCGGGGGGTGCTTTTTCTACTGTTGGAAACGGATGGGAGTCCAGCCATTCAGCGGCCAGCTTGGCCAGACGGGCCGCGTCAGCGGGGCCAGAGATCAAAGCAAGGCCGTAGCGCAAGGTCCAGCGCTCGCCGGCGGCCAGGTTCGCCGGAGTCGAGTCAAGCCCCAGCGCGGCGGATAGATAACAAAACGGCCGGCCCATCGTGAACCACCGCACGGGCCGCGCATTCGCCGGGTGATCGATCATGAGCACGGTCACCGGCTGGCCGTCGATTTCACAGCGGACTGCGGCCCACGCGCCGGGCGTGAGTTTCTCGTCACCGCGCACCACCGCCTGCCCGGCGGTGGCGGCCCACAGGAATTCGGATTTGTTATCCCATGCCGGCAGAAACCGCATGCCGAGCCCGAAGTAATGGCTGCCTGACAAGCGGACACTCGCGCGCCCGGCCGCCGGGCTCAGGGTGGATTGCCAATCAAGCCAATGCACCGCCTCCGCCCCCTTGCCCGTGGCGCGGACCCGCACGCTGCGGGCTTCATCTAACAAATGCGTGCCATCCGTGGCGAGCCAGCGCAGGCTTTGGGTGAAGCCATCGCCCGCCGGTGTGGCCACGGATTCCGCCACTTCCTGGCGTCCGGCATTCTTGATCCCTTTTTCGGACCAGAAATCCGTATCATCGGCGCCGAGGGCAAACATCAGGCCATGATGATGGAAATGATCCGGAGGTGAGTCCGCGAGCAGCGGAAGGGACTTTCCCCCGGGCGCATAGAGTTGGGCGATGTAGGGTTTGTTAGGATGAGCGGCCTGCTGCCAGAGTGCGACCAGCGACCCGTCCGCCGCGCCCAGGGGGACCAGCGCGGGCTCGGCGGGCAGGGCATCCCAATGCTGCGGCGGCGCATCGGCAGCGGACGCCACAGCCATCAAGGCGATGGCCAGTGGACAACAAAGCAGGAGTTTCATGGCGGCGTGGTGCCCCGATGAGTATAAAAGCGCGCGGAGATGGGCGATGCTCGTGGCGGCTTGTGCGACGGTGCCGCACTCGACGCCATACGATATCGCGCGAGCCGTTCTTGCAAAAGGTTTGTCTTGCGGGTGCGTCCAGTGGTAAAATTTGCAACATGGCAGCGCGCGCACCGGTTTTTCACGCGACGGACACGAGGCATCGAGCCGATACCTGTGATCCTCTGGCGGCGGCGGCGGACGCGGGCGAGCTGCGCCTGGTGGCGCTGGCGCGTGGGGCTTATCCGGGCGATCCGTTGCCCGGCAAGGCATTGCCTCAAGTGAGCAGCATCGGCTATTGGGACGCCGCGCACGACCAGACCTGGGGACTCGCCGAGCACCGCAATGAGGGAATTGAAATCACTTATCTTGATAACGGCCATCTTGGCTTCGTTGTCGACGGGCATTCCCATCCCCTGTCCCCGGGTCACCTCACCCTCACCCGTCCCTGGCAACCGCACAGTGTGGGCACTCCGCGGGTGACCGCCAGTCGTCTCTACTGGTTGATTCTGGATGTTGGAGTGCGCCAACCGCATCGCGCCTGGAGCTGGCCGCCGTGGTTGGTGTTGTCGAGGCCGGATCTCAAGGAGCTCACTTCCCTATTGCGCGAGAACGAGCATCCGGTTTGGCCGGGCACCCCTGAGATCGGCAGGTGCTTCGCCGCGCTCGGCCACCTGGTGGAGTGTGCCCGATCCGGTCAGCCCCCGTTGTCCCGGCTGGCCTTGCTGATCAACGAGCTGTTAGTCTGCGTGCTGGAACTGCTGCGCACCCGGAACCCGCCCCGCCGGACGTCGCTGATGCTCGGTGAGCGGAGCGTGGCGATGTTTCTGGAGCGCTTGAAAAAACAGATAGATGAACCGTGGACCTTGGAAACCATGGCCGCACAGGCCGGTCTCAAGCGCACGCGCTTTGCCCATCATTGCCGGAAGTTGACCAACCTCGCACCAATGGCCCATCTGCAGCAAGTGCGGGTGGAAAAGGCCAAACGCCTGCTGACCGGAAGTAACAAAAACATCACCGCCATCGCGATGGATTGCGGCTTTGCCTCCAGTGCCTATTTTTCCAGCGTGTTCCGCAATCTCACCGGCAGCGCACCGCGGGACTGGCGAACCCACAGAAGTTGAACCCACGCGTCAGCGAGAAAATCTGCCGGCAGTGATTTGTTAGAACCCTGTGACAAGCGGGCACGTGCGCATTTTACGGTGGACGAAGGCAGGTGGATCTGTCACGGCTGTGGCGCGCCGATGCGGCGGGAATTTTCATGATGAATGGCAGTGAGGCAAGCCGGGTGTTGGAGGTGGTCCGCGAACTCGGGCCGCTGGTGGCGTATCGGCACCTCATCGCGGAAAATGACGCGTGGATCAAAAGCCAGGATTTGGACAATGGTCGGGCGCTGGTGCGGGCCCGCACCGCGATCTACACCGCCATGGTCGGCCAATGGGCGGAGCAACAGCAGCACCTCTGCGGCTATGACAAGCCCTTCGCCGTAGTCGCCATCGGCGGCACCGGTCGCGGTGAGGTCACGCCGTGTTCGGACCTCGACATCGCCTTTCTCTTTGACGATGCTTTGGAAGGCAACCCGTTCTTGTTAGAATTGCAACGGCAGACGCTGCACACGGACGCGTTTCTGGAGCGGCATGGATTTTCCTTCATTCCGCTGCCGTTTGGTTTGGATGATGTTCCGGAGTTGGCGGAAAAGCAGCTCAATTCATTTCTCGACATGGCGCCGGTGTTTGATCCGTGCGGTCTGGAGCAAATTTTCCGCGAGCGGATCCGTGCGACCTATGATCCGTTCGAGCATTTCCTCCACGTCCGCGGGTTCTGGAAAAAACATTGGGAAGCCGCTGCCGCTGTGAGCGAAAACCTCAGCAGCTTCGATATCAAGAACGACAGCCTGCGCTTGTTTTTGGGTGGCGTCTGGACCTTGGCTGGCAAGGACTTCCGGCACAGCCACGAGATCTATGCGGGGTTGCCGGATGCACGCGATGTGGACGCCTATGAATTCCTGCTGCGGATCCGCTCATGGGTCCATCTGCGGCGCGGGCCGGAACCGGAGAATCTGACCGGAAATCACCCGCAGGACGTGCTAGACTTCGACGATTTTTGCTCGTTTGGTGAAATGTTAGGTGAGGCGGCGGATGACATCACGCGCTTTGAGTTTGCCACGGCGGTGCGCGCGCGCTTGCTTTCGGCGCGGCGGCGGGTGGCGGTGTTTGCGCGGGGTGTGATTGAGCGCGAGTTGCGCAACGGACGGCAGGTGCCGGCGGAAGATGGCATTGTGCTCAAGACCGGCGGCTTGCAACACGCCAAGACGCAGGAATGTTTGACGCCGCAGGCAAAGAGCCGCGCGGCCCTGTCGATGTTGTTGATGGCACAACGCTATGGGGTGCCGGTGGATTCGTCCGAATTGCAAACGACCTTTTGCAGCATGGGTGACTGGTTGGTGCGGGTGCCCGAATTGTCAGCCTTGTTTTATGAGACCCGTGGCAGTCTGGCCGACACGATAGAATACATCTCCCAGCTGGACTGGGCGGCCGAGTGCTTGTTCCCGGGACACGGCAAGTTCGAAGCATCGTTAGACGAGCGGGTGATGATCGAGCGCACCTCGTTGCGCGGGGCCTGGGTGCGGGAAAAATTGCGGGCGTTGGATTTCTGCCTGGCCCAAGGCAACGCCAAGCTCTCCGGTGCCAGGGCAGGGTGGAATCCGCTGGATGCGGACTTGCGCGAAATTCTGGCCAAT
>JBAXPF010000029.1:0-21037 GCA_037132955.1 Verrucomicrobiota bacterium | reverse complement strand
CGACTTGGACCGGTTGCGGCTGGCCATTGACCGTTAGGGAAACCTCGGCCGGGGTTGCGTCCGCATAGTGATAGAGGTCGGTGGGCACCGGTTGGTTGCGCGCCCAACCGGGGATGCGCACGCGCACGGTGAAGGTGGCGGGCTTCTCCGGAACCACGGTCATCTTGACCGTGCCATCCCACGGGTAGCGGGTCTCCTGAATGAGCTTCACGCGGGTGTCCGCCACGGTCATCCCGGCGCTGCCGCCGACAAACAGGTTGACGTAGAGTTGGTCGGCATGCACGCCATATTGCAAGCCCGGCACCGACGGCAGGAAGCGGCTCACATTGACCGGGCAGCAGGCGCAGCCAAACCATTTCTTGCGCCCGTATCCGCCAGTTGAAACCAGCGGATTCGGATAGAAAAACTCGTCGCCGGAAAGCGAGACACCGGAGAGAAACCCGTTGTAGAGCGTGCGCTCGAGCACATCGATGTATTTGGCGTCGCCGTGCAGCAGGAACATCCGCTCGTTCCACAGGCAGTTGGCGATCGCCGCACAGGTCTCGTTGTATCCGTTGTTAGGCATCTCGTAGGCATTGCCAAAGCCTTCCGACATCCCGACGCCGGACCCGAGGCCGCCGTGCAGATAGAGTTTGCTGCCCACCGTGTCCGCCCAGATGGCATCCACCGCCTTGGTGTAGCCGGCGTCACCCGTCAGCGCGGCGACGTCGGTCATGGCGGATAGCATGTAGCCGGTGCGCACCGCGTGACCGACCGCCTGGGTCAGCTCAACCAGCGGAACTTTGTTAGAATAGTAATCGTCCTTGAACGCGAGTTTGACGCCTTCCGGGCGGCGGTAGTGGCCGCGGCAATCCAACAAAAACTTCGCGAGGTCGAGGTATTTTTGTTCGCCGGTGGCGCGGCTGAGTTTCACCAGGGCGAGCTCGATTTCCTGATGGCCTGGGGATATCTTGAGCTGGCCGGCACCCGGTCCCCAGGTCTTGTCGATCAGGTCTGCCAGGCGGATGGCGATGTCGAGGAACGCCCGGTTGCTAGTGGTTTGGAAATGGGCGACGGCGGCCTCTATCATGTGGCCGGCATTGTACAACTCGTGGCTGTCATCGCCGGTGACGCCGCCCATCTCGTTGAGCCAGCGCACCGGACCGGCACGGCCGGGGGCCTTGTCGCCATGAATGATGCGCGAGGTGTAAAGATAGCCGTCGGGCTGCTGGGCCTTGCCAAACAGGTCGACCAAATCGTCGAGGTATTTGCGGGCCGCGGGGTCGGGCGCAAAGGCCAGACAGTAAGCCGCGCCTTCCGCCACCTTGTACAAATCGGAATCATCAAACGGATCACCCTTGTATGCCCCGTCCTTCAGCTTGGCCGCGCACATGAAATTGGGGACGCGGGTTTCCTCGCATTTCTTGAAACAGGCCGGCACCGTCACCCGGCAATCGGTCTCAATGCGCGGCTTCCAAAAAATATCATTGAGATGCACCTGATTCAACGGCACCGGGTTGACCGGATATTCGCGCGGCGCGGCCAATCCCGCACCCGGGATTGCTGTTAGGATAAGGCTGGTGATGAGGATTCTTTTCATAGGAGGTTCATTGTAGCGGCGGTCTACGACCGTCGCTGGTGATTGTTATACCGGCTTCAATAAATAATGCGACCGTAGGGATTTCGGGAAAATTGAACCACGGATTTCACAGATTTCACAGATTTCACGGATTTCACGGATTGAAATAGGTGGAAAATTCCAAACCCAAAAATCCGTGTAATCCGTGGTTTTCTTCCGCCATAGCAGGAATTCAACTTTGGATTTCGGGTTCTATCCACAATCCTCCCTCACACCTTCCACTGGCCGCGATAGTTGCTGGTGAGCCAGGCGGGGTCGCACGACGGGTCGGTGAAGGCGATTTTGTCAGGATCCCACTTGATGGTTTTGCGATGGGCGTAGGCGAGGTTCATCAGGTGACAGCAGATGGCGGTGTGGCCGCCGACGATTTCACTGGCAACCGGCGGCTTGCGATCCGCCACCCGGGCGAGAAAATCCTCGCAATGGTTCTTGCTGTGATAGAGGCGGATCTTCGCATCGCCCAAAAATTCCTTCTCGGCACGCGCCGCCTGGATCATGGTCACTGCGCCGCGCACCAACTCGAAGCTGCCGCGGTCCGCCTCCACTTGGCCGTCCGTGCCATAGAACTTCAGCCCGCCAAAGCGCATGCCATCACCGCCGGCCGTTTGGTGGACGGTGACGCCATTGGCATAGACCATCACCGCACCGCGCAGGGCGTCGGGTTTCTCCGGCGGCCGGACTTCCACCGGGCCGCTCTCATCCATGCCCAGCCCCCACTGCGCGATATCAAAGTGATGCGCGCCAAAGTCGCAGACGCCGGTGCCGCCGCCGAACTCGGCAAACGAGCGCCAGTTAGGGTAGCCATCATAAACGCCGCGCGGGCAGAGATCGGAGTTGTAGGGACGCATCGGCGCCGGGCCGATCCAGCGGTCCCAATCCAACCCCGGCTCCATCGCTTCCTCGGGCAGGTCGCACGGGCGGCTCGGGTCGCCGACCTTGCAGGTGATGCGCTCGAGTTTGCCTATCACACCGTTGCGGACCAGTTCACAGGCGATGCGGAACTCGCTCATCGAGCGTTGCATCGACCCGGTTTGCAGCACCCGCTGGTGACGCTTGACGGCGGCCATCACCTCGACCGCCTCGTGGATGTTGTGGGTCAGAGGCTTTTCGCAATACACATCCTTACCCGCAGCCAACGCCGCCAACGTGATGAAGGCATGCCAGTGGTCCGGCGTGGCGATGCACACGGCATCGATGTCCTTGCGCGCAATGATCTCCAGAAAATCATGGTAGGCCTTGCAGCCAAAGGCACCCTTTTCCGGATGCTCGGTGTGGAATGCCTCCACCATCTTGAGCGCGTGCTCGCGGCGGGTCGTGTCCACATCACACACCGCCACCACCTTGACGTTGCGCCACAGGAAATTGCGCAGCAGCGAGCGGTTCTGCAAGCCCATGCCGATGAAGCCCATCGTGATCAGGCTGTTAGGTGCGGTCTCCGCCGCGCGGATGCGCGAGGGCAGGATGAACGGCGACAGGGCGGTGGTGGCGGCCACCTGCGTGAGGAAGGATCGACGGGATAGTTTCATGTTATTTATCTTTGAGTTTCAATTCAAACCAGTGGATGGCGATGCCGCGTTGCATGGGGGCGGAGATGCGCAAGATTTAATTTTGATAGAGGCGGGCTCTAGCCCGTCGCTGGTGGCCTTGAGTGTGAGGGTGCCGGCCTGGCCGCGTTTGGCCCGCACCACGACCAGCGCCAACCCGTTGAATGCCCTGCGCCGGCTGGCTTGGAACGGCTCAAAGCTGGTGGGATCACCGTTGTCAACCGCCACCACTTCGCCGGGACCCTCGATCTTGAAATCCACGCTATTGTTAGAACGAGGCACGGTCAGGCCGTCCTTGTCGGCGATGCGCACGGTGACAAACGACAGGTCGAGGCCGTCAGCCGTGACGGTGGCGCGGTCGGGCGCAAGCTGCAGACCGGCGGCGGGGCCGGTGGTCTTGATTGTCTCGCTCGCCCACGGCTTGCCGTCTTTGTAGGCGACCACCTTTAACTCGCCGGGCGCATATTTCACATCCTTCCACACGAGCCGGTAGTCGTGCTTGGGCTGTTTTGTCAGACGCCCGAGGGAGGTGCCGTTGAGAAACAACTCGGCCTCACCGCCAGACGTATAGACATGCACGGGGGTGACTTGGCCGACGCGCTCCGGCCAGTTCCAATGCGGGAAAATGTGGACCATGGGCAGATCCGGCCGCCAATGGGCCTGATAGTTGTAGTAGCGGTCCTTGGGAAAACCGGCGAGGTCGATGATGCCGAAGTAACTGCTGCGCGGCGGGGCACCCTTGGCGGCGTCGTAAGGCGTGGGCTCGCCCAGGTAGTCGAAGCCTGTCCACACAAACTCGCCCAACACATGCGGCAGCCGCTCCAAGGTGGCAAACTGGGTGTCCGGGGTGCAACCCCACGGCGGGAAGTCGCAGTCATATGAGGAGACCTGCCAGTGGTCGCGGTTCTTGCCGAAGAAGTATTCGCCGCGCGTGCTCACACAGGATGACGTCTCGCTGCCAACGGTGGGCATGTCCTTGTAGCGCGGGTCCTTGTCAAACCGCTCCTGGCTGCCGAACCCATAGTTGATGCCCATCAGGTCGAGTTGTTTGGCCGCGCCGGAGTCGCGTCCGCCGTCCGGATTGTTATAGCCGTTGGAGACCGGCCGGGCCGGATCCTCGGCGCGCACAACATCCGCCAGATGTTTTGTCAGATCCACCTTGGTTTGTTCCACCACCTCGTTGCCGATCGACCAGATGATCACCGATGGATGGTTGCGGTCGCGGCGCACCAACGCCTGCAAATCCTTCACGTGCCAGCCATCCCAGAGTTGATTGTAATCATTGACCATCTTGCCCCAAATCCAACAGTCAAACGCCTCATCCCACACCAGGAATCCCATGCGGTCAGCCAGGTCTAACAACTCCGGTGCGGGCGGGTTGTGTGACGTGCGCAGGGCGTTGCAGCCCATGGCCTTGAGGATTTCGAGTTGGCGCTCGAGCGCGCGGTTGTTGATGGCGGCTCCGAGCGCACCCAGGTCGTGGTGGTTGCAGGTGCCGCGGATTTCCACGCGCTTGCCATTGAGCAGAAACCCGTCGCGCGCGGTGAATTGGATCGAGCGGATGCCAAACGGCGTGTCGCACACGTCCACCACCTTGCCGCTCACACTGACGCTGGTGCGCGCCAGATGCCGGTTTGGGGTTGTTAGGTTCCACAGCTTCGGCTGGGTGACGACCACCTGCCGGGCAACCGTGGCGTTGGCTCCGGCGGCGATATCAGCAACCACTGCTTCCGAAACGGCGACCTTTTTGTTAGGCAAGCCCTTGGCGTCGAGCTCGTAAATCTCTGTGACCACGCTCGCCGTGGTGGCAGCGTCGCCTGGGTTGTCCACAGTGACGGCCAGCTTGACGGTCGCCGCGGCTGCCGTCACCTCCGGCGTGGTGACGCTCACGCCCCAATGGCCAACATGGACCGGGGCGGTCTTGACCAACCAGACGTGGCGGTAAATGCCGGCACCCGGATACCAGCGTGCGTCCCATTTTTCCGTGTCGAGCCGCACGGCCAGCAGATTGGTTTGGCCAAACTTGAGGTGCGGCGTCAGGTCCAAGCGGAATGAGGCATAGCCATAC
The DNA here is from genome assembly GCA_037132955.1 of Verrucomicrobiota bacterium. Taxonomy (GTDB): domain Bacteria; phylum Verrucomicrobiota; class Verrucomicrobiia; order Verrucomicrobiales; family Akkermansiaceae; genus Luteolibacter. The sequence goes on along the minus strand of JBAXPF010000029.1, from coordinate 15,807 downwards.
GGCCAGCCGCCAACGTAGTGACCGTTGCACCAGACCTGAGCGTAGGCCATCGCCCCGTCGAAGTCGACGAAGATGCGCTTGCCGGCATCCGCCGCGGGCAGTGTGAATGCCTTGCGATACCAGCCGATGCCTTTCCACGGGAGTTTGCCGGTGGGTGCCGCTAGATCCTTGTGGAACGGGCCTTCGATGCCCCAGTCGTGCGGGACGTCCAGCTTGCGCCAAACGGCATCGTCGAATGCAGGGGCCGCTGGCGACGACGTTTGCCCGGGCTCCGCCTGGTTCTCCGCCGCCGCGTCGGCGGACTCGGGCAGCCGCGAACCGTCGGCCTGCAACCCGAAGCGGGCAAAGCGCCAGTCGTTATCAAAATTTTCGCGTGAGCGACCCTCGGTGCCCTGCGCCGGCAGCATGCCGACGGCGGCAAGCGTGACCAAGCCGACAATGGCCTGGAACGGCATGGACACGAGTTTCATATTGGGGCTCATTATTCTAACACCGGCAGGAGGAACGCGGGCGTTGGTCCTTGGTGGCGGGCTTGGCGCTACGGCCGGAACCGGCGGCTTCTTTCAGCTCATCGGCCGTTCCACCCTCTCGCCGGCGCAGGCCAGCGGCGCAACGTGAGAGTTTTCCACACCGATCCTTTCGGGACCTCCCAGGGGTCACCGCGTTATGGAGAACCCCGGCGTGGCCGGCATGGATGGTGCGTAGCCGCATTTGTCGCATCAGGGTTGCAGTCGGCTGCTGGCTTGTCCACACTCCCCGCCCATGTGGACATCCATTCGCGAATTTGAAGACATCCGTTACGAAACCACGGAGCAAGGGAAAATCGCCAAGATCACCATCAACCGCCCGGAAGTGCGCAATGCCTTCCGGCCCAAGACCGTTACGGAATTGCTGCAAGCCTTCGAGCTGGCCCATGAGGATCCCACGGTGGGCGCCATCATCCTCACCGGGGCGGGCGACCTGGCGTTCTGCTCCGGCGGCGACCAGAAAGTCCGCGGCCATGCCGGATACCTCGGCGACGACGGCGTCCCACGCCTCAACGTGTTGGATTTGCAGAAAAAAATCCGCTCGTTGCCCAAGCCGGTGGTGGCCATGGTCGCCGGTTATGCCATTGGCGGCGGCCACGTCCTCCACATCGTGTGCGATCTAACGATTGCGGCCGACAACGCGCGCTTCGGCCAGACCGGCCCCAAGGTCGGCTCGTTCGATGGCGGGCTCGGCTCAAGCTATCTGGCACGGATCGTGGGCCAGAAAAAGGCCCGCGAGATCTGGTATCTGTGCCGCCAATACGACGCCCAACAAGCACTGGACATGGGCCTGGTCAACACCGTGGTTCCGCTGGCCGAGCTGGAAACTGAGACCCTCAAGTGGTGCCGCGAAATGCTCGCCCACTCACCACTCGCTTTGCGCTGCCTCAAGGCCGCGCTCAACGCCGATTGCGACGGCCAGATGGGCTTGCTGGACTTGGCCGGCAACGCCACCCTGCTTTACTACATGAGCGAGGAAGGCCGCGAGGGCAAACAGGCGTTCCTCGAAAAGCGCCCGCCGGATTTCTCCAGGTTCCCGCGCGTGCCGTGACAAGACAGAAGACAGAAGACAGAAGACAAGAAGAAGATGCGCCATGCACAGGACTGAGGCACTCCTCTTTGTCTGGTCTTGGAGCGCAGCGGTCTTCTGTCTTCAAGTCTTCTGTCTTCTTGCGACTCACCGCCGCTTGCGGGGCGGTCGCGGCGTGAAGTCCACCGCTTGCGGATCGAAGGCTTCCGGGTCATAGCCGGGGTTCATCCATTCCGCGTCACCATGGAGGGCTCGCATGTAGGCAAAGGCCCCGCTGAAATCCTCCGGCGGACAGGCGCGCGCGCCATCTAACAATTCAGGCGGGCCGCTCCCCGCCACGCGTTTTTCAAACACGATCTCGTGAATCCATTCGTCGGCGAAATCGTAGCGATAGAGAATGCGGATGGGCAGCTTTTTGCGGCCGAGGAAACTGGCGAGAGTGAGCACCGCTTCATCCTGGAATTCGCCCACCGTTTGGTCCGCCAAGCCGATCGGGCCGATGACATCGACGAGGCGCTTGCCCTTGCCGTGGCGGAACTCATGCGGGTGTTTGTTATCCCAGCCCATGGCCGCCTGGATCGCGTCGCTCAAGGTGAGGAAGGTCACGTCCATGGCAATGGAGAAACGCCGCCAAATCTGCGGCTGGATGCCATAGAGGAACACCTTGACCGATACCCGGGTTTCGTCTTTCGCTTTCGCCATGCCGGAAGCCTGAGACAGGCGAGCGCTGGATGCAAACAACAAATGTGCCACCGCTGACCCACGGCATGGGTGATTGGCCTGATCAACCTCGATGCAGAGAATCGCAAAACTTTTTTGAGTTTTGGCGCAGTAGAGGTGCTGCTTTTCTCGGAATTATCCACCGCCGCTGTCAACAACATAATGGCTGGCATTATATAGATCAGGATCACATCAGACATCAGGTGCCGCATGGCAGGCAATGCAGAGAACACAGACACCCGCCCCGTACCACGATTTGCCTCAGCCAGCCAAACGCGCTGCGCTTACGGCTTGGCGGTGGTGAGTTGCTTGATGAGATCCACTTCCTCCTGGCGGTAGGGAGTGCCATCGGGGCGGAGGATATCGTGGAACCAGACATTTGGCTCCGCGCCTGCGGTCGGCTGTTTCCAGGTCCGCCAAGGATGGATGGTATTGGTTTTCCCGGCAACAAACCCCCAGTTGATCATGCCGACGTTGTGTTTTTTGGCGATCGGCAGGTTTCCTTGGAAGGTGCTTTTGGCAGGGCGCGCCATGTATTCGCTACAAATGACCGGCCGCTGGAGTTGTTCGAGTGCCACCACCCGCCGTTCAAAATCCTCCGCCGGACCGTAGTTGTGAAACGTGAGGATGTCGGAATGGGTGAACAGATGCCGGGCCAGTTCATCCATTTTCTCAAGGCTGGTCCAGTCGCCACCCCACGGTGCGGCGGTGATGGGTTGGCTCGGGTTGGCCTCGTACGCCCATTCGAGGGCGGCCCTGACGAGCTTGAAGCCGAGGGCCGCCTTGTCGGGTGGCTCGAGTTTCAGGCCACCATCGCCATAGCTGGCGCCATTGGCATTGCCGGGTTCATTGGCCACATCCCAAGCCAGGATGCGCGCGTCGTCCTTGAAGGCGGTGATCACTCCCTGCGCATAGGCCTTGAGGCGCGGCCATAGTGCGTCATCCTGCAACACCGCCACTGCGGGGCTCTGCACCCAGCCGGAATTATGCACGCCGGGCCGTGGCTCGCGTTGTTTGCCCAACTTCGGTGCCGGATCCCAACACGAATCAAACAACACCAACATCGGCTTGATCTTGTGCTTCTGACAAATTGTTAGAAACTGATCCAGCCGGTGTTGGAATCCCTTGGCGTCCTGTTCCCAGAGCAGGTCATGGAGAAAGACGCGCAGGGTGTTCATGCCCATGGCCTCGGCCCAGCCGAGTTCGCGGTCGATGCCCGCGGCGTCAAACGTTTCCGCCTGCCACATCTCCAACTGGTTGATCGCGGAGGCCGGGGTGAAATTGGCGCCCACCAGCCACCCTTGGTGTTGGCCCCAGGCTCGGGCTTGGGCCGGGGTCCAGACCTCGCGGGCGGGCAGGGTGCCGGCGAGGAGGAGCGCCGCACCGGATAGAAGAATGGCTTTCATGGGAAGACCAATGGAAGGGATTGGACCCCCGGCGTCAAGCTGGATCAACCTGCCTATCAGAAAGCAGGGGCCGCCCCGCCATTCAGCCGAAACCGGAAGTTGCAATCCGAGATTCGTTCTTCAAACCCCGAAGTACGGCTGCAAGGTGGATTGCTCAGGTGGGCAATTCAAAACCCTTGCGATAGGTCTTGCGGATCAAGGCATCGGCTTCGGGTGCGTTGGTGGCACGCATGGCGGCGGCATCCCACTCGATGCGTTTGCCGAGGCGGATGGGCAGCACGCCGACGAGCAACGCTTCGGTGAATGGCGCAGAATACCAGAAGCCGGCTTTGGCGTCCTCGGGTTTGCCGGCGATGCAGGCATCGACCCATTCCTTGCGATGGCCGGGGCTGCGCGGCAAGGAGCGTGGCGGCAACACGAAGGATTTCATCGCACTGTCCGGCAGGAGTCGCGGCCTGCCACTCCACCCGGGCGCGATGAGGCTGCCCTTGTCACCGCGAAAGATGATTCCGTTGTCCTCGAAGGGGCGGGTCGTATCAAAGCCCGGCGGTGGCTCAGGCAGCTTGCCGCCGTCATGCCACGTCAGTTTGATCGGCCCGCGATTGCCTTTGGCGGCGAAATGCCAGGTGACCACGCTCCACAGCGGGAAACTATCAGAATTGGTCTCCGCGGTTGAAGCCTCGACCGCGGTGGGCGCGCCCAGATCGAGGGCGAACCATGCGGGGTCCGCGTTATGCACCATCATGTCGCCGAGCGCGCCGCAGCCATAGTCGAACCAGCCGCGCCATTTCCCTGGCAGATAGAGCGGATGATAGGCGTGCCCGGGCGCCGGGCCCTGCCACAAATTCCAATCCAGGGTTGGGGGGACCGCCTGGGTATCGGTCGGCCGCCGCCGGCCTTGCGTGTCCCACCATTTGCCCGGCCGATCCGACCACACGTGAACTTCCTTCACCGTGCCGATGGCCCCGGCGTCAATCCATTCCTTGGTGAGCCGGATGCCTTGGCCGCCATGGCCGGTGTTGCCCATTTGGGTGACGACGTGCATTTCCGCGGCGATTTTGCCCATCAGGCGGGTTTCCTCGATGGTATGGGCGAGGGGTTTTTCGCAATACACATGCTTGCCCATGCGCATTGCAGCGATGGCGATGGGCGCGTGCCAGTGGTCGGGCGTGGCGATCATCACCGCGTCCAATCCCTTTTCCTTTTCCAACATGACTCGGTAATCCTTGTAAACCGGGCGTCCGGGATACTGTTGGATCGTGTGGGCGGCATACGCCTCGTCCACATCACACAACGCCGCGATGTTCACATTGGCAAAGGTCGCCAACTCGCGCGTGACATCATTGCCCTGTCCGCCTATGCCGATACAGCCGATGTTCAACTTCCCCGACGGCGGCGGCTGCCCGGGCGCACCGAGCACCCGGCGCGGGATGAAATTGCAGCCGAAGGCCGCCGCACCGGTGGCAATGAATTTTCGGCGCGTGGGAGTGGATAGGGGATGGTGTTGCATAGGTTGTGTTAGGTTGGGTAATGTCAAGCGGGGAAGGGTGTGGGCGGGAGGGTCAGGAATTGGCTTGAGGGCGGATCAGGGCGATGAAGGCGTCTTCCATGGTCGGGTCCGGATTGTCGGCGGTGGCAGCCAAGGCCTTGAGTTCATCCGGTGTGCCGTTGGCGATGAGTTGGCCGCGGAACACCAGACCGATACGATCACAATATTCCGCCTCATCCATGAAATGTGTGGTCACCATCACCGTCACGCCGCGCTCGACCAAGCCGTTGATGTGCGTCCAGAACTCGCGCCGCGTCACCGGGTCCACCCCCGAGGTGGGTTCGTCCAGAAACAAAATGTCCGGCTCATGCATGACCGCGCAGGCCAGCGCCAGCCGTTGCTTGAAGCCTAACGAAAGTGCGTCGGTCTTGGCCTCAAGGAACGGCCCGAGGTGGAAAATCTCCGCCATCGTGGTGGTCTTCTGCCGCCGCTCGGCACCGGTGAGACCGTAAATGCCGGAAAAAAACTCCAGATTCCGCCTGACCGTCAGACTGCCGTAGAGCGAGAATTTCTGCGCCATGTAGCCGAGCTTCTGGCGCGCCCGGCCGGCGCTGTGGCGCAGATCGAGACCGACCACCGTCGCCCGCCCGGAGGTGGGCTTGAGTAATCCGCACATCATCTTGAAGGTGGTGGACTTGCCCGCCCCGTTAGGTCCTAACAATCCATAGATCTCGCCGCGCCGGACCTGGAAGGTGACCGCGTCGGTCGCGGTGAAATCACCGAATTGCTTGGTGAGTTGTTCCGCCTCAATGACGACCTCACCGTCACTTGGGATCGCCCGCACGTGGCTGGCCAGCACCGATTCGCCGCCCGGGCCACCGCCCATGCGGTCGATGAACGCATCCTCGAAGCGGGCCGCCACGGGCGCCCATTCGGTCGCTGCCGGGGCGCCGAGCGCGGCCGGTGGAAAGTCCGGCGGCAGCAGCGGCGCGCCGGCGCGGAACGTCAGCCGCAAATGGTGGCCTTGGATGGTGCCATCGCTGATCGACGGGTGGGACAGCGCCTGGGCCAGCAAGCGGCGCTTGTTGCCCGCGGGGTTTTTCAGATGCCAGCAGCGGCCGGTTAGAGGCGCGGTCATGGCGGCTGGCGCGCCGGAGAAAATCAATTTGCCCTCGTTGAGCACCAGGGTGGTGCCGCACATCTCCGCCTCCTCCAGATAGGCGGTGCTCCAGACCACGGCGATGCCGTCGTCCACCAGCCGCTCGACCATGCCGCGGAGTTCCTTGCGGGAAATCGGGTCCACGCCCACCCCCGGCTCGTCGAGCAACAACAAGCGCGGTTTTCCTAACAGGGCACAGGCCAGCCCGAGCTTTTGTTTCATGCCGCCGGAAAGCTTGCCGGCGAAGCGCCCGGTGAACTGCCGCAAATCGGTGAAGGCTAACAGCCGGTCGAAGGTGGCCGTGCGTTCCGCACCGGTGACGTTGCGCAGGTCGGCGTGGAGTGTTAGATTATCCAGCACCGACAGATCCTCATACAAGCCGAACTTCTGCGGCATGTAGCCGAGGTCGCGACGCAGCGCGGCGGCGTCATGCACGGGGTCCCGCCCAAGGGTGGTGAGACTGCCGGAGCCGGGCACCAGCAAACCCGCGATGAGGCGCAGCAAGGTGGTCTTGCCCGCGCCGTCCGGACCGACCAGGCCGGTGATGAGCCCGCCGCGGATGTCGCCGGTTAGCGCGTCGAGCGCCGGTGACTCCATTCCCGGAAAGGATTTGGTCAGATCTTTGAAACTCACAACGACGTCGGACACATCACGGCGAGGTTGGATCTAACAAAACAGTGACTGGCATGCCCTGGCGCAAGGAGCCATCGGGATCCTCGACCACCACCCGCAACCGATAGACCAGCGAGGTCCGCAGTTCGGGGGTTTCCACCGATTTCGGGGTGAACTCGGCGCGCGGCGAGACAAAGCCGACCTTGCCATGGAACGGGCGGCCCGGTTGGCCATCGGTGGTGAGCAACACCTTGGTGCCGGGTGGCACCCGTCCGAGTTCGCTCTCATGCACATAGGCACGCACCCACACCGGTTGTTCCAGCGAGAGCGAGAGCACGGTGGCCCCGGCCTGCACGATGGCGCCCGGCTCGAGCGCCCGGGTGAGCACGATGCCAGCGGACGGCGCCTTGAGTTCGGTGTCGGCCACATGCAGGGCGGCGCTGGCACGCGCCGCTTTCGCTTGGGCGAGCGCGGCGTCCGCTGCGGCGATCTCCTCGTCACGGAACCCGGCTTCTAACAATCGTAATTTTGCCTCGTTCACCTTGACCCGTTGTTGCGCCTCGTCGCGGGTGGCTTCCGCGGTCTCCAGATCCTGTTGGGACGTGCCGCCCCGACCCACCAGGCCGGCGTGCCGCGCGTAGGCGCGGGCCGCGTTGTTGGCCACCACCCGGCTTTCTTCCAAGGCCGCCCGCCCTTGGTCGATGTCCTGGCTGCGGTTGCCGGCCTGTTTGAGCCGTAGGTCGGCTTCCGCGGCCGCCACCTGGGCGTCGGCGCGGGCGAGCTCCTGCCCATTGGGCTGGGCATCGAGGCGGGCTAACAATTCGCCAGCCTGCACCGCGTCGCCCTCGTCCTTCAACACTTCGATCAACCTGCCGGCCACGCGGAAGCCGAGATCCACGCCGCGGATATCGACGTTGCCGTAGAGTTGCAGTGGTACGCCGGTGCGGCGGAATTTCTCCTGGAACTGCCACGCGGTCACTGCGGCAAGCGCCAGCAGCAGCAAGATGATGAGGAGCTTTTTCATGGCTTGGATTTGCGGGTGCGGGCGGGAGCGGTCCTGGGTTTCCGCCCGCCTCTGGTAATGCCCTGGTCTTTATACACATCGTGGCGGATACCACGGCAGGGACGCTTCTCCGAAGCGTCCGGGCGAATGAATTGCGAATGTTTAGACCGAAACGGCATTCCATTCGCCCACCATTCTTGCGGACCGCTCGGAGATCGGTCCCTGCCGTCCCGTTCGGGTGCTTCCCCGCAAAAGAGGGGTATAGAGCCTAGGGTAATGCCCCCGGCTAGAAAGACGGTGCCAGAGAATGCCGGGGCCACTTCAGCCCACACCTTGCCCTCGGCCGCCCCCCGCCCTAACAATCGTCCCAACGGCGGCTCGGCGCGAATCGCCCCAATCCGCTCCCGCAAGCGCAGGTAATCGCGGTCAGGTTCTGCAAACTTCACGGCCGGAGGCTGCCTCATCGGCCGCGCCAACGCAAATCGTTTTTTGGTTTCCACGGTCTGCGAATCTGTGCCACCCCTTTCCACTGGAAGCGCCTTCCGGTCATGCTCCCCCATCCCGGTGAAAGAACCCTCGCATTTGCAACGTTTACCGAGCCTTCCCGGCACTCCCCCGCAATGAAACACCCCCTCCGCTCGCTCCTCATCCTTCTCGGCATTGTGGTCGTCGCCTGGGGGGCGTGGCGCGTTTTCGGCAAGAAGGAAGTGACTTTGCCGGATCTGCAGACGGTGGCGGTGAAACGCGGTGATGTGTTTGCCAGCATCAGCGCCACCGGTACGATCGAACCCGAGGAAGTGGTTGATATCGGCGCTCAGGTGACTGGCCAGATCCTTTCCTTCGGCAAGGACGCGGAGGGCCAGACCGTCGATTATGGCTCGCAAGTGGAGGAAGGCGCGTTGTTGGCCAAAATCGACGACTCGCTCTATGCCATCAACAAGAAGCAGACGGAGGCACAGCTCCAGCAGGCGCAATCCGCGGTGATCTCCGCGGAGGCCGGACTGGTCCAAAGCAAGGCCAAACTCGAACAGGCGCGGGCGCAAATGAACCAGGCCAAAAAGGATTGGGACCGCGCCGAAAAACTCGGCCCCTCGGATTCGCTTTCGCACTCGGCGTTTGACACCTATCAAAGCACCTACGAGGTGGCCAAAGCCAACGTGGCGGCTGCCGCAGCCACCTGCGAAGTCTCCACCGCCCAAATTACCACCAGCAAGGCCGCCGTCATGCAGGCCCAGGCGGCCATTCAACTGGCCGACCGCAACCTCGGCTATTGCACGATCAGCTCGCCGGTCAAGGGCATCGTCATCGACCGCCGGGTGGATGTGGGACAGACGGTGGTTTCTAACATGAGCGCCTCGAGCCTGTTCCTGCTGGCCAAGGATTTGCAAAAACTCGAGGTCTGGGTTGCCGTCAATGAAGCCGACATCGGCAGCATCCACCCCGGCCAGTCGGTCGCCTTCACCGTGGACACCTTCTCCGGCACGACTTTCCAAGGGTCGGTCAATAAGATCCGGCTCAACGCCACCATGAACCAGAACGTGGTCACCTACACCGTCGAGATCAACACCGACAATGCGGAAGGCCTGCTGCTGCCCTACCTAACCGCAAGTGTGAAGTTCGAGGTCGATCGCAAGCAAGACGTGCTGACCGTGCCCAATGCGGCGCTGCGCTGGCGGCCTGATGACAACCAACTCGCGCCCGGCACGGAGAACCCGTTCAGTTCCAAAGGCGGCAAGAAGGATGGTGCCAAGGGCGGCGGGAGGGATGCGGCCAAGGGCGGCGCGAAACCGGCCGACAAGAAGAAGAAATCCCAGAGCGGGTATTTGTGGGTGCGTGACGCCAGCAAACCGAACCGGGTCAAGCCGCTCAAGGTGCGCACCGGCATCAGCGATGGCATCGTCACGGAAGTCATGCCAGCCAGCGACGATGCCACCCTCGACGGGGTGGTAGTGGTCATCGCCGAGTTGCGCGAGGGCACCGCCTCGGACGCCACCGAAACCACCAATCCTTTCGCCCCGAAATTCCCCCCTCGCGGCGGCCCGAAAAAATAGCCCGCCGTGCCCGCTGGCGCGTCATCCCATGAATCTTATCGAACTGCGCGACATCCGCAAAACCTTCTTTCTGGGTGAGGTCGTGCTGCCCGTTCTCAAAGGCATCACCCTCACCATCGCCAAAGGCGAGATGGTCGCCCTCACCGGTGCCTCCGGCTCCGGCAAGAGCACCCTGATGAACACCCTGGGCTGCCTCGACCGCCCGACCGCCGGAGATTATCTGCTAGATTGCGAGGAGGTCTCGCGCCTCAGCAACGACGCGCGTGCCTTGTTGCGCAACCAGAAGATGGGGTTTGTGTTTCAAAATTTCAATTTGCTGCCGCGCACGATGGCGCAGGCCCAGGTGATGATGCCCTTGCTGTATGGTGGCAAACATATCTCGCAGCGGGAGGCCCGCCAGCGTGCCGCGGCCATGTTGGAGCGGGTGGGATTGGCCGACCGCATGGACCACCAGCCGTCGCAACTTTCCGGCGGCCAACAACAACGGGTGGCCCTGGCCCGCGCGCTGATCAACCAACCGCCGCTGCTGCTCGCTGACGAACCGACCGGCAATCTTGATTCCCAAACCACCCGCGAGGTGCTGGCTCTCTTCAAACAACTCAATGAGCAGGACGGCATCACCATCCTCATCGTCACCCACGATCCGAAGGTGGCGGCCAGTTGCAAGCGGGTGATCCGCATGGCGGACGGCTTGATTGAAGCGGATGAAACGACTGTGCCACGCAGCCCATGAAAACCCTGCGGATTTTGCTGGCTTCCCTAACAGCACTGCGCCGCAATGTGATGCGCTCGGCGCTGACCACCCTTGGCATCGTCATCGGCGTGGGCGCGGTCATTGCCATGATGGAAATCGGCAATGGGTCGTCGGCGTCCATCCAGAAAACCATCGCCAGCATGGGTGCCAACACGTTGATGATCTTTCCCGGCGCGGCCGCCAGCGGCGGCGTGTCATTCGGTGCCGGCAGCACCATGACCCTCACGCCCGATGACAGCGAGGCCATCCAACGCGAATGCCCGTCAGTCCGCGACACCGCCGCCGTGGTCCGCTCCAAAAATTCCCCGGTCGTCTGCGGCAATAAAAACTGGGTGCCTAACGAAATCCTCGGCACCACCCCGGATTTTCTCAAGGTGCGCGAGTGGCCGCTGACCGAAGGCGCGGCGTTTGACGAGCGGGACGTGCGCAACGCCGCCCGCGTCTGTCTCGTCGGCCAATCGCTGGTGCGCGAGTTGTTCCAAGGCCAATCGCCAATCGGCCAGGAAGTGCGCTTGCAAAACGTCGCCCTGCGGGTGGTCGGCGTGCTCGCGAAAAAGGGGGCCAACATGATGGGCCGCGATCAGGATGACGTGCTCATCGCGCCTTGGACGACCATCAAGTTCCGGGTGTCCGGCGCGACCACCGCCAACACCGTTACGGTCGCCACCACCACCGGCTCCACCGCCGCCACCCCGCGCGGCCAACTCTTTCCCGGTGCCTCGCGGGGGACCTACGCCACCCGCTCGGCCATCCAAACCAAGAACAGCCCGACTCCCGTGCGCATGATCACGGTGGATCAAATCACGGTGTCGGCCACCAGTGCCGCGGAGACCACCGAGGCCATCGCCGAAATCACCGGTTTGCTCCATGAACGCCACCACATCGGCGAAGGGGAAGTGGACGATTTCAATATCCGCAACATGGCGGAGATCGCCAAGGCCCTGTCATCCACCACGGTGATGATGACCAATCTGTTGCTGGTGGTGGCCATGATTTCGCTCGTCGTCGGCGGGGTGGGCATCATGAATATCATGCTGGTTTCCGTGACCGAGCGCACCAAGGAAATCGGCTTGCGCATGGCGGTGGGCGCGCGTGGCATGGATATTTTGCGCCAGTTTCTAACTGAGTCGGTGATGTTGTGTCTGGCCGGCGGGGCCATGGGCATCGCTCTCGGCCGCGGCACCTCCTATCTGGTCGCCAAGCTCCTGCATTGGCCCACCCTGCCTTCGCTGGGCGCGATCATCGCCTCGGTGTTGGTGTCCGCGTCGGTGGGCATCATCTTCGGTTTCTATCCCGCATGGAAAGCCTCGCGCCTCGATCCGATCGAGGCGCTCCGGTATGAATGATCACCCCTTCCCGTTTATGTTATCTATCAAATCAGTCTTTCCGCTGCTCGGATTCTGCCTCACCGCCTGTTCGGTGGGTCCCGATTTCCACCAACCTAACGGAAATCTGCCGGCTGCCTGGAGTTTTGCCAAGAAGCCTGTCACGCCCGCCGATCCCGCCGCGCTCGTCCGCTGGTGGCGGCAGTTCCATGATGCCAAACTCAGCGCACTCGTCGAGCAGGCCGTCGATGCCAACCTCGATGTGAAGATCGCCGTCGCCCGTCTCAGCCAGGCCCGCGCGCAACGGCAAGGTGCGGCCGCCCCATTCTGGCCATGGCTCAGCGCCACAGGCAGCGGGCAGGCAAACGACGTCGGCGGCTCGGGTCCCGGCTCGGGCAGCAGCCGCAGCTATCACGGCGGGCTGGCAGCGGCCTGGGAAGTCGACCTGTTCGGCGGCAACCGCCGCAACCTTGAATCCGTGGGCGCACGCGTTGCTGCCGCGGCGGCCGACCTCGATGCCGCACGCTTGAGCATGGCGGCGGAGGTTGCTCTAACATATTGCCAACTCCGTTCGGTCCAGGACCAACTCACGGTTGCGCGCCGCAACCTCGTCAGCCAGCAACATAGCGCGCAGATCACCCAGGAACGCCGCGACGCCGGCTTCGCCAGCGAACTCGACGTGGTCAACTCCAACGCCTTGGTTTCTAACACCCAGGCCCAGATCCCGCGCCTGGAAACCTCCGCCAGGCAATCCGCCCACGCCATCGCCGTGTTGCTCGGCCGTCCGCCCGCGGACTTGGTGGCCGAGTTGTCAGTTGCCGGCCCGGTGCCCACCGCTTCCGCCACAGTACCCACCGGCCTGCCCTCCGACTTGTTGCGGCGCCGGCCCGACATTCGCAGCGCCGAGGCCAACGCGCATGCCGCCACGGCCAGGATCGGCGTGGCGGTGGCCGACTTGTTTCCCAAGATTTCCCTGACCGGTTCCCTCAGCCAACAAAGCGCCAAGCTGTCCGACTGGCTATCACCGTCGGCGCGCTCCAGTTCATTCGGCCCGACGTTCAACTGGGCCCTGTTGCAAGGTGGCAGCATCCAGGCCAACATTCATGTGCAACAGGCATTGCGTGATGAGTCGTTGCTGGCGTATCGCAAGACGGTGCTGGTGGCCTTGCAGGAAGTTGAGGATGCGATGATCGCCAGTTCCAACGAACACAAGCGCCGCACCTCACTCGTCGAGGCAGTCAACGCCAACCGCCGCGCCGTGGAGCTTTCCCTCAAACTCTACACCGCCGGCCAAACCGATTTCATCAACGTCCTCAACGCCCAGCGCTCGCAGCTGCAATCGGAAAGCGAACTGACCCTGAGCAATTACGCCCTCGCCTCCGATTTGATCGCGCTCTACAAGGCCCTCGGCGGCGGTTGGTGAGCACAACGATTCACGGGCTGGTCACCACCTCCAGGCGGACGAAGATTCGGGTGGCTCCGTTAGGCAGGGTGAACTCGATGGAGTCACCGTTGTCCTTCACCCCGACGGTGGCAGACTCCCAGTGGCTGAGGTCGGTCGAGGTCTTGATTGTGTAGGTGGCATTGGCGCCGGCATGATGTGGCCAGGTGATTTTGCTGTTGGTCACGGCCGGAGTCGGAGTGAAGGTGGCGTGCGGTTCGCCCATGAAGTATTCGACTCCGTTAGGCACGCCGTCACCGTCGGTGTCCACGTTGGCGGCCTCATTATCGGCGTTGTCCCTGGCCCAGGCGGCGTAGCCGGCTGAGGTTGTTAGAGTGAAGGCTTGTGTGGCGAATGGCACATCGGGCGCGATGGAATTGCTATGTTGGTTGCCGGCACCGTCTTCGGTCAGCCAGTTGGTCGGGGTGCCAATGGCGGTTAGATAGTCGGCGTAACTGGCCTTGTCGCCGCGTGCCCCGGTGTATGCCGCAACGTCCGCGTGATGAGTTAGATAAACCACCTGCGCCGGACTCAGACCGGTGCCGGCCACCGGGTCCGAGGTCTGGGTGGCGATGGCGGCAAGAAAGCCGGTGGGAGCAAGGGCGCTTCCCAGATAGGCATAGACGGTTTCGCCGTCGCCACTCAAATTGAAAGTGCCGGAGACGGGTGTGACGGTGCCCGCGCTGGAGGCGCGGTTTCCATTCACCAGACTGCTGAGGGCCACCACGGTGCCAGCCGCCACGCCACCGGCGGGGGAGGTCCATGAGATGATCCCTTCCTCCACGCCAAACGCCCCGCCCTTGCCAAGTTCCAGACCGTTCCACGGCTTGTCGCAAAAATAGATCGTCTCATTGGCCGCGATGGACTCAAGCGCGACAAAGGCGAGGTCATCATTGCCATCAGCGTTGAAGCCGACAAAGGCGATGGCCCCGGGGCTGAGGTTGGGAGACGCATCACCGTCGTCATTGACGGTGATGGATTGCACGGCGCTGGTGTAAGCCGTGGCCGATGCCGTTAGATTGAAAGTCTGCGGGCCATCCGCGAGGGCATCATCGACGGCCGTGATATCAAAAGTGGCGGAGGTGCTGCCGGCGGTGAGGGTGACAGTGGCCGGCACGGTGGCCTCCGAGGGATCGGCGCAAGCCAGCGTGACGACCAGATCCGCAGCCAAGGCCGAGGGGATGGCAACGGTGCCGATGGCCGCCGGGGCTGGAGCATTTTCCGCAAAGATTGATAGAGAGGTGGTGAGCGTGAGAGTTGGCAACACGGACGGGGCGAGCGTGCCGCCTATGGCCAGGCCGTAGTCTCCGGCGGCAACGGAATAAAACCCCCAACCGCCGCTAGAGGTTTGGCCGCTGGCATAATATCGGAGGGTGAGCGTGGTGGCATCCGGCACATTCTGCAAGGCGGGAATTCCCGACACATCGAGCTGTGGCATGGCTCCCGTGGTGGTCATCCCAAAGGGACTTTCTATCAAAAAAAACGTGGCACCATCGAGGCTGTAGGCAAACTGACCGGTCACGCCGCCGGGTGAGGCACGGAAGGTATCCGTGCCATTGAACCTGGCATCAATGGTGCCAAGGGAGAGGGTGTAGCCCACGACGGCGGACAAGGTGACCTGGAAGTAATCCGTGTTGGCCGTGGCGATCCCGTTGTTGCCGAAGCCGGTGGTGCGGAATGAATTGTTAGCCGCGCTGGCTGCCGCGCCACTGCCGCGCGTTACGGTGGTGGCGCTGTCGAGCTTGCCATCAAACACCTCCGCGACGGAACTGGCCTGGGTGTTCTCGCCGGTGAAATCCCAGGCGGCTATTTGCGCGGCGGCAGGCAGGGCGAGGATAGCCAGCGCCGCAGGCAGGCAGGCCAATCCTGCCAGTTTAGTGCCTCTTGATAGGAAAACAGGCTTCCAGACTGTTAGGGAAGACAGCGCGTCCCGCCTGTCCGCCCCGGCACCGACAGGCGGGACGCCCGTCTTCCCTGACAGGCGGGACGCCTGTCCTCCTGCCAACCGGACCGTATTGGGCAGACAGACCGCGCCAAACCCCAGGTTGTGAAGACTGTGCGGCGGGTGGCAACGGGTTGCTAACAACAGGGGAGGGTTCATTTCTGTTAGATGTTATTAATTTTGAAAACTTTGGAATGATGCCCATTTCATGCGGAAACCGCCAGCAAAGAATGGATATGCGACCTCGATCTCTTGCAGATAGGGGCAAATTTCCGCACCCTTGTGGCAGGGAAATCCTTAGAAAAGGCGAAACAAAAACCTGCCGGGAAGGACGCTTGCAAGGCATGC
>JBAXPF010000028.1:0-21092 GCA_037132955.1 Verrucomicrobiota bacterium | reverse complement strand
GGGTCACCCGGAATTCGTGGGCATTGTCCAGCCATGTGTAAGCCGCGCCGCTCTCCGAAATGAGCGTCCCGAAATCGGGATTGGCCAGCACGTTGACCCACGGCGCCGGCGTCGTCTGGCCATGCTCCAAGGTGATGATATATTCGTGGCCGTCGCGCGTGAACCCTCCAACCCCGTTGGAGAAAAGCAACTCGCGATGCGGCAGCGGCGGCGGCACCTCGGCCATTCTGGCGCTGACAGGCACCAAGGCCGGCACCCGGGGCCTCACTTCCCTGCGGCGTTCCAGTTGTTCCGCCAATGATCCCCTCTCGTCGTCCAGCACGACTCTTGCCGCAGCCTGCAGCAGCATGCGATCTTCGTTAGATATTTGTTCGAGGCGCCGGATAAAGATACCTCCCGCATTGTCCAGGATTTGCGTATCGATACCCGAGGAAAGCATGCTGGTAATCTGTTCCAGCAGGGACTGGCGGTACACCGAAACGTCTTCGTAAAGGATGACCAAATCCACAGTCAGGCCCTTCATTCGCCAATAGGCATGTGCCTGAATCACCTGTCTGACAATATCGATTTTGGCCACGTCGCTGATATGGACGAGAAGGATCGGTGCGTCCCCGGAAATGCCATGGCTCCAGAGTCCGTTGTGGCCGCGCCGGTTGCCAAGCAACACGCTGGGGTTGGCCCGCCGCGCGGGGTCGGCGTAGATCAATGCGCCTGCCAGACGATCATAGAGTTGAATCTCGGTCTTCGGCACATTGAGATGGTGCAACGTCACTTGGCTGTGGGTCCAGGCCATATCGAACGCGCGGTCCGCCATGCGCGTGCTTTGATATTTTTCCACATGCGTCAGCGCAGTTTGCCGGGTATCGGTCACACCCAAGACTAGATCGATGCTGGCGGAGGCATGGGGTGGCACGGTGACCGTGCGGCGCAGTGAGATAATGGGATCGAGCACGGGGCCGACGGTGTTGGACAAGGGCTCCATGTGTTGCATGGCGGCCGGGTTGGCCAGGGATCCGCCGCGACCGATGAATTTGCCGCGTTCCGTCTCGCAGGAAATCTCACCCAACTCGCTGTCCTGTCCCACCATCAGATGCAGCAACCATGGCGGGATTTCCTCCGCGGACCGGGCCCGGCGGGTGCAGAGCACGGCGGAGGAACTTGCCGCAAATTCGGTTTGCACGAACAGATTGCTGAAGGCCGGGTGCGCTTCATCCTCCGCCGATTTTGCTAGAACAACTTCCGCATAACTGGTCACCTCGATGACACGCGCCTCGGAGGTTAGATTGGTAAAGGTGATGCGTCGCAACTCCACGTCGTCTTCCGGCGAGACGCTGATCTGGGTGTGAATTTTCAGGCCGGAATGGACTTGGCGGAACTCCGCGCGCGCCTGGGTGAATATGGCCTCGTAGCCGTCCGTCGCGCGCAGGGTCGGTTGATAGGCCGAGGATAAGACCTCCCCGTTTGCTAGATCGCGCACATAAATAAAAGTTCCCCAGTGATCGCGGGTGGCGTCTTCATGCCATCGGGTGAGGGCCAGATCGTGCCAGCGGCTGTAGCCGCCACCGGCGCTGCTGATGACGACATGGTAGCGCCCGTTGGACAACAGATGGACTTCCGGCACCGGGGAGTTGGGGTTGGTGAAGACACGCATCACGCTTTCGCCTTCCTCATCCTGCGTCCGCGCCATTTCCGGTGTTAAATCGTCAGCGATGACACTCGCGGCGGTCTTGGGCACACGCTCCTGCAACAGCAAGTCCGCGGCCTTGAGTATGGGACAAGCCATGAAGCGCCGCTGCATGGGCGAACCCCGCAAGAGTTGGACCAAGGCCAGCAGGCTCATCCCTTGGTGATGGGCCATGAAGGAGCGTATCGTCACGCTCGTTTGCTCAGGCGGCATCCGCGACGCGGTATAATCCACCGCCTCGTAAAACCCGAAACTGCCGAGGCGGTCGTCCGCCGCCAACCGTTGCAGGTTTTCACAAGCGGCGACCGGATCGATGATCAGCGCCATCGCCGTGGCATACGGCGCAATGACCAGATCCTCGCCCAAGCCCCGCTGCAATCCCAACCCCGGCACCCCGAAGGCACGGTATTGATAGTTGAATTGGACGTCGATGCGGTTGTAGCCGGATTCGGAAATCCCCCATGGCACGCCGCGGGATTTGCCATACTTGATTTGTTGCCGCACCGCCGCCTTGCAGGTGTGATCGAGCAGCGTGTTCTCATAGCTTGGCATGACCAGATTCGGCATCAGATATTCAAACATCGAGCCGCTCCACGATGCCAGAATCGGCGCGCCCCGCGCCGCCACCAGCAGACGGCCCATCGAGAACCAGTGGTCCTGCGGCACTTGCCCGAGGGCGATCGCCACATAGCTGCACAAGCGCGCCTCCGAGGCCAGTAAATCATAGAAACTGTTGTCACGCCGGCGCTCGGTGACATTGAAGCCGATGGCAAACAAGTCCCGCTCGAAATCAAACAGATAGGCGAAATCCATCGCCGCCATCTCGTCACATTGCAGGGCCAGGGTTTCCAATGTCTGCAGGCGCTCGCGGGCATGGGCGCCGGCTTCCCGCAAGCATCGCAAAAGCCCGGTGAACGAAACGCCAGCCTCAGGTGTCTCGCCACTTGGCAGGTTGCGCATCTCCGCTTCGACCATGGGGCAGATGGTTTGCTCAAACTGCGCAATCTCTCGCAAGGTCGGCGCCTGATCGAGTCGGGCAAGGATCGCCTCATACTTGGCGGCGGCAGCCGATGACTCCGCGGGACTTGGCAATGCCAGCCACGGCGCAAGCCACAACAAATCCGCCAACTGCGCCTCGCAATTCTGTTGGAGTCGTTGCACCCAGTCTTGGAAGGCACTCTCTTCGCCCGCCAACGTGGCGGCCAGCGCCGCGGTCGTTGCGGTCGCCTTGGCTAACACGGCATGCGCCGTGCGCATGCCGGATGGAGCCACTTGCAATTCGGCGTCGAGTCGGGTCAGCGTGGCGGAGTCGCGGCCAAAATCCCTGACCTGCTCCACGGTGTCGCGCAGACCGGCGAAAACCTCAACACTGAAGATTGTTGTCTCCGGCTCTTCCCGCAGGCCGGAGCCGAGCGTGAGCAAATGCCCGGCAAGGTTGCCGCTGTCCACGCTCGACACATAGAGCGGCAACAGAGGGTCGAGCGTGCGGGTATCATACCAATTGTAAAAGTGGCCGCAATGCCGCTCCAAGCCATGCATCGTTGCAAGGGCATCGTGGGTGCGCTGCAGCAAACCACCGACTGGAAGATAACCGAAATCCCTGGCTGCCAAATTGGCTAGCAGTGCCAAGCCCATGTTGGTGGGCGAGGTTCGCGAGGCAACCGCCGGGGCCGGAGTTTCCTGAAAGTTGTCCGGCGGCAGCCAGTTTTCCCCGGCGTTCACCAGAGTCTCAAAGTAAGACCACGTCTTGCGCGTCGTGCTGCGCAGAAACTCCAATTGCGCCGGCGTGAGTTCCACGGTCGCGGCTTGAATCGGTTGGCTGATCCACCACGCAATCCCCGGCGCCGCCAACCATGCCGATAGCAATGGCAAAACTAACATCAGATGGCCCGGCTGCATGAGGGCAAACATCACGCCACTCACGAGCGCCACCAGCGGCGCGATCCACATCGTGGCATAGAAGCCACGCAGATCGGCGCGGTGGGTTTGCTCGGAGTCACTTGATGTTTGCCATTCGAGCAGGCGTCTGCGCGTCACCAGCACGCGCAACAATGTGCGGCCGATCGCATCCAGACTGATATACGCGTCATAAGGCAGCAATGCGAATGTTAGAAAAGCCTGACCAAGCTGCCGGCCGCAGGACCCGCCCACTTCCCGCAGATGCATTGACCACGGCAAGGTCACCGGTTTGCGCAACCCATTGACCAATGATGACAACAATCCGGGAAGGATGATGATAACCAACACCCACCCCAGTCCCAAGCCGATGAGCTGCGGAGCGAGCAGCCACAAGCCCAGCAGGAAGAGCATCAGGCCTATCGGAATCAGGCTGCGCCGCAGGTTGTCGAGAATCTTCCACCGCGATAGCATGGATAGCGGATTGGCCGTGTATCCAGACTCAAGACCGGGGACCCGCGGCATCAGCCATTGCGTGATCTGCCAGTCACCGCGCATCCAGCGGTGCCTCCGGTCCATGTCCACGTCGTAGCGCGACGGATAGTCTTCGTAAAATTCCACGTCGCTGATGAGCGCGGAGCGGGCGTGGCACGCTTCCAGCAAATCGTGGCTGAGGATGGTGTTTTCCGGGAAGCGCCCGTCCATGGCACGCTGGAAAGCATCCACGTCATAGATACCTTTGCCGATGAACGAGCCCTCCTGGAAGAGATCCTGATAGACATCGGACACCGCCCGTGTGTAGGGATCGACTCCCGCATCGCTGGCAAACAACCGCACAAACCAGGAGCGCCGGGAACTCGGCAAACTCACGCCCACACGCGGCTGCAGAATGCCGTAGCCTTCGGTGACAACCCCGCGCACCGCGTCAAAAACCGGACGGTTCAGCGGATGGGACATCGTGCCCACCAAGCGGCGAGCGGCATCACGTGGCAATTGGGTATCGGTGTCCAGCGTGATCACATACTTGATCATGGGGAGGATGGTGTCCGCACCGACAATCTCGGCAAAGCAAGCGCTGGCACCGCCCCGCAGCAACTCGTTGAATTCCGCAAGCTTGCCCCGTTTGCGTTCATAACCCATCCACAAGCCATCGTCGGCGTTCCACCGGCGCGGCCGGTGAAACAAGAAAAACAAATCCTGGCCAGCGGTTACATACTTGCCGTTGAGCATCTCCACGCCGGCCCGCGCCTGTTGCAACAATGCCTGGTCTGCGGGCACATTCTCTGCCGCCGCATCGCGAAAATCCGTCAACAAGGCGAAGTGCAGGTGCTCATCCCGGTTGGCCAGATAATGAATTTCCAATTTTTCGATCAGGCGCTCAACGCCAGCCTCACTGGTGAGCATGGTGGGCACCACCACCATGGTGCGGGACTCCGGTGCGATGCCGGCGGAATAATCCAGGCGTGGCAGCAGGCGCGGACTCACCAGCAACGTGCACAACCAGTTCATCAGAGCCACCGCCAGTTGGCTGGCACACAACAAAAAAACCAGGGTTAATACCCCCCGTATCGGGCCGTGCACTTCAAACGCCAGCGACTGCTGCATGAACCCGCAGGCCGCAAGCAAGCTCAGCAACCCGATCCCGCCCACGTAGAGCGTCAGCGGAAAGTGCTGGACGCCGCGCCCCAGACATGTCCCCCATGCCCACCGCACGCCCGCCCGCTTTCCTAACACATCCTGTCCCTTGTCAACCAAGTAGTAGCCGACGTGGGCCGTCCGGTCGTCGCGTCCGAGGTGCCGGGCTGCGTCGCCAGCCAGGGTCACGGCCATTTGCGCCACCTCCGCTTCCGCACATTGGCTGTGCCGGGCGATGGCCTCGACCGCGTGGCGA
The DNA here is from genome assembly GCA_037132955.1 of Verrucomicrobiota bacterium. Classification (GTDB taxonomy): domain Bacteria; phylum Verrucomicrobiota; class Verrucomicrobiia; order Verrucomicrobiales; family Akkermansiaceae; genus Luteolibacter. The sequence continues at coordinate 15,621 of JBAXPF010000028.1, read as the reverse complement.
TAGCGGTCGCGGGTTGCAAAGTCCATTGCCGCGTAGGCGTCGGAAGGGTCGGTGCGCAACATCGCCTCGACCCCGCTCAGGGTCTCCACAAACTCTTTCCAATCCGTGGCACTCAAAAACCTCAGGCTGGCAATACTATGACTCACGGACACCTGATTGGCGGCCTGGCTTTGACTTTCCAAATCGACCAGACGTTCGATCGACAAGCCTTGTTCAAGCAACCGGTGCTCAATCCAACTGCGCGCCAGATGCATCACCGGACTGTGGCGCGACAATAGCTGACAGAATTCCGCCACGAACGCGCTGGTGAGGGAAATGTTGGATTTTGCCATGTCCGCCACCACCACAATGAGCTGGGCCGGATCGTTCTCCGCCATATCCTGCAACCGCTCCACCCACATGTCCGCAAGATCGCGATCCTCATGATCGATTCTGAGGCGGGTGGTGATGCGCTGCAGGTTTTCAATCAAGCCCAGACGCAGCATGATGGGCACGGCCCACAACTCGCCGAGTTTGAGCGAAGTGACCGATTGATAGGAGGCGATGAAGGCGCTGAGCGACCCCACATCGATCTGCGCATCCACGTGGGCGATCAATTCGAGCACAATGTCGTAAACGCGCGGCAGTCCGGCGGATGGGCCGTTGAGCAGGCGCGGCAGTTCCCGGCTGTAGCCCCGCGGCAGATGTCGCCTGGCGGTCTGGATCTGTTCTTCGATCAGATAGAAATTATCCAACAGCCACTCGGCGGCGGAAGTGATGTGCCGACTGGGATTGATGGCGCGGGTCGTGTGGTTGAAGGCGCGGAGAACCTCTTCGTTTTCGTCCAATTGCGCCAACAAGCTGTTGCCGCTGCGCCGGGTGGCGAGTTGATGACCTTCCGCCAAGGCCCGACCGTGGCGCGCGAGTTGCTCGGCACTGAAGAGTTCGTCCCGCAGGGGTGGCTCGCTCACCCGCAGCCGCGGGCGTGACTGTCGTGCCATCCAGGATTGCCAGCGTAAGGAGAAAGGTTGCATGTGGGTGACTTGCCAACCCCATGAACCGATGGCTTGCGTGGGTTGATCTCCGTGAGGCTAGCCCATCCCGCGGCCCACCGATATGGGGTGAAACCCGACCTCGGATGGGGCATTCACCCTATTGCGGGCGGGTGCACTGAGGGGTGATGGTGGCCGCACGAGGAGGGGCAGAGCGCCCGATCCTGCCAAGCGGCTCGTGGCGCGCACCCGCATCGCCGCGATGAATGCGTCGTTGATCGCGATGGCTCAGGCACGTGGCGCCACGGTGGCGCGCATCGACTCCCTAACTGACCGGATCTTCGATCAAGTGCCGTTCCAACTCAACGGCACCCCCTTCATCTATCCGCCCAGCGCTGACAACTCGCCGCGCCCGATGTTTTGCAAAGACGGCTTCCACCCGGCCACCATGGCCCAAGCCCTCATCGCCGATATTCTGGTGGATGCGCTCAATCGCGCCACCGGCGGCTCGATCCCCCGCTTTGCCAACCGTGAAATCCTCGGCCCCGTCCTCGGCCTCGACCCCGATCAGCCGTACCTCGATTGGGCGACCGGGGCCGGCGGTTTCCTGGCCAACCCCGATGGCGATGGCTTGCCTAATCTAACGGAATACGTGCTGGGCACCTCACCGCTCCGCGCCGATTCTCCGTGGGCTTTCACGCCCGGTGGCGGGCTGCGCTTCACCCCATCCATCGCAGCCCAACAGTTCGCCACGCTTGTCGTGGAAGACTCCACCGATCTAACCACCTGGTCGCCGGTGCCGGCCGCCCGGATCAACGTGGCTCCGGACGGCGTGTGGGAGGTTTCCCCGCCCGCTGCCGCCAGCGCATTTTACCGCCTGGCGGTCACCCCGAGGCCCTGAGATTCACTTCTCCCTGCCAATTAGCGTCAGCCCCGGGGGTGAGCCATAGCCAACGAGTTTGAATTGGGATTCTTGCGGCGCGGCGTCCAGCTCATCGATCAATGAACTGACCAGCACATCAATCGGCACCTGTGCCAACGGTTGGCTCACCTGCACGAACTCACCTTGATCTCCTGCGGCCCCGCGCACCTGTCCGGCAGGCTGCACAACGACTGTCAAGCCGGTGGCCGCAGCATGCCCGTCTGCCCGGATCAAACACCCACCCGGACCGCGGGGCTTCACACGTGGGTAAGCCACCGCGGCGATCACCGCAACGGCAATCACCAGCAGGTCCACCCACCCGCGATAAGAGTTTACTCGCCGGTGCATTGGCGGCTGCATTTGCAGCGACTGGCGAAGAGATAGCCAATGATGACGCCGGCGCCGACGCCGAGGAGAATCACTTGATAGAGATTCTCATGCACCGCCAGGTCAGCCGCCCGGGTGCTTTCAAGCGCCTTGTCGCGTACCAGGCCATAGATTCCCTTGCCGCGATCAAGCACACAGGCAAGGCGCTGGCGGGCCTCACTGACTTGCTCATTGACCGCATCGGCGGTAGCGGCGATTAACGTGCTGGTATCCTGGGCGAGTTGCTCCAGATCATGCTCGATAGCCTCTGTTTGTTTGTTCATGGTATTCATGGTTGCTGTGTTATTCGTTGGTTGGTTTATGCGGTTGGATTCTTTTTGCGGATGTGCCCAGCAACAGGATGATGCCAAGCAGCGCGACGGAGCCGACGATGGGCAGCGGGGGAATGGTATGGGTCAGTTCCATCGTCACCGGGCCGGGACCATGGCCAAGAGACTGCTCAGTGGTGGTGTAGTTGACGCCATCATAAGCAAAGGTGGCTATGACGATGACAATGAGCAGTATCGCGACCAAGGCCAGGGGTTTCATTGGCATGTCAGATCGCCCTTGGCTTGACTAACAACAGCACGATCCCACCGATGAAGGCGAGTAATCCCACGACTGGCGGGATGAAGTGGCTGTGAGTGGTTTCAACGCGCAGGCCGAGGAACTGAATGGTTTCGCCGGGGGTGGTGAAGGTGATGCCCGCGTAGGCGAGGATCACGACGCCGACGGTAATCAAAAGGGCGGCAATGATGGTCTTTGCATTCATATGGATTGAGGGGGTTGGTGACAAGTGAGACTTAGCAGAAGGAATTGAAACGTGCCTCAGACACGGCTGCCCTGGATCACCCTGACCAGCAGGATGATGATGGCCACCAGTAACAGGATGTGGACGAAGCCGCCCATGGTGGTGGTGGACACCATGCCCAGCAGCCACAGGATAATCAGGATGATAGCAATGGTCATTAACATAAGACGAGTTTCTAAGGGTTGGTGTGGGTTACCGTGGTGACACTGGCATGATCGATGGCGGAGCGTTCCCATGCGTTGGTTACGCCATCAAACTACGGCGTGATGTGGCCGTTGGATATGGGGTGTATCCCTACTCGGTTTTTGCAGTAATTCAATCTGCTGGTCTAACCCATAGAGTCCACCCTGAGATCTCCTCAGTAAGGCAGAGAGCAAAAAAGGGGCGTTGCTGGCGGACCTGTACGGCCTGTCAGCAACGCCCCTGGAGTCATCGGAGCGAGCCCTTAGTGAGTGGCCTTTTCGATATGGTTGCCGGCGTTTTCGACATCCCTGCCGGCACCGCGGACGGTGTTGCGGCAACTTGCGCCGAAGAGGGAAACGAGTGCGGCTGCAAGAAGCAGCAGGATTAGACGTTGTTGCGATGTTTTCATATTGGTGTGTTGGTTGTTGGGTTTGGGAAAAGGTTAGTCAATGGGTGGGCAACCCGCCATGGGGGGAAACCCTACTTCATTACAGGCCCAGAGAACGGAGCAGACCGGTGTTGATGTTGCCAAGGCGGAATTACTCCTTCCCCTTCTTCTTGGAGTCATTTTCGTTAGATTTGTCGGAACCACCTCCACCACCTCCTCCTCCGCCACCATGCGCAGCCGGCTGTTCGCGTGACGTTGGCGCCTGTTGGCGCGGCGCTTGCTGGCGCGGCGCTTGTTGAACTTGCTTCTGGCGCGGCTCGGGCTGGACCTGCTTCACGCGCGGATCGGGCTGGACCTGCTTCTGACGCGGTTCGGGTTGGACCTGCTTCTGACGCGGTTCGGGTTGGACCTGCTTCTGACGCGGTTCGGGCTGGACCTGTTTCACGCGCGGCTCGGGCTGGACCTGCTTGTCACGGGGGGTGACTGTGGTCTTGCTGGGTTCAGGCAGAGGCTGTTTATCGCCTGGCACCACTGCGGTTTTGCGGGGCTCGGGCAGGGTTTTGCCCTTGTCTGCTCCCGGTTGGTGATCGGCGGTACCAGCCTTCGGTTGGATGTTGGCGTCCACCTTGGGTGAGCGCAGCGCCGCAGGCGGGGCCTTGCCCTTACCTAACTGATTGGCCGATTTTGCCACAATGGGCGATCTGGCATGCTCCACTTTGGTCGGCTCCGCTATCGCGCCTGCCTTGAGGGTGGCCGGGTCCACGGTCTTGGTTTCCAGCGTGCGCCGCTCATCGCGGAATTTCTGCACATCCTGATTGCGCTGGGTGAGCTGCTGCCGCTCGGCCTTGGTCACGCTTTGGAATTGCACACTGCCATCCTTGCGCTTCGCCATTTGGTCGATGGGCGTGGCCACCAGCATGCGGTTTTGTTTGAATTCGGAATTGGTGGCAATGGCCCGCTGGGCATCCCATGTGCGCGGCGGCCGGGCGCTCACGTTGTCACGGCGATATTGGTAGGACGCGCCCATGCGGCTGTCCCAGCCCTTGTCCTGACGATGGCTCCAGCGTTGTTGGGAATAGATCGGGTCATAGCCATAGCGATTGGATTGATAGGCATAGGCCGAGAAATAGCCGTTATTCTGATAGCTGTTGTCATAGTAGTCACCGAAATAATAGTGATGGTAATTCGGCCGCAGGAAAAGAGCCTCGGTGAAGACTGCCAGATCGAGCAAAATCGATGGCGTGTAGGAGTAGCCTGAGTGCGAGTAAACCCCCGAGCCGAAATAGACCGGCGCAAACAACGAGCCGCGCCGATATACCGGATAATCCCAGTAGCCATCCACAAAGACGTAGCCGCGAGGCGTCCACATGTAGTGGGACGGGGTCCAATCCCAGTCCGCCCGGCCGCGCGCCCAATACCCCGGGCCCCAGGCGTAGCTGCCTTGGTTCCACATCCAGTTGCCTGGCGTCCAGCGGTAATCCGCAGAAGGGGCCGCGACGTTGGGGCCGGTTTCCACCGTGGTGGGTGGCGCCGGCAGATAGGTGGTTTCTTTGGCTGCGGCGTCCGCCCAATAGCCGGACGTCCACTGGAAGCCTTTGGTGGTTTCGCCCCAATAGCCGGCGATCCATTGGCGGCCTGGCGGCAGCGCACGCCACGTGCCACTGACCCACAGGAAGTCACTGCGTTCGTCATCCCATGCCCAATAGCCGGGAATCCATGTGACGTTGTTGCCTACCGGTCGTTCGCCCGGTGGCACTTCGGTGATGGCTGCGGGCGGGGCTTTGGCGACAACAATACCGGGTTCTGGATTGAACATGACCACCCCGGCGAATGCTTCATGCACCGGGCCGCGGGTGAGCACTTGCTCGGCTTGTGCCGGAGCGGCGGCTTCTTCGGCCCGGCCGACGGCCGGAGTCCAGCTGGTACCGATGAGGGCAACCAGCGCGAATGCCTGACAACCGCTGCGCACATGGCGCAAAGGCCCGCAGGTCTTGTTGGAATATAGGTTTAATGTTTTCATGACTCGTTCTAATTGTTGGATTCCATCTGCATGGGGGTTCGTTGATTCACCTCTTGGTGAGGAGGAGGGCCGTGTTGTTCATCTGGGCGAGCAAGTGGGTTGGTTTCATCAAGGGGACACTAGGCTGCCCCATCGCCATGGCGCTATAGGGTGTTCACCCCAAAGCGATGGAGCAGCACTGTCTTCAAATCCTGACTAACAATAGCAGGACAATCAGGACAAGTTCAATAGACCCAGAGATGGAGTGCGTTTGCCATGGGGTGTATCCCTGCCCGTGATTGGTAACAAACCGATATGCCGTCTATGTGCTGTAGCCGTTGTTGTTGCTGGTGTTTCTGGCGCTGTTCTTGGCGGTGACGTTGCATTCCTTTGTGGACTGGCTGGATTCCAAGCGGATAAAACATTGGGTCAGCCAGTGGGTGGTCATCGGGAGTCTGGTATTAGTGTTAGGCGTGGGCATGGCCCTGCTGGTGCCCGCGCTGATCAATCAGGCGGTCAATTTCAGCCGTGAATATGCGACCATCGAACGCATCTGGCTCAAGCCGTTCCTGCGTGAAGGTGTCTCTGAAAAGCATGACCTGCAGCAGGATAAGGCGTTTGGGGAGAAAAACTGAGTAAGGGTAGGGTTACTCCCCATAGCCCCTGGCCAGTCTCCGCGCCATGCTGCGCCCATGCATCACCTCCGCTCCTCTTCCGTCGTTGTGCGCTTCCGTTTTGCGGCACTTCTGTGGTCTGCTATTTGCCTGCTCGTTCCGGTAGCTGTCGGGCTGTTGCTTGGGTCGATGTGGACCAGCGATTTCGAGTTGAGCTTGGCGGGCTCCTGCCTGGCCCTGCTGGGTATGGGTTTGGTCATCCCGCAATGGGTGGCGGGATCCCACACGGACTGCCCCTTGTGTTGGACCCCGGTGCTCGCACCCAAGGGCTGCGTGAAGCACCGGCGTGCCCGGTCGTTCATGGGCAGCCACCGCCTGCGTGTGGCTCTGGCCATTTTGTTCAAGAATCAATTCCGCTGCCCCTACTGCAATGAGTCCACCACGCTGGCTCTGCGCAACACGCTTCATTCGTCGATGAACCGCTGGTCGGAACTGGAATGATGCGGCCATCGCATTTGTCCCATGTCAGTCGAATTCAAAGACTACTACAGCACGCTCGGCATCGCCCGCGATGCGAGCACTGCCGATATCAAGAAGGCATTCCGCAAGCTCGCACGAAAATACCACCCCGACGTGGCCAAGGACAAGGGGGCGGCCGAAGCGCGATTCAAGGAGATCAATGAGGCCAATGAAGTGCTGAGCGATCCGGAGAAACGCAGGAAATACGATCTTCTTGGGGCCGATTGGCAGAATGCGGGTCACCCGCCACCGCAAGGCGCGCGGGATGAGGGAGAGGAATTTCACTTCGGCGGCACTGGCTTCAGTGACTTTTTCGAACAGTATTTCAGCAGTGGTAGCCGTTAGCTCCGGCCACCGAAGCCCTGGAATTCGACACCGAATGCCTGCGCCATCTGCGCCGCATCGAGCACTTGCGGCGTGCCCATGAGTTGAGTGACAGTGGCTTGCGATTTGTTTCCAACCTGTTGCATGAAATCGAGCAGTTGCGCCACGAACTGCGGCAAAGGTCCCGGTAGGGTTCACCCCATGGCAAGATTGGCTGCTGCGTTGAAGGTCGTAATCCGCGAATTCCAGAATTCCAAGCCCATGGTGTGTTCACCCCATGGTTCACCGTGTCCAAAAAGCAGCGGCAGTCCGGGGACTGCCGCTGCGGGAATTCAAGTCGGGTTTGGAAATGTTATTTTTCCTTGATCGACATTTCATTGACCACTTTGTTCACGCCGTGAATGTCACTCGCAAGGTTGGTGACCTGCTTCCTCTCCGCCGCACTCCCGGCCACGCCGCTCACTGTCACAACGCCTTCCCGCGTTTGGACTTTCGTGTCGATCGCGCTGGTTGAAAGATGAACCAGCAGGACGGCTTTCACCAAAGCGGTGACCGATGCGTCATCGATTTTCTCGCCCAGCGTGCGGTGAGGTTCCGTCGGTGGGGTCGAGACAGTCATTTCAACTTCCCGTTGCTGAGCCTGTAGCGGCGGTCTGTGACCGTCGCTGGCGAAGTGGTGCCATGAAATGCCGAAGCGTCTGGCCAATGGCATCGGCGCTCACAGAGCGCCGCTACAAGGCCCCCCATTCATTTCAACATCTCCTCGATCCTTCCCCATTTCTTGTCCGTAGCCATCACGAAGCGGCACTTGCCGTCACTGAGTTCCGCCCACAATTCCCCCATATCTCGATCCATCTTGGCGGCGGCATAGCGGTCGGCGCCCTTGTATTCCACCACGAGGATCGACTTGTCCGGCAGGCGGCAGACAAAATCCGGATAGAACCGTCCTTCCGCGGTCTGGAGGAAAAACGAACTGCACGGCTTCCTGACGAGATTCCTCACCCAAAAGTCGATCCGCCCGCGTGCCGCCCATTTCTCCAACTCGCACGCGCACAGGTATTCCTCTTTCGAGTCGAAGTCGCCGATCCGCGGATAGTAGTGATGTTGGAAGTCCGCCTCGCCGAATCGCCCGTCGTAATCCCGGTCCGGCGCGTAGGTATCCGGATGGAACTCGAAACTGTAACTTCCGTCCACCTTGATGTGTGCGGCGCGGTCGTCTCCGAACAGCGTTCTTTGATAGGCTTGCCGGACCGCGGTTTTGCGCAGGCTCTTGATTTGGGCTTCGATCAATTGCCGGATCAGGAACTTCTGCCGGTTCGCGCGACCCAGATCGTAGCCGTCCTGTTGGAGCAAGTTACCCAGCCACGCGGAAACGAAGGCATTCTTGCTGGAATGCGTCGTGTAGGGGTCCGGCAGGTTTCGGCAAATCCATGCCGCGAGCCGCGCTTCCGTCCAATGCTCCGGGCGATAGGCCAGGCCCAGGTCGTGCTGCAATTCCGCCATGAAACGGACCTTCACCTTGCCCTCGTCGATATCGATCATGCCACCGTCTCTAACTGTATTTGCCAGATCCAGTTGCCTCAGCAAATCATCATCAGGCGCGGCCTGTCCGGTCGGCAGATCCCACGGATAATCCAGCACCTCGGGATCGTCGAACAGTACCAGTTCGCCATGCACCATCACCGCCAGTTGGGGCACGCGGAAATCGATGCCGCGTTCCGAGGGGGATTGGAATACCGTCACCGCCTTCGTCCGGCTGGCCACGCCCGCCTGCTCGATGAGTTCCTTCGAGGCTTCCCAGATCACGCTGCTCTTGAGTGTCTCGGTTTCTTCTGCGGTGAGCGGACTGGAAATCGTCAGCACGTTCTGCTTCGCGTCCCAGGTGACTTTCGCCTTGGTGGCTTTTGGCAAATCCTTGAGGTCAGGCTTCTCCGGCAGGTTCACATCCACCGGCGTGATGGCGATGCGGCCCGATCCGATGTCCAGTTTCCCTTGCTCCGTGCGGCCCGCCGTGACGAATGAGGCGGCTTCCCGAGTCTCGAATCCAGCGCCTTCCACCAGGCGGTCCCGCAAGGCGTTCGCCGTGCTGCTGAAATCATCCGAGACCACATAAGCATAACATCGGTTCAGGGCCGCCGTCGCCCGTTTCGCCGCCTGCGGCTGGCGCAGGATCCGACCTAACAACTGCTCCACCGCCGTCGAACTCTTCACACCCGCCATGCTCACGAGAATGTAGGCGCTGGCGCAGTCCCAGCCTTCCGCCAGCGCCTGCTGGGTGAGCACGAAGCGCACCGGACACTTCGGCGAAAGAATCCCGCCCTCGTAATCCTTCTCTAACTGTTCCAGGCCGCGTTCCTCCCCAGTGGCGATGACGATTTCCTCTTCCGGGATGTGGTGGTTGTCGATGAGTTCCTTCTTCACCGCCGTCACATCGAGCGTCTCCACTCCGGCCCGCCGCGCCTGTGCCTGGATCAGCACCAGCGGGCGCAGGTATTTCGCGCCGGCGTTGTGTTCCCGCCGCGCCGCTTCATGCAATTGCTCGCGGCAGTCAATGGCCGTGGCAAGGCATTTTTGCCAATCAGGGATGGTCTCCAGTTGGATCGGCAGCTTGATCATGTCCTCCGCCTTGAGTTCCGCGGCGGACACGCTGTGCAGCACGTTGCTGGGCGTGTTCGCGGTGTCCGGCGTGGCCGTGAGTTCGAGGATGCCGCTCGGACGGAACCGCGCCAGCGTGTCGAAGGACAACGGTGTCCGGCTGTTGTGCGCCTCATCCACGATGATGAAGGGCCGCCGCAGCCGCAGCACGTTGGCAAAGGAAAACGGCAGCACCGCCGGGCGCTCGCCGCCGTTCTCGGTGAGCAGGTTCGCCCGCTGCGCTTCGTCCAGCGCCTCGAAGTGGTGCATCAGAGCCCCGCTGCTTTCATAAACTTTCAGCCCCTCCGTGTCCTCGCGGCGGAATGCCTGCACCGTCGCCACGATCACCACCGTGGACGTGTCCAGCGTCGCCCGCGTGAGCGAGCGCGCCTCGGCGAGATCGATCACGGTGATCGGACCGGCCAGCCGCAGGTCGTGATGATAGGGATGCTCGCGGTTCCTGAGCGCCTTGTAGGTTTGCTCGCGGATGGCATTCGAGGGCACCAGCCAGAGAATCACGCTGTGCTCGCTGCGCAGCAGCTTGGAGTTCACCAATTCCACCGCGCGGGCGGCGAGGCGCGTTTTGCCGCCGCCGGTCGGCACGCGCAGGCAGAAATACGGCATGTCCGCCGGAAACCCGGCGATCGGCCGGTATTGCAAACCATTGCCCCACAGCTCCTTCGTCGTCCGATAGAATGCCGTGTCAGGGTCGCCGGTTTCGTGGCAGGCATTAAAATACGCGTCCACACTCCCGAGCACGGACTCCTGATAGAGCTTGGGTGTCAGCGGTTCCATGGCGTCAGACGTCGAGTGCGTAAGGGGTTTGTTTGAAAACGATGCGCTCGCGCTGGAGACGCGGTGCGCCGAGCCGGCTGGCGGCGGCATAGATCACCTTCGGACCGTCATGCGGCGGCAACAGCGCGAGCACCGGTGCCGTCAACACGTTACCGCCGTCCACGGACTTGTCCTTGAGGATGCCGTTATACAGCAGATAGACCGCCACGCCCTCATGCACTCCCAGCAAGGGGCTGCTTGCCTTGCGGGCGAAACCCGTGCCCGTCTCCGCGAACCACACGAACTCCGCCAACTGCGCGAATCTAACATCATCACGCACCGCGCCCGTGGCATCAAACAAGGGCTCCTTGCTCAGGCGGCAGTATTGGAAACCGCCACCAAGGCCTTCCACTTTCTCGCCCTTGGCATTCGTGTAACCGCCCGCCACCCGCCGCACCCGCTCGGCCGTGATGTCCCTGCAAATCCCCGGCTCCATCTCCACGAGGATAAACTTGCGGTTGCCACCGTCCGCAGCATTCTGCTTGAGAACGGCATGCGCAGTCGTGCCGGAACCGGCGAAGGAATCGAGAATGATAGAATCTGGATCTGTGGAAATCTGGAGAATCTTTTCGATCAAGCGTGTCGGCTTTGGAGTGGCAAAAACACTTTTCGAATCCTCCGTCCTGAAAATATCCATCAGTTCGTATTTTGCTTGGCGGTTGTGTCCTGTCTGGCTCAGGTCAGTCCACAAATTCGACGGGGGAAGTCCTTTGGAATCTCTAAGATAGGTTCTCCGATAGATTCGTCGTTCATCCCCTGAATACCTTATTTCACCGGAATTTATCTTCTCTTGCATGGTGGCTTGAGACCACCTCCAGCCATTCCTAGGTGGCTTGATCACGATGCCAGATGGGCTCACGAGTTCATAGATGAGATTCTCCCTGAAGTTTGGGGAATTCAGTGGATTTCCATCAAACCATGGACCGTCTGGATCGTCATCGGGATTCTTGAAATGCCTTTGCTTTTCTGGATCAAATGTTTTGTTTGGCTGCCAATCGGGGCTTCGTGCATACACAAGCGTGTGGTTGTGATCAGATGAAAACCCCTTAGCGTCGTTATTACTGTTGTCCGAAGATCGCCACACAACGTCTGCTAGAAATGCTCCGCCGCCCAAGACTTCGTCCATGATCAACTTGAGATTTGCCGCCTCGTTGTCATCAATTGAAATAAAAATCGCCCCATCCTCACTCAGAAACTGTTTCAGTAGGACGAGCCGCGGATACATCATGCAGAGCCACTTGTCGTGTCGGGAGAGGTCTTCGGCCTCTTTGCCGACGGTGCGGCCGAGCCAGCGGAGAATCTCCGGCGCATTGACGTTGTCGTTATACACCCAGCCCTCGTTGCCGGTGTTGTAGGGCGGATCGATGTAAATGCATTTCACCTTCCCGGCATAGCGCGGTAGCAGCGCCTTGAGCGCGTGAAGGTTGTCGCCCTCCACGATCAGATTGCCGGAGGCGGGATCGCCATGAGAGAGCTTCTTGTCGGATTCGAGCAGGCGGAACGGCACTTCCTTGTGGTGCCTAACTACCGCATCTTTCCCGATCCAGTTCAGCGTGGGCACGGCACACCGGGGGTTGGAAGTGAGACTCGGCAACCCGTTCCATCTGATAGAGCCACGCGGCGGGACCGCTCCATGGCGGAGCGGTGCGCAGTCGCAAAACAGCGTGCGACGACCGGCGTGTGTCGGGCGGAAGGAGGCATAACAGTGCGTCCTTCCGGTGGACGGGGAGTGATAAAGTCGCACGAAGTCGACCGCAACGGCCTTTAGCCGCTCCCCGGGGGGAACGGCCTGGACATGCGCCGCCGCCTCCCCGGCCTTTTGGGTCGGTTTGGCGGCAATGTTGCGGTCATTGCCAACCGCTTCGTGTGAGGTTTATCAGGCCCCATCCGCCAAGGCGGACGCAGTGAGTCAATCCATCTTTGGGTGACACGGCAAGGGCAAAGGCTGAAGAAAGCCCGAAAACGTCAAGGAGGCTGGCAGGCAGGCTATGGGCGGCACCAGATGTGCTGAGTTCAAAACGGCGGATGACTCTTGGAGACTCAAACAATCCAATTCTCAGTTGCGCCCCCCGCAATCGGCAAACGAGCATCGGGAGAGCGTGAAAAAGGCAGGGATCCTCACGGAATTTCCCCCAGATCGATGGCAATTCTTCCGAGAACTTCATCCGAAATCCTGAATCGGGTAATCCTGCGCAGTTCTGCGATGCAATCTAACACCTTTCTCCATCGTTCTCGCAGCCATGGCAGCCAACCCATTTTCGCCATTGCCGAAAGCGGCGAGGTGTCACTCACCACACAAACCTGCTTTGAGATCATGTTGCCAGTCGTTGAGGGTGTAGTGGATCGGGATTTCCCTCAAGCCCAGTTCGCGTTGAAACCTCAAGCGCTCCAAACCAGCGAGTTCCGCGCCCTGGGCATGAGTGATGGTCCGGGCAGCATACATCCCGCAGGCGAGTTCCAGAAGCAGACCGCGCCGACGCTGGCTTTCATCGCCCGGCAGCCTTTTCGCCACATCGTCCGGAATATCCAATGTCATTTGCATGGGCGCAGGTTACCGCAATTGTCTTTGCCGCGCAACTACCCATTCATCTCCCTCGTCCATGGATCGCGCCACAGCCGGATCATTGGAACTAAACCGGCTTGACTGAGTGGGGCGGCACCAGCCTAATGGCGTGCCATGAAGCACCGCAGGGAACGCTATATTGTCAGGCTTGACGAGGTAACCATTACCCGCGATGGCGACGCGGCGATTATCGAGTATCGGGAGCAAGGCATCCCTACCACCCACCTGCGGATCGGACCCGAGATTGCCTGGATTTCGGATGAGGCGATTTTGGAGATCTTCAACGAGACCTTGCGGGCTCAGGCCAGACTGGCGGCGGAATACAAGCATGTGGTCATCGAGGTTCCGATCGGTTCGCGGCAGATTGTTTATGAAGAACGCTGCCATCAGTGGGTGCCGCGAGGCAGCGTGCTGCGCTGCGTGGTCGGCGATGACGAGGAAGGGCGGTTGGTGCTCGGCATCGATGACAATGAGCTGAGTTTGCAAGAGTTTGGCAGGATGCTGACCACCTATTCCGGTTGGGGCATGCGCATTGAGTTTGTGCCGGAGGATGAGCTGCATCGACGCCCGGCCCATGAAGTTCGCGAACCTGATGGCGAAGCTTGCTGACGAAAGGCGGGCATCTTCAATGGTTGGAGTGGCGGACTGGGGGGGGAGGAAGAAGGGAAATTGTCAGGGCTTGGAACCACGGCTTGGTTTTTTCGCGGCATGGGCGGAGGCCAGGGTGTGAAAGCCGAGTTCTTTCACCTGTGGGGACGGGGTGGCGATGAGTTGCTTGATGGCGTCGAAGACGAGCAATATCGGAAGAGTGACTCGCGCAAAGGCGCAAAGACGCAAAGGAGGATGGGAACGATGGTGGATACGGATGTTCTTGAGCAATCAGTGTTATGGTAATCACATATTCCGTTTTGCCGAAAATCGGGGATTCCCGGATTCTGAAAAACTTTGCGGCTTTGCGCCTTTGCGCGAGAACTTATTCAGGGAGATTGTTGACGGCGCGGACGATTCCATCACGCATATCTTGCTTGAAAACCGCCGATCATTCGGATTTCCTGTGGGTGTCGCCTGTAAGAAGATGGCCCGGAGAACCAACCCACACACTTGCGGCGACCGCCGTAAGAGTTTGATCTTCCAGATTGGAATAACAAGCCGGACTCCGCATATCTTGAGGTCGCAATTTGCGACCTCAAGTTTTCCATTTCATTCTCAGTGAGTTGGAACATGAAATCGGCGGGAAATCTGCCGATGTTCCTCTTCACAGCTTCGTTCAGCCGCTTGGTGCCGATCCCATAGAGTTCTGCTTCGGGAGAGGGGGCATGGCGGTTACAAACCGCCGCCACGGGGCGCATTGCGCGGTTCTTCCCGGACGCAGGGCGAGGGCGGCATGCCAACGACGAGGCGGGGATTGCCCTTCTGCCGTTGCCGGAGGCCTTGCAACAGTTTTTCCACATCATCCCCATGCTCGGCCATGATGGCCCGTTTGTGGCGGTGGACCTCGGCGATCACCTCGTCCACGACGGGTGCGGGTTGATCAATCGGTTTCATCGTTCAAGAGTTCCTCCGGTGTGCAAATCACGGGCATCATCAGCCCGCAATCGAGAACCACCCGACGCAGGTGTTCCCGGATGTAGGGGTTCGCAATGTGTTTGAAATTCCACGTCACAAGGTAGGGTAACACCCCATGGGCGAGCGGTCGCAAGCGGGCCATATTGCGCTTGAACAAACTTGTCCAGCGGACATCATTCCACCATGGAAGGCGGATGCTGGTCTTGCTGCCTTGGATCGTGCATATGAAAATCCCCCTATTGGACCGGTTGTCAGGCAAGTATCTGGCAGCCTTGCGCGCCGATAGCCAGCAAGCTCCTCAGGCGGGCCTGAGGGCGGCGCAGGGAATCGGCAGGGAAGCGGTGACCGCCGGTCTGGAGACGCTGGATTTGGCCAGGATCCACCATCAGGCGTTGAGTCAATTGCTGTTGCAGGATGTCCCGGCGGTCACGCGGGAGAATGTGACCGCACGAGCTGCGGCGTTCTTCACCGAAGCCATCACCCCGATTGAGGAGACGCATCGTGCCGCGCGGCAGGCCAGCGCGGACTTGAGCCACCTCCACAAGACGCTGGACGAGCGCACGTTGGATCTGGCGGATGCCAGCCGCGAACTGCTCGAGCAAGTCGCCGCGCGCGCCGCGGACGAGTCCGCCCTTGAGCACAGCCAACACACCACTGATGAATTGCTGAAGAGTTCGCGGGACCTCGAGAAGCATCTGCGGGCCATTACCCACGAGATCTTGTCCGCCGCGGAAATCGAGCGGCACCGCATGAGCCTGCAGCTCAATGACGAGATCGCCCAAATCCTGCTAGGCATCCATATTCGTATCCTTGCCTTGAAGAAGGATGTCGCCGGCAACCATTCGGACCTCACCCGGAAAATCGCTGACACGCAACTCGTGGTCGTACACTCCGCGAAAATCATCAGCCGCTTAGTCCATGAATTCA
>JBAXPF010000027.1:0-21777 GCA_037132955.1 Verrucomicrobiota bacterium | reverse complement strand
AACCCTGGACCAAGGGATTATGAGTCCCCTGCTCTAACCGCTGAGCTACAGGCCCTAATTGATTGATATTGTGCAGATTGTGAATAATTCGTGGAGAACTTACAAATCAGCGCTGCCCGAATACCCCCCGAATGGGAAAGTTCCGAACTCCACGCCGGGGGAATGCTATGGTGCCAGCAACATGAACACAAGCCCAAACGGGTGTAGGTCCAATTCCGCATCTCAGGGTTGGCCTTGCAGTAAAGGGTTGTCAGCAGCGCCACAGCGACGCTCATCGGGAAACACCGAGGGCTATCGGGCGAGGTGAGATAACGTGAAGGGTCCCCTGAACCGCCCTCCGGCGACCGGGTCGCGGGCACCCTCGAATAAACAAAACATTGTCATTTATTCATTATGGCATTACATTACCAGCGAATATGAATGACGAAACGTTTTGTGTCCGCAACCCACGCGGGGAATGGCTGCCCACGCCCTTGCCCGAACCCGGCCCGTTGTTTGCATGGCCATGGAATCCATGGAATGCCCTCAAGAGCCTGTGGGCAACCCTGTGGCCGTACAACTTGATTTATATCGGCATGGCCGTCGTGAGTTGGCTCTATCTCACCCCCGGTTTGGAGACGACGAAGCATTTTCAACCCGGTTGGATTGCGCCCCTCTATCTGCGCAATGCATTGCTTCTAACTCTTGTGGCCGGCGGGCTCCATCTGAGGTTGTACCTGGCCAAGGCCCAGGGTCTTGATTACAAGTATATCGACAGATGGCTGGGCAAGGGCGACAAGAGGTTCCTATTTGGAAGCCAGACGTGGGACAACATACTCTGGAACATGGCCAGCGGTTGTGTCATCTGGACCGCCTATGAGGCTGTTTCTCTCTGGGCCTACTCCAACAAGATCATTCCGTTCCTGGATTTCCGCGCACACCCCGTGTACGGCACCTTCCTGATGATCGCGATTATATATTTCCGCTACAGCCATTTCTTCTTCGTGCACTGGCTCATCCATTGGAAGCCCTTATACAATGCCTGCCACTATCTCCATCACAAGAACATCAACATAGGCCCATGGTCGGGATTGTCCATGCATCCCCTTGAGCACCTGTTCTATTTCTCCGGTGTCTTGATCCACTGGGTTGTTCCCTCCCACCCGGTTCATGCGATTTTCCATCTGATGCATGCCGGGATCAGTCCGGCGGTGGGACACTCCGGGTTTCACAAAATTGTCACTGCAAAAGACAAGGAGTTGCTTGCGGACCATTACTTCCACTACCTGCACCACCGCTATTTCACCGTGAACTTCGGAGTTCAGGATGTTCCCCTTGACTGGTGGTTCCGAACCCACCACGACGGCACCCCGGAGTCCCAGGCCCGGATGCTGGCAACGCGGGAAAGAAAGTAGTGCATCGTCAGATAAATATGGGTCATATTAGGCGATGCCCGTCTTTTGGGCGAGTTTAGTCAGTTGGATTATTTTGCTGAGTTTTTCGGGGCCTTTGGTCCAGATGAACGGGCCACAGTTGCGGTTATATGTTTCGATGAATGATTTGAGAAACCGCTCCAGCGCTCTTCCCGAAGTGTGAACTTGCTGCTGAAGGCCCGTGCGGGTTAGAATGCTAAAGAAACATTCCACCAAGTTCACCCAGGATGCATGGGTCGGTGTATAGTGAAAGCTCACGAGGGGATGGCGCTCCAGCCATTCCATTGCAGCTTTGTTAGTGTGCGTGTTAAGGTTGTCCATGACAACACATAACCGCTGCCCTTTATACCTCGTGGTGAGTTCGTCGAGGAATCCAAGAAATGTGGGTGATTTTCGGTCGCGAGTGACTTGCGCTATAACTTCACCGGTGGATATGTCCAAGCTCGCCAGCAGTGCGCGCGTGCCGTGGCGCACATATTCATTACTCCATGTTCGTGGCTTGCCGGCCTTGAGCGGTAGCATCGGCTGAGTGCGGTCCAATGCCTGAATGCCGGTCTTTTCATCCACACAAAGCACTAGGGCATTGTCAGGAGGATTCATGTAGAGCCCTACGACATCCAGTAGTTTTTCCTCAAAGCGCGGATCAGGACTAAAGTTGAAGGTCCGCAAGCGGTGAGGTTGAAGGTCGTGTTCTACCAGCGTGCGGTGCACGGCGTCACGGTTGATACCAAGGCGAGATGCGAGGGTGCGCACACTCCATCGACCCAAACCCGTAGGCGGTTTGCGGCACACGGTATGAATGATCTTCTGTTTCTGGTGCGGCGTGATAGCGGCGGGACGCCCCGAACGCTTTAGGTCGTGTAATCCCTCACATCCTCCGGCCTCGAAACGAGACCGCCACATCCCAACAGTATGCGCTTTGAGATCAAACCTAAGTGCTATCTGACGATTCGACTCCCCCTTTGCAGCGAGAAGCATCATCCGAGCCCGTAACGCCACGCCGCCGGATCCAGTTCGGCTGCGAGCCAGGCTTTGCAGTTCAGTTTTCTGGGAGTTACTCATTTTTAGAGGAGGAAGAGCTATTGGCATGCATCAACTACAGCAGAATGTATGCCAGTTATTTATCTGACGATGCAGTAGTCCAGGATTTTTTGGACGCCGCACCAATCCCCAGGGCGAACACGATGATTTCCTCCAATGTGTCAAGACCTGCAAGGATCCCTACTTTCCCCGCAAATGCAATTTCCTAGCGTCCTTGAAAAGTGTGCGAATCTTGACAGAAGTCCACTTCCGTATTTATAATGCCAGTCATTCTCTTATTGACTGCGGTGCTCAATCTGGTCAGCACTGTGCCATGAACACAATGGGCTGCTGTGGAGGGGGGAGTCCGGCGTCAGATTCCGGGGGAAGCACGGGGATGACTCCCCGATTCTCGACACATCAGTCCGAGTCTAGAACGCAGTCCATTTCACACTTGCCCACGACCCTGTTCCCATTTACCCATCAGTCCGGAGACCCTTTGGGCCTTCACCTATCCGCCCAGCAACTCGATCGCCGTACCTGATTGCCTGGTTTGCAGCCGCCCTTTTCCGTTTCCCCAGCCCCCCCCATCAGAAATTTCACCCATGAGCACGGTTTTGGAAACCCTTGAAGGCGGAACCCGCTACTTGGAAAAACGCGGGGTGGCGGATGCACGGCGCAACATGCAGTGGTTGGTGGCCCACCAACTCAAGTGCACGCGGATGGAAATCTATCAGCAATACGACCGCCCGCTCAACGAAACGGAACTCCAACCGCTCCGGGACAGCCTGAAACAACGCGGTGAAGGCGTGCCGCTGCAACATTTGCTCGGCCACGTGATGTTTCACAAGCGCGAGTTCAAAAGCGATGCCCGCGCCCTGATCCCGCGCCCGGAAACCGAGGAACTCGCCGAGTGGTTGCTCAGCCTCGAATTGCCGGAATCACAAGACCTGTTGGACATGGGCGGCGGGTCCGGGGTGCTGGGCCTGACGCTGGCCGCCGAACGTCCGTCCTGGCAAATCACCCTTGCGGACATTTCGCCCGCCGCGCTTGCGTTGGCGAAGGAAAATGCCACGCAACTCGGCATCACCAACCTGCAATGGTGCGCCAGCGATTTATTCGCCGCCATTGATGGCATGTTTGATGGCATTGTGGCCAATCTTCCCTATGTGCCCGAGTCCGAGCGGGCCAGTTTGGGTCGCGAGGTGCTGCACGATCCGGCGCTGGCGTTGTTCAGCGGGGCGGACGGGTTGGACTTGATCCGGCGCTTCATCCCCGAAGCCTTTGCACATCTCCGGCCCGGCGGTTGGCTGGCCATGGAAATCGGTCACGATCAGGCTTCACAAGTCTCGGAAATCCTCCGACACTCCGGGTTCAATCCAATCGAAGTCAAAACCGACCTCTCCGGCGTGCCGCGTTTTCCCTTAGCCCGGCGCCCGGGCTAAGGCAGGCCTTGCCACCCCCCTCATTCCCACAGACACTTTCCACTTTCTCAACCATGGATAAACTGCTTGTTCACGGTGGTGCCACCCTGCGGGGCACCATCAACATCTCGGGTTCCAAGAATGCTTCGTTGCCGATTTTGGCCGCCGCCATTCTAACCGGCGAGGACTGCATCATCGGGCGCGTCCCCGATGTATCGGACACCAACTACATGATTCAAATCCTCAGCGCGCTGGGGGCCAATGTGGAACGCTCGTCCGGCACCGTGCGCATCTCGTGCACCGACATCTCAGCCGAAGCCCCTTACGAACTGGTCCGCCGCATGCGCGCCTCCATCTGCGTCATGGGCCCGTTGCTGGCACGCAAGGGCCGCGCCGTGGTATCCCTGCCGGGCGGTTGCGTCATCGGCGACCGCCCGGTGGACCTGCACCTTCGGGGCTTGCAGGCACTCGGTGCCAAGGTCGAATTCGAGGGTGGCAACATCATCCTAACAGCCAAGGACGGTCTGCGCGGTGCGGAAATCGACCTGCGGGGCACCCATGGTCCCACCGTGTTAGGAACGGACAACGTGATGATGGCCGCCACGCTCGCCGAAGGAATCACCATCATTGAATCCGCCGCCGCCGAACCGGAAGTGCTCGATCTCGCCAATTTCCTCAACGCCATGGGGGCTAAAATCGAGGGTGCCGGCACCAGTCGGATTGTCATTGAAGGCGTCAAGACGCTCCATGCCGTGCAGCACACTGTTATTCCGGACCGCATTGAGGCGGGCACCTTCATGGCCGCGGCGGCGCTGGCGGGCGACGGAGTGACCCTGCGCCGGGTCTGCCGCGACCATCTCAAGGCCATCACCGCCGCGCTGGTCAAAGCCGGCCACTGCGTGGACTTCAACGAAGCCGGTGACACCTGCACCATCTTTCGCGGGGAAGATCCCAAAGGTTGCGATCTGGTCACGGCCCCCTATCCCGGCTTTCCCACCGACATGCAGGCGCAAATGACCGCAGTGCTGGCCACCACGCCGGGCACCAGTGTCATCAAGGACACGATTTTTGCGCAACGCTTCATGCACTGCGCGGAGTTGAAGCGGATGGGAGCGGACATCACCGTGGACAATGGCACGGCTGTGGTGCGAGGCGTGGAGCAACTCTCCGCCGCGCCGGTGATGGCCTCGGACTTGCGGGCCTCCGCCGCGTTGGTGCTGGCTGCTCTAACCGCCAAAGGCACCACCGCCATCAACCGTCTCTATCACATCGACCGCGGCTACGAGCATATCGACGAAAAACTCTACATGCTCGGAGCGGATCTCCAACGCGTCAGGGAATGACCCCTTGAAACCGTCCCATTGATGAACGCTTCCGCCATCATTGTTGCCGCAGGCTCGAGCCAGCGCATGGGCTTTGACAAGCTCGCAGCGCCATTGGCCGGCACGCCTGTGTTAGAGCGGACGCTCGAGGCATTTCTGGCAGCCGCGTGCATCAGCGAAATCATTGTGGTCTGCTCCCTATCACGTTGGGCCGGCCTGCCACACCGCACATTTCGCAAACCCGTGCACCGCGTGGATGGCGGCATCCTGCGTCAGGATTCCGTGGCCAATGGCCTGGACGCCTTGACAGCAGATGCCTCATTGGTGGCCGTCCATGACGGTGCCCGGCCGCTGGTCAGCCCGCACGACATTGCGCGTTGTGTGGCGGCAGCCGGCGAGTATCGCGCCGCGAGCCTGGCGCGCCGCGTCACCGAAACCTTGAAGCGCGCCGATGCCGGGGATTTCTGCACCGAAGCCGTGGCCCGCGAGCAACTGTGGTTCATGGAGACCCCGCAGGTGTTTGAAGTGACGCTCCTACGTGCGGCCTACGCGAGGGTTCGGGCACAGCATCTGGAGGTGACCGATGAAGTGTCCGCCGTGCAGGCCACCGGGGCACGCATCAAGTTCATTGAATCGATCCACCCGAATCCAAAAATCACCCGCCCGTCCGATCTGTTGCTGGCCGCGGCCATTCTAACCAACCAATGAGCAAGCCCATCTATGCATGGCGGCAAATCCCCGGCGGCCCGCGTTTGGCGGTGGCCACTCTGGCTGATGCCGAGTGTGCCGCGCTTTCGATCTATGTGCCCGCCGGCAGCCGTGATGAATCCGCGTTGCCTGCGGGTTTGGCGCACTTTGTCGAGCATCTGGTCTTCAAGGGCACGACCCGCCGCAGCGCCCGCGAACTAAGTTTTGAAATCGAGAACGGCGGCGGCCAGCTCAACGCCTGCACCACCGAGGATCACACCGTTTATGAGGGTCGCGGCGAGGCCGGCCTGATGCCTGTTCTAACCGACGTGCTGGCGGACATGGTCTGGCACGCGACGTTTGCGGAGACTGAAATCGCGCTTGAGCGCGAAGTCATCGGCGAGGAAATCACGATGTATCGCGAAGCTCCTGCCGACCACATCGGGGATTTGATTTCCGGCGCGCTATGGTCGCCTCATCCGTTAGGCAACCCGATTTCCGGCACCCTCGCCTCCATCGCCCAAATCCAACGCAAGCAATTGGTCGAGTTCCGCAACATCCATCATTTTCGCGACGACCTGGTGATAGCCGCCGCGGGGCCGTTCACGCTCGATGAGCTGCAAGGAATGTTAGATCCGCACCTGCCGGCAACCTTCCACCCTGGCCGCCGCGCTTTGCCGTTTGTGGTGCCCGCGAGCCCGCCCAAGCGCATTTGTGAGGCGCGCGAAACCGACCAACTGCAACTCTCTCTGGCCTGGCATACCCCCGGCCGCCATCACCCGTTGCGTCACGCGTTGCGTTTGCTCAGCCTGATGCTGGGGGAAAGCGCGAGTTCCCGGTTGTTTCTGGAACTGCGCGAGGAACGCGGCCTGTGCTATCAAATTGCCAGTGATGTCACTCTGTTCGATGAGACCGGGGCCCTCGAAGTCAGTGCCGGGCTTGACCCGGAATCCCGTGATGAAGCCATTGCCTGCATCTTGCGCGAGATCCATGATCTTGTCAGCAAGGGCCCCCGCCCCGGCGAACTCGACCGGGCCAAGCGTCTCGTCATCGCCCAAAGCAAACTGGCGTTTGAAGCGACCGCGGCGCACGCGGCGTGGGCGGGTGAGGGCGTGATGGATTTCAATGAAATCCCCTCCCCGGCTGAGTGGCGCGCGCGGATAGTGGGCGTGACGGATGGCGACATCCAGCAGGCGGCGGGCGAGGTTTTCCACAACCGGCAACCCGCCCACGCGGAGATCGGCGCCTGATTTCACAGAAATAAGTTGCGGGGCAGCGGTCGGGCCGGTAAGCATGCACCCACAATGAAACAGCAATCATTCTCACGTCGTCGCTTCATCGCCAGTTCCGTACTCAGTGCCGCTGCGGTGGCCGTGGGCCGGGGCATGGCCGCACCGGCTGCCACCGGCAAAATCCCCATCTCCGTGCAATTGTATTCGGTGCGCGGCGATATCGGCAAGGACTTCAATGGCACGCTGGCCGGGCTGGCCAAGATGGGCTTTGCCGGCGTCGAGTTCGCGGGCTATGGCATGTACAACGGCAAGCCCAAGGAATTGCGCGCCAAGCTCGATGAGCTCGGCCTCAAGGCGGCGGCCACCCACATCGGCAGCAACACGATGCGCGGTGACGCCCTGCAGAAAACCATCGAGTTCCATCAGGAAATCGGCTGCAAGTTCTTGATAGTGCCTGGCGACAGCGCCTTCACCCACCCGGAAAAGAGCAAGGAGCTGGCAGAGTTCTTCAACCAAACCGCCGAAAAACTCAAACCCTTGGGGATGGCCTGTGGCTATCACAACCACACTAACGAATTTGCCAAAATCGGCGACAGCAACCATTGGGAATTGTTTGCCACCCGCACCAGCAAGGACGTCATCCTGCAGGTTGATTGCGGTTGGGCGGCCGATGCCGGCCAGGATTGTCCCGACCTGATGAAACGCCACCCCGGTCGCATGAGGGTGGTGCACATCAAGCCGACCGTCATCAGGAACGAAGCCGGCAAGAAGGCGATCTTCGGCCAGGACTCGGTGAATTGGGGACCCATCCTCACCGCCTGCCGCGAAGTCGGCGGCACCGAATGGCTCACCCTCGAACAGGAAGCCTATCCGGATGGCAAATCGCCGATGGAGTGCACCGCCATGTCGCTCGAGGCGCTGACCAAGATGCTGTGAGCATCTGCGACAATTCGCAACATTGGGATTGACGCCGCGGGCGGGGTTGCCTTTCTTAGCCGGAGGCCTCCAGCGGAGGTTTTTTCGTAGTTTTACCCCCAGACAATCTTATGCAAATGCACGTATTGAATGCTGACGACGTCGCCCGTATCCACGAAGCCACCCTGGAGATTCTGGAAACCCATGGTGTGTGGTTTCAGGACAGCCCACAGGCGGAGACCCTATTCCGCAGCCACGGCTGCCGGGTGGAGGACGGCCGGGTGTTTATTCCGCGCCAACTCTTTGCCGAATGCCTGCGCCTGCTACCGGACCGCAACGCCTTGCAAATCTGTGTCACCAAGCTGGGCTTCTCCGATTCGTTAGGTCTCGGGCAGGGCGAGTCCCACGTCGGGCTCATTGGCAACCCCTACTACATCTACGATCACGACAAGGGCGAGCGCAGCCTCACGGAAGCCGACGCCGATGACAAGTTCCTGGTCCTCGACAGCCTGCCGGGCCTGAAATATGATTGTTGCTGCACGATCAATGCCAGCCAGCGCGCGGCCAACGCCAGCTTCCCGGACTATCAGAACACCGAGGTGTGTGTGGATTACCTGCGGCGGCGCCTCGGCAATCGCGCCAGCAAGACCGGCAAACCGGGGGCGATTCACTCTAACATCATGCACGGCCAGGAGGACAATCCGCGGGTTCATAGCCCGCTGACGCTCAAGCCGCTGGAGAAAATGGAGGTGCTGCGCCATGCCATCCTGCATGGTCCGCAGGCCACCGAAGCGTTGTTGGCCAAGGACACACCGTTGATCTGGTGCAACCCGATCAGTCCGCTGCAATATCATCCGGATCAAGTGGAGGAAATCATCCAAGGGCTCAAGACCCACGGCTCCAAATGTTATGTCATGTTCTCGCCGGAAGTCATGCTCGGCGGCACCGGCCCGGTGACCATGGCCGGCGCCCTCGCCCAACACAATGCCGAGGTCATGAGCGGCATCATTCTAACGCAATTGATCGCGCCAGGCACGCGGGCCATTTACGGCTCGGTCTCCGGCGTGATGGACCTGCGCAGTGCGGACATCTCGCTCGGCAGCCTGGAATCCATCATGTTCAACGGCTGCGTCGTGCAGATGGCCGATTTCTACGGCTTGCCATCCCGCGTTCAATTCGGCAACTCCAGCGCCCGCCGCCCCGGCATCCGCGCGGCCGTCGAGACCGCCTGGGGCCTGCAGATGGGTATCATGGCCGGGGCCAACCTGGTCAACACCGGTCTGCTAGATTCAACGCTCATGCTCAGCCTTGAGCACTTGGTGCTGGTCGAGGAATTGGCCAACCAAGTGAAGAGCGCCAAGGCCGCCACCGCCATCGACGCGCAGCACCTGGCGATGGAGGTGATCCGCCAGGAAGGCCGCCCGTCCACCAACTACATGGGCCACGACCACACGTTGGACAACATGAAAGAGGCGATGTATTACTCGGATTACACCGGCCGCACTGCCAAGTCCTATGAGGATTGGTATGACATCGCCCACCAGAAGGTCCAGACCATTCTGCGGGACGGCCGCGAGCAGTCCGCGGCGGACCCGACCCTCGCCACACGCGCCACCGCAGTGGCGGCACGTCTGCAGGAAGACGACCGCACCTGGCGGGCCGGCCAAGACGGTTGGTGGCGCGGCTACACCCAGGATTTGGCATGACATCGCGGATCTAACACAAAAATCCCGATGCCCAAGATCAAGCCGCTGGTGTTTCTGCCGCCCTGCCTGCTGTTGCTGCCGGCGGTCATTCTCTACTTTGCCAGCCCGGAGAGCTTCGCCTCCACGCTGGCGGGTGCCTATGATGCCGCGCTGGCGGGTTTCGGCTGGCTCGCCTCGTTGCTGGCGTTGGTCATGCTGGTGGTGTGCTGCGTGGTGTATGCCTCGCCCTTTGGACGCATCATGATCGGCGGCCCCGGCGCCAAACCGATCCTCAAGAAATGGAATTTGTTTGCCATCGTGGTCTGCGTGAACATCGGCGTGGGCATCCTGCTGTGGGGACCCATCGAGCCGTTGTATCACTTCCACACGCCACCAGTCAGCCTGGGTATCACTCCGGAAAGCCCGGAGGCGGCGACCTTCGCGCTGTCAACGGTCTATCTGCATAACACGGTGTTGCCGCTGTCATTCGCCACCTTGGTCGGCCTGATGTTTGCCTTTGCCTATTACAACATGCGGCAACCGTTCACCCTCGGTGCGCCGCTGGCACCGTTGATTGGACGCCACAGCCGCGGCAGCGCGGGCCAGTTGATCGATGCCGTCTGCCTCTATGCCCTGGTGGCTGCCATGGCCGCCTCGCTGGGTGGCGCCTTGCTGTTGCTCGGCGGCGGCATCAACTACTATTTGGGAATCCCGGACAAGCCGTCGCATTGGTTGCTAGGGATGGTGTGCGTGGCCATTGTAGCGGCCTATACGGTGGCCGCGATCACGGGCCTGACCAAGGGCATCCGCATACTGGCCAACTTCAAGACGGTGCTGTTCGTGCTGTTTCTGGCCTTCATCTTTCTGCTAGGTCCGACGCAATTCATCCTGGGCCATGCGGTGGAGGGCCTGGGGAATTTCCTGAGTCATTTCTTTGAGAAGGCGCTCTTCACTGGAGCTGCGCACAACGACCCGTGGCCTCACAAGTGGACGCAAATGTATATGTCGGCGTGGTGTGCCTGGGCACCGCTTAACGGGTTGTTTTTCGGGCGCATTGCCTATGGCTACAGTGTGCGGACCTATCTGGTGTTCAGCCTGTTGTTGCCGGCGATTTTCATGGGCATCTGGATGGCCATCATCTGTGGAGCCACCCTCCATCTGGAACTCTTCAAACACGCTGACCTGTGGTCGATCCTCAAGACCCAGGGCAATGAGCGCGTGATGTATGCCTTCATGGAACACTTCCCGCTGGTGCGCTTCATCACCCCGGCGTTTTTGTTTGTCTGCTTCATCTCATTCATCACCAGCGCGGCGGCGGTCACCTCCACCATGGGCGGCCTGTGTTCCACCGGCGTCTCACCGGAAAGCCCGGAAGCCAGCCGCTTCCTGAAAATCTTCTGGGGCACGCTGGTCGGCGTGCTGGCCTGGATCATGATCACCTATGCCAACCTCGACGGCATCCGCATGCTTTCCAATCTGGCGGGCGTGCCGACCCTGATACTGTGTGGCGCGGTCGTCGTCTCCGCCTTGGTAGTGATGCTCAACCCGGCCAAATTCGACCTTTTCAAAAACAATTACGACGCAGCCGGCAACCCGAAGTTCGACCACCAACCACCGGCGGACTTGCCAGCCCCGGCGGACTCCTCTGACACCCAAGCCTAACAATCAACTCCCAATCCACTCATGAACCTGTCATTTGAAGATACCCTCAAGCTCGGCCTGACCACACGCGCGATCCACTGTGGCGAGGGCGTTGATGCGGAAACCAAGGCGATCCGCCGGCCGATTGTCATGGCTAACAGCTTCGAACTCAACGACACCTCGGAGACGCTGCCGGAATCGTTCGATTGGAACGACCCGAACGCGTTCAACTACCCGCGCTCGCGCCATCCCAACGCCCGCTACCTTGAGGAGCGACTCGCCGGCATGGAGGGCGGTGAAGATTGCGTGGTGTCGTCCAGCGGCGTGGCCGCGATTGCCGGCGCGTTTTTCACGCTGCTGAGCGCCGGCGACCACATGATCAGCTCGCGGATTTGCTATATCGGCATTCACGGGTTTCTGGTGGACCATCTATCGAAACGCTTTGGCGTGGAACTCACGCTCGTGGACACCACCAACCCCGAGGAGGTGCAAGCCGCGGTGCGTCCTAACACCAAGCTCATCCATGTTGAGACTCCGTCCAATCCCAACACCCTGGTCAGCGACATCGCCGCCATCGGCGTCATCGCGAAATCCATCGGCGCGATCTTCACCGTGGACAGCACGTTTTCCGGGTTGGTGCTGCAAAGGCCCATCAGCCTTGGCGCGGATTTGGTGATGCACAGCCTAACCAAATATGTCAACGGCCACGGCGACAGCCTGGGCGGCGCGGTGATCGGCAGGAAGGACCTCATCTCGCAAATCCGTCTGGCTGCGGGGGTGCATCTGGGTGCCACCATCAGTCCCTTCACGGCTTGGCTGCTGATGCGCAGTGCAGCCACCCTGCCGTTGCGCATGAAGCAGCACTGCGAAAACGCCCTAACGCTCGCCCGCTTTTTGGAAGCGCATCCCAAGGTCAAGTTCGTGCGTTACCCCGGCTTGGAAAGCCACCCGCAGCACCAACTCGCCAAGCTACAGATGAGCGGCTTCGGCGGCATGATCAACTTCGCGCTGCACGGCTCATCAACCGAGTGCTTCAAATTCATTGCCAACATCAAAGTCATCACCCACGCGGTGTGCCTCGGCCATGCCGAGTCGTTGATCCAATACTACCCCCAACAAGGCGATCATCCGGAACTCGGCGTGCTCAATTACCCCGAGGACATCGGCGAAGGGTTCTTGCGCTTCAGCGTCGGCCTGGAGGATGTCGAGGATCTCATCGCCGATCTACGGCAAGCGCTCGGCGCGGTTTAGTTTTGCATGGCGGTCATCCGCCTTAGTTGGCAGGCGGCGTGTCATAGACCTTGCGGCCATCGCGGATGGCGGCGCGGTTGTTGCGCTCAATCCCGGCGCGCTCCTCATATTTCCGCTCGCGTTGCTGGTCGGTTTCGCAGGCGACAAACCCGGCACTGTCGGGGTTGGGGTTTTTCTTCAACGCTTCCTGGCCCGCGCGGATGATGGAGAGCGCCTCGGCGTAGCGCGGATCGTTTTGCGGCACTCTGGCCAGCCCGGGGCTCAGTTCCGGCCGGTCAAAGCTGAGGTCGATGTTGCCCGTGGCCACCCCGAGTTGATTGAGTCTGCCGATCTGCCCATCACTGAGGGGACTGCGACCGAACCGGTTTTTCGGATAGGCACTGGCATAATCCGGATAGTAGGTGGCGTTGAGGTCGACCCAGGTCACAATCCGCTCCAGTTCCTCCGGGCTGAGTTTCACGTCATGGTGGGGTTTTTCGGCAGTTAGAACCTGGGTCAGCTTGCTGGCATGGGAACCCCAGGAATATGCCTGTTGGATTTCCGGGGGGCCGGCACCCACCACCTTGAGTGCGCCTTTGGTCCACAAATTCACGTAGGAAACGTTGAAGATCAAACCGCGATCACCCGCCAGATTCAGCTTGGGCCCGGCATCCTTGCCGTAGTCGTGACATTTCACACAATGCTTGTCGAACACCGGATGCACCTCCGGCCGATAGTTGAACAAACGCGGCTCACCATGCCAGCCCGTCAAGCGGCTCGGTGCCCGCTTCAAGGCCAGTGGGGCGGCGCCGAGGTTGAGCGACGGCGCGGCGCGGCGTTCATCGTGGCAGCCGATGCAACCGACCTTTTCGCCGGACTGAACCATGGTGCCACTGCGCATTGACTGGACCATCATGCCATTGGCATCAAGCAGTTGGAAATAGACAAAGCGGTCCGAGGGCATGGCAAAGGAGGCGGAACCGTCGGCCTCCACGGGGACCGTGCCGAGGATGCGCTTGTTGTTGAAATCATGCCAGCTCATGCCCGGGCGCTCGATGCCCTGGCCATTCCATCCCGGCTCGGTCCAGGTGCGTTTCTCGGGCGATTCCACCACCCGCAGGAACTTCACGCTGCCGGGCTTGACGCCTTGCATGTGGGTTCCCTCATAGACATTTTTCACATACACATAGCCATCCGAGTTGGTGTAATCACGACGCGTGGGAATGACCGGCGGGCGCACCCGCGGCCCCAGTGGCATCGGATCGTAGCAACCGGCACCTTCGCTATGGATCAGGATCTCATTACCAAACACATCGAGCAGATAGATCCCCATCTGCTCGCCTTGGCCGGTGGTGCGGGAACACAGGAAATACTTGTCAGATAGCGGATAGGGATCCTCGTATTTCGGGCCGACTCTGGAGAAGGCGTCAAAGCCGCCATTGCGCTGACCCGGGTTGCTGACGAGGTTGACGGCACCGGCTGGCCAGGTGCGCAGGATGGGTGCGCGGTCATCCATACCGTGGCGTTGATCCAGAATGGCCAGTGCGCCCCACGGGCGGTCGTGACAGGAACTGAGGATGCAGAGGATATGTTCGGTGCCGGGGATGCACTGCGGATTAAGCACCACACCACCAGCCGCCGTGTTGTTGCCGTAGTAACCGGCATGATTGGTGCCATCGGGATTGGCGGTCCACAGGCCCTGGGCGTTGCCGAAATTCCGATCAATATACTCCCAGCGGTAATAAATCAGGCGTCCGTCCGGCATGAGCGAGCCATGACCTTCAAACAGGGTGCTCTTACCTATCTGATGGATATTGGCCCCGTCCGCTTGCATGCGAAACAGATTGCCCATGATGTGGATGTTGCACATGCAATATTTCGGCTCGCGCGACGAGGTGAAAACGATGTTGTCGTCGGGCAGATAGAACGGGTCGATGTCGAAAACCCCCGCAGCTGAGCTGAGCGTCTTAAGGCCGCTACCATCGGCATTGACTTCGTAGATATGATAGTTGTCGCGGATATTCTTGCGCATGGAAAACACGATGCGTTTGCCATCAAAGTGAACGTCCGGATCACGCAAGCGTCCCTCGGGACCCGGGTCGGCCACGACGCGGGTCTCGCCATTGTGTGCCAGGTCAATGACTTTGAGCGGGCCGCCGGGCTGGTAACTGCCGGTGTTGCATTCGCCGGTCTGAAACATGGTCTCGGTGTTGTGGTGATCCGAGCGATATTGGCTGCGGACCACATAGAGCAGCGGTTGAGCGCTGACCAGCGGGTTGGCGATCAGGGCTTCACGCCGCAGTTTTTCGAATTCCGCCCGCGGCAAGGGCGAGAGATTCTCCATCGCTGCAAGCCGCTCAAGGAAGGCCTTGCCGTCAGGATAGCGATCGCCAAAAGTGGTCATCAAATCGGTGATGGCACTTTGCAGCGCCAGGCCTTCATTGGCGCTGGCTGCGGGAACGGCATCCGCCAGGGCGGGGGGCACCAACGGGGCGCAAGAAAAAACAAGGCAGGCCTGGAATCCGCGACTCCAAGTCAAACGTGAGAAAATCATCATGGTGGAAACGGATCAGAAAAAAATCGTTTTGGCATGCCGTCATTGACGTGCCGCGGCTTCTTTTACGCAGATGATTGATGAAACTTTCATCGGCAGGCGGGTATCCGGTGAACGCCTGTGGGAGAAGGCGGGGATTGTCCCTCACGCGTTGTCACCAACACGCCTGCGAAGAGCGCGGGGTATCCGTAGGCGCATTCGTGAGAATGCGGGTCTTGTAGCGGCGGTCTGCGACCGCCGTGGAGTATGCTTCGGCGCGGCCCG
This sequence comes from Verrucomicrobiota bacterium, assembly GCA_037132955.1. Taxonomy (GTDB): domain Bacteria; phylum Verrucomicrobiota; class Verrucomicrobiia; order Verrucomicrobiales; family Akkermansiaceae; genus Luteolibacter. Next base: position 6,391 of record JBAXPF010000027.1, on the reverse strand, counting down.
GTGGCATCGACGCTCACAGTTGCTACAATGCGTTCCAGCGCGGCCGTGCGCATCGGCGGACATGGACCGCCGTTACTACGGCACGAGCGGCTTGCTGGTGATCAGGCCGATGCCGCGCCCCTTGTTGCCGCAGGCGCAGTAGTAGAGATAGAACGTGTCGTTTTTCGGGTTGAACACGAGGGAGATTTTGTGGGCGTATTGTTTATCAAGACCACTGGGATTGCCGCCCGCCCGATAGAGCGGTTCCGGCTGCGCCGTCCATTGCAGCAAGTCGCGCGAGAAAGCCACCATGATGTGGGCCCCCCCCTTGCCCAAGCCGAAGTAGAGCATCGTCCAATGGTCGCCATCACGGAACACCTTGGGATCAGACGCAAAGTCCGCATCGTAGCCACCCGGGTGCGTGCGGATCACCGGATTGGCGGGATGGCGCTGCCAATTCAGCAGGTCGGTGGAAAAGGCCAGCCCGGATTGCTCGTGCCCGCCTTGGGCCGCATTATAAAAATTGAAAAAACGACCCTGGTGCTCGACCAGCCATGGCTGATAGATGCAATCCTTTTCCCAGGCCGCGCAATCCGCATCCTGCACGGCAAGGGTGGGTGTGCTCTTTGCCCGTTGCCAGCTGAGTCCGTCCTCGCTGCCGGCCACCCCCTCGTAGCCCGGCCGCAATTCGTAGCCGCCCTGGCGCGGGTAACAGCCGTAAAGTGACCAGAACTTGCCGTCGCGTTTCTTCAGCAGGCGCGGGGCCTTGACGTCGTAGGACTCGTAGAGAAACGCGCCGATCACACAGCCGCCTGCATCGAATTCGCCCGCAGGGCCGAAGCCCATGGCAAGGCGGTAATTGCCCCAATGCAGCAAGTCCGTGCTCTCGGCGACAAACGAGTTATAGCCTTTGCCATTGAAGGCGATGAAGCTCATGAACCACTTGTCCGGCTGGCCAGGTATTTGATAGATACAGGGCACGTCGGTGTTCTTGAACGCCGCGTGTCCGGGAATGTTGGGATTGGCCGGGATAACGTGGTCCGGTTGGTAGTGCCAACCGCGATAAGGGGCCGACCATTGATCCAGCGTGGCGCGATCAATGGCTTGCGTCTCGGCGGCGTGCAAGGCTCCGACCGAGGCTAACAGCATGGCAGCAACGTTCGGCAGACTTTTGTGAAGCATTTCCATGGCCGGAGCATCCCGCGTGTCCGTCTCCGTGTAAAGGAGCTTTAAGCGTTTGCACGCCAATCCGGGCGATCCCGTCATTTCCAGGAGAGCACCTTGAGCCCCCTCACCCGTTTGAATTCCCTGACGTTGGCGGTGACAAGCGTGGCACCGAGACTGCGGGCTTGCGCTGCAATGAGGAGATCAAGCGGGCCAATGGCCGTGCCCTTCGGTTCCAAAGTGGCGCGAATATCGGCGTAGTGCAACGCGGCCTCAAGGGTGAAGTCTGCCAGCCAAAAGAGGCTGAGAAAGACTTCGAGACGCGAGGCGTGATGTGGATGGGTTAGTAAATTCTTCTTCACTCCGGTCCAGAGTTCGGCGGCGACGATAACGGGGATGCCGGTGAGAGCAGGAGCGGGCAGTTTTTCGAGACCTGCCTTGTTGCACAGCACAGGAATGCACGCGCTGGAGTCGAGCAGAAAGGCAGGTTTCAAACGGTGGCAAGGTTAAAATTCAATCACGGGGCGCTCGTGCATCGCCGGACGCGGAGGAGGTTCAGGAAATTCGCCCGCACCCGGATATTCTGCCGCAAGATAGCGCGCTATTGCGCCGAACGAGCGGAAGCTCAATGCGGGCAACGGCTTCAAAACCACTTCGTCACCGTGCTTTTCAATGAGAACTTCGGTGCCGTCAAAGCGGAAAGCCTTCGGCAAGCGGACCGCCTGGCTGCCCCCGTGCTGGAATATCTTGGCCGTCGTCATGGCTACAATTTGTAGCTATTAACCGCCCGTGTCAAGCTTGGAAAATCACACAAATGGGCGAGCAATGACCGTGATTCAGTCCGGAATCCGAAGTTGAATTCCTGCAATGGGGGAATAAAACCACAGATTTTGAGGTTCAGTTGCCTCGTGCTTACTATTTCTTCCCGCCTTCGGCGCATTGCCGCAGCGCCTGGCGGAGTTGAGCGACATCCGCCTTGGTGGCCGGGCCGAGCGGTTGCCGCGGTGGGCCGCAGTCATAACCCATGATCGCGCAAGCGGCCTTGACCCATTGGGTGTATCTGCCGCCCCCTTCCAGCAGTTCAAGCGTTGGCAGCATTTCAAAAAAGAGCTTGCGCGCCCTAACATAATCCTTGTCCACCACGCTCAACTCGTAAAGCTTGGCGTGCGATGCGGGCAGCACGTTGGCGATGCCGCCGACCCAGCCGAGCGCGCCCATCATGAAGCTTTCCAGAGCGATCGAGTCGCAGCCGCAGAAGACGCCCAGACGGTCACCGCACAGGCGCATCAAGGTGGTCATGCGGGCCATTTCGCCGGTGCTCTCCTTGACATAGCGGACGTTCTCCAGCTCTGTTAGTCTAACGATGAATTCCGGCAGCAGGTCCACGCCGGTGCGGCCCGGATAGTTGTAGAGCATGATGGGAATGCCAATGGCGTCGTTGACGGCGCGGAAGTGGAGGAACAACTCGTCGGGAGTCGGCAGCGAGTAATAGGGCGCCGCGAGCAAGACCCCGGCACAGCCGAGTTGCTCGGCCTGGCAGGCGAAGCCAATCACGTCACGGGTGGAGCCCGCGTTGACACCCGCCACCACCGGCACCCGTCCGGCGGCGGCGGCCAGCGTGGTCTCCAACACCTGCTGCCGCTCTCCGGGCGAGAGCGCGTAGAATTCACCGGTGCTGCCCAGCGGGATCAACCCGTGGATGCCCTGCCGGATCTGGTGTTCCACCAGTCGCTCGAGTTTGGGCAAGTGGAGTTCCCCGCTCGCCTTCATCGGCGTGACAAGTGCGGTGAAGACCCCGTGGAAACGGTCTGGTTTGCGTTTGATGGACATGGGGGGGGACTCACCCGAGCTGCATCCACACGGTCTTGAGTTCGGTGTATTGCTCGTGGGCATAGGACGACTTGTCGCGGCCGAAGAAGCCGGACTCCTTGAAGCCGCCGAAGGGTGTGGTTAGATCACCCTCGGAGAAGGTGTTGACCGACACGACGCCGGCGCGGATGGCGCGGGCAAAGCGGTGGGCCTTGGTGAGATCGCGGGTGTGCAAGGAAGCCGCCAAACCGTAATGGGTATCATTGGCCACGGCGATGGCTTCCTCGTCGCTATCCACCGCGATGACGGCGAGCACGGGTCCGAAGATCTCTTCCTTGGCGATGGTCATGGTGCTTTTCACGTCATCGAAGATGGTGAGTTCGACAAAATTGCCGCCGGATTTCTTCATGACCTGCTTGCCACCTAACACCAACTTGCCGCCTTCCTTGTGGGCGATCTTGATGTAATTGAGCACCGTCGCCATGTGGCTCGGCTCGATGAGCGGACCGACGCGGGTCTTCGGATCAAGCGGATCGCCGATGGGCCATGCCTTGGTTTGCTCGATGATTTTTGCCACCAGCGCATCCTTGATGCGACGATGGACGATGAGGCGCGAACCGCTGCTGCAATTCTCACCCATGTTCCAGAACGCAGAGTTGACCGCGTGCGGCGCGACCGCATCAATATCGGCGTCGGCCAGCACCACTTGCGGGTTCTTGCCACCCAATTCGAGGATGATGCGCTTGAGATTGGACTCTGACGAGTAGCGCAACAGATCGCGGCCGACGCTGGTGGAACCGGTAAAGGCGACCATATCCACATCCATGTGACGGCAAAGAGCCGGACCTAACACCGAACCGGCACCGGGGACCACGTTAAGCACACCGTCGGGCAGACCCGCTTCGGCGGCAAGTTCGGCAATGCGCAAGGCACTGAGGGACGTTTGCTTGGCGGGCTTGAGCACCAGGCTGTTGCCGGCGGCCAAGGCGGGTCCGATTTTCCATGCCATCATTTGCGCGGGAAAATTCCAGGGCAGGATCATGCCGACCACCCCGATGGGTTCACGCACGATCATCGACACAATATCCGGCCCGCTGGGGGAAACCCGCTCATGAAGTTTGTCGATGAGTTCCGCGTGCCAGTGGATGCAGTGGATGGAGTCCGGGATGTCGATGGTGACGCAGTCGTAGATCGGCTTGCCAGCGTCGATCGAATCCAGCAGGGCAATCTCCATCGCATTGGCCTCGAGGCGCTCAACAAATTTGAGCATCACCGCCTTGCGTTCGCCCGCGGACTGGCGCGACCAACGGCCATCGGCAAACGCCTTGCGGGCGACCGCCACGGCGCGGTTGATATCGGCCGGTTCGCAAGCGGCAATGGGGGTGATTTTTTTGCCGTTGGCGGGGTTGATCGATGCGTAGGTCTTGCCGGACGCCGCCGGGCAGAACTTGCCGTCAATGAACGCCTGGGTGCGGAACTCGAGCTTGGCCACCGCGGCTTGGATGCCCTTGGGTTTGAGTGTGAAGTTCATGGGATGGATGGAATGGGTGGGTGGAAAAGCGCTATCCTTAACCCCCCGACAGTTACACGACGGATAGAGCCATCGCAAGCGTTTTGTGCCAAATTTTTCAACCCGGCCTTCAAAGGTGAAATCAGTGAGCATAGACGGCGAGTGCCACCCACCGAATCCCCTCCAAGGTCAAATCGTTGACCACTGCGTTTCATTTGCTCTCCACCATAAATCGCCTCAGATCAGGCCAACTTCCCAGGGACGGCTACGGTCGCCGCGGGGCGCCTCTTGGCGGCTCCAAAACCCAAATCTCTTTCCCCTTGCGCGACGTCCGAATCTGGTATAGACAAAACGCATGGCAGATACATACAACATGAAGGAGGCGCAGGCGGGGCTCACCCAGCTGTGTCGCTCCGGCAAGCGTTTTGTCATCGCCAACCGCAACCGCCCGGTCGTGGTGGCCATGCCGGTTGAGGACTTCGAGGCACTGATGGAAACCCTCGACGTGCTGGCGGACCCCGCCGCCATGCGGGCCATCCAATCCGCCCGCAAAGACAAGACCCAATACCGCCTGCTCAATCTCGACGATGAAAATTTCGGCCTCTGATCAAGTTGCCTCCTGGCTGTGCGGACTGCCTCCGCAAGCCAAGCACCGGGTGCGGATTGCGCTTCGCGGATTGGCCAAGGGCCGGGGCGACGTCAAAGGTTTGCAAGGACCCCTCGAAGGATTCAACCGGCTGCGCATTGGCGGCATGCGCATCATTTATCGCCAGGTTTCCGGCAGGCGCATCCTGCTCGAATACGCCAATACCCGGGATGCGGTCTATGAGCTCTACGAACAGATCCTGGCAAATCGGAAAGTATTGTAACGACCCGAACTCCGAAGACGCTCACCAAGCGCCGCTGGAGGGAGCATAGACGGCGAGGGCCACCCGCCGAATCCCTTCCAAGGTCAAATCGTTGTCCACTGCATCGATTTCCGGAATCCCTTGCGCGATGAGTTCAGCGTCGCCGCCGGTGGCGATGATTTTGGGCCGGCCGGGAAGTTCCGCGCAGATCCGGGCCAGGATTTCGCGCACCAACCCGCGGTAGCCGATGACCGCGCCCACTTGCATCGCGTGAATGGTGGACTTGCCAATCGCGGTAGCCGGTTCCTGCAGGACGATTTCCGGCAGCAGCGCGGTTTTTTGAGCCAGATAGACGGTCATCGCACCCATGCCCGGCGCAATCACCCCGCCGCAATACGCCGGAGCCGCCGAAACGATGTCAAACGTCACGGCCGTTCCCGAATCGATCACCACCGCCGGTGCCCCGTGCCGGGCCAACACCCCCACCGCATTGGCCAGCCGATCCGCTCCGATCTGGTCCGGTTGCGGGTAATCAATCCCCATCCCTAACGGACTGCGGTGATCCAACATGTGAACCGGCACCCGCCGCCCGAGATATTCCCGCAGCACCTCCGCCTTGGCAGGCACCACCGAGGCAATCACCGCGGCATCAAAGGACACATCATCCAGCAAACACGCCAGCGTCGTGGCAGAGACCTCAGCCGTGGCCAGCACGCCACGCCATGCCTCCAGTGCGCACACACCTCCAAGCGCAAATTTCGTGCGGGTGTTAGAATTATCGATCAGCAACCAGCTCATCGGTCATGGGCGGGTGAAAAATCCGTGAAAATTCCTTTGTTCATGCGCGGCCCAATCTGGGCGCAGCGAGCGCCCGGTGCCAGCCAATTCTTCAGGCAACATTGCACCCTCATTTTCCTTGAGAATGGTAACATAGGGACGGAGTGAGGCCCTCTTCTCTTCGGTTCAATGTTGGATGTTGGATGTTCGCCTTTTCTCTTGCCATCTTCCAATCTGATAGAATCGAAACGCGGAGGCGCGGAGGCGCGGAGGCGCGGAGGCGCGGAGGCGCGGAGGCGCGGAG
>JBAXPF010000026.1:0-21912 GCA_037132955.1 Verrucomicrobiota bacterium | reverse complement strand
ATGGAGTAATGGAGTAATGGAGTAATGGAGTAATGGAGTAATGGAGTAATGGAGTAATGGAGTGATGGAGTAATGGAGTAATGGAGTCCAAGCTGCCGTTCAGTCAGTAATCCATGGATTCAGGCTGGTTTGGCAAGGGGGGTGGCGGCATTCCCGGGCGCCCGACCATGGCCATGAAGGCGTCTTCCAGATTGCGTTGCTCGCGATGGAACTCCATGACCGGCAAGCCATCCTTGACCATGCGGGCTAACAGGGCGGCGGCTTGTGTCGGATCGTCGGTGGTCAGGCGCAGGCGACCGCCGTGTTTGCCGGCTTCCACGAGCTTGACGTTGGGTTGCATCAGGCACCAGGCGGCCAAGGCTTCCGGGTGGCTCGCCAATTGCACATTCAGATAGATGCCGCCGCCGGCATCGGTTTGGCGCATCAACGAGGCGGCGTCGCCGTCGTGGATGATGGAGCCATGGTTGATGAAAATGAGCGAGTCGCACATCTCGCCAAGTTCGGATAGAATGTGCGATGAAATCAACAGGGTCTTGCCATCGGCCGCCAGCAGCCGGATGAGATGCTTCAACTCGACCCTTGCCTGCGGGTCGAGCCCCGCGGCGGGTTCATCCAACACCAGAACGTCCGGGTCATGGACCAGCGCGCGGCCGAGGCACAGCCGCTGGGTCATGCCCTTGGAGAGTTTGTTAGCCGGGCGCTCGGCGATGGGCATGAGGTCGGTGAACTCCATCACCTCTTGCAGCCGGTGTTGGCGTTCCTTGCCGCGGAAGCCCAGTGCCCGGGCGTGAAAATCCATGAACTCCAACACGCTCATGTGCCCGTAGACATTGAAATGATCGGGCATCCATCCCAGCCGGTGCCGCACCTTCCACGGTTCCTGCACCACATCCACGCCACTGATTTCGACCGTGCCGGACCCCGGCGAATCAAGGGTGGCCAGGATGCGCATGGTGGTGGTCTTGCCGGCACCGTTGGCACCGATGAAGCCGCAGACACTGCCCGCCGCAATCTCAAAAGATATGCCATTGACCGCCTTGAGCGAACCAAAGTGGCGGTGCAGGTTGTGGACGCGGATGGCCGGGGTCATGGGGTGTTAGGGGGTGACGACGCGACCGGTGACAAAGCCGTGCGTCTGCCAGCGGATGCCCTTGTGGGTCTCAATGGCGGCGATGCCGCTGGACAAGGCCAGGAAATGACCGGGGCGGCGGCTAGCCTTCCTTAGATCATTGGCATACTCGACTGGCGCGTGGGCGGTGGCGGCGGCCACGGCCTGCTCGACCTCGGCCGCCGAGCACGGTTGCAACGCGGTGGCCGTGCCTTGCGCCATGGCCCCGGCCTGCCACCAGGTGCTGCCATCGGCGGCCAGCCAGAACATCCGTTCGATGGGGAAATCAAACGCGGAGGTGAGCACCGGCCGGTCTGCCGGTCCGGATTGCTCGATGCGGCCGCGGCCGGGGCGGGCGGCTGCCAGATAGAAATTCTGATACCTGCGGCTGGAGAACCACGGCCCTGTGGCGACGACTTTGCCTGGTTCCAATTTCACCGAGAGGTTGCCGGAGAGTTCGCCGGGGTTCAGAATCATGGGCACGAAATAGGCGTCTTCCGGAATCTCGAAGCCGGTGGCAAACATCGCGCCACACCGGCTATGCTGGTGTTGCACGATGTAATGGGTGTTGTCACCGCCCGGCACGCTCTCCATCCAGACGCAGCGCACGCCCGTGCCTCCAAGGCCATCACTGAGAAGGATGGAAAGGACTAACAATCCACCGGCCGCCAGCGAGATAAGCGGCGTGGTGAGGAACAAGCGGTGGCGGCGGCGCGCCGCGGCAAACACGAATACATTCAGCGGCCCCACCAAAATCGCAAACCCCAACACCACCGCCAACATGAACCCCGCCGCCAGTTTGGCCGACGGCAGGGCGAAGATGCCCTGCGCGCGGCGTTCCCATTCCCGGACGGTCTTCCCGGTGATGGCACCTCTCACCCAATCGTCGTCAGCGGCTGTTTTGATATTTTCATTGATGGCGTCCCAATCAGGCGTCGCGTATGTTAGCTTATTGATGGCACCGCGGCAAACCCCGCCCGCATCCTTGCCGAGATCGGATTTTGGGGTGTCAATTGCGCTTGCGCCAGGAGTGTTGGACTGGACAACCAAGTGACCGCCGAGGCGCATCCAGTGTTGGATGGCGGTGCGGGCCGCCGGCGGCAAGTCCCCCCACTCCTGAGCGGAGATACAGAGGCTGTGAAATCCGCAATAAGCACGCCAATCGCCGGGTGCCTGTGCCGGTTCGAAGACGACCCCCGCGCCACGGCCAAGCCTTGCGCCCATTCCCTTAGTCATGAGGATGGACCGCGCAGGATTGGAGGAACTGCTGCTGGTGCTAAAGGTGGCATTGCCCGTGCCGCCGCCCGTGCGGGTGGCCTCCATGGCGTAATAGGCGTAGCCGCTGGCAAAACCCGACTCATCCACCGCACCCATGGGCACCAGCAGGGAGCCGCGCGTGACGGCCTTGGGCTGTGACTTGAACTCAAAGCCACTGCGCACGGCCGTGTTGCTTTGGTAATCCCGCGAGGACAGTGAGACCTGCCACGCTGTCGGGTTCTTGCCCGGGTTTTGCGCTTCTATATCCACCGGCATGAAACACCAGACCGGCCTGTCTGAGGAATCCCACTCGAATGGGCAACTGAGCGTGATCCTCTCGCCCGCCGGCCCGTTGTGTGTTAGAATTTCCTTGCCGCTCCCCATGGCGGCAAGGCCCAGCCACCCCGCTGACATGCCTAAACGGATCAAAAAGGAATGCCGGTGCCTGGCCATTCGCATCAACCCGAGGACAGAGTCGGTGATGATGGCGACTCGTTTATTTCCACTGAAGGCACTGAGCACCGCTGAAACCACTGATGATAAGATAACAACACATAAAATGTCCGTGCCTATCATTTTCATAAACTCAAATTGCATTTCTATCAGTGCCCTCAGTGTCATCAGTTTTTTCAGTGGTTTATTCCGCCCGATTTACCCTCAGAATCACACATTTACTGGCAAATCAAGTGTTAGGTTAATGCCTCAGCCATGGGTGGCGGCAAGCGGTGCGGTGTGCAAGGTGCGCGGCAGGTCGGCGGCCGAGGTCGGCACCTCGGCTAACAGGGCGAGCACCACATCGGCGCTGGTCCGGCCCTCCACCCGCGCCTGATAGTCTAACAAAATGCGGTGGCGCAACACCGGCAACGCCAGCGCCTTGACGTCCTCGAAGCTGGCATTGGGCCGTCCCCCGATCAGGGCGCGCGCCTTGGCCGCGGCGGCCAGCGCCAGCGCCGCGCGCGGACTCGCGCCGTAACGCACCTGGGCGGAGGCTTTGCTCTGGCCGGGATGGGTGGCATCCACCAGCCGGGCGATGAAATTGGCCACCACCTCCGGCAGAAACAAGCGCCGCGCCAGATCGATCAGCGCCGACAACTCCGCGGCCGTCATCACCTGCGCCACCACCGGGGCGCGGCCGATCTCGCGGTTGAGTACGATTTTTTGCAGGGTGGCGGCGTCGCCGCGGCGCACGTCGAGCTTGAACAAGAAGCGGTCGAGTTGGGCTTCCGGCAGCGGATAGGTGCCTTCCAGTTCGATCGGGTTCTGGGTGGCGAGGACAAAGAACGGCTGCGGCAGCGGGTGGGTCTCACCTAACACCGTCACATGGCCTTCCTGCATGGCTTCCAGCAACGCCGACTGGGTCTTGGGGGAGGCGCGGTTGATTTCATCGGCCAGCACCAGCGACGCAAAGAGCGGCCCGGGTTGGAACACGAACGAGCGCCGGCCATCCACTTCCTGCAGCACCGGGTTGCCGGTGATATCGCCCGGCAGCAGGTCGGGCGTGAACTGCACGCGCTTGGTCTGCAGTCCGATGGCACCGGACAAGCCCTTGACCAACTCGGTTTTGCCCAGTCCGGGCAATCCTTCCAACAACAGGTGGCCGCGTGCTAACAGGCCGGTGACCACCGCCTCTATCAAGTCCTCCTGCCCGTATAGCACCTCGTTCATGGTCTCCAACAATGCGCGCACCTTGGCGGATCCAGCGGCAATCTCGGCGTCGGTCGGGAGCGAATGAGTCATGGGGTTGGCGGAATTCTAACGTGATTGGCCAAGGATGGAAGATTTGTTTTTTTGGGTGGGAAAATTAATCCCGAACTCCGAGGTTGCATCGGTAATGGGTGGCGAATTAACCACAGATTACTCAGATTACTCAGATTGATTGAGAACTTTAGGCTGCATCTCTTGAAGCCCCATCATGATTCCACAACATCTTCATAATCTGCGAAATCTGCGTAATCGTTCGACTGAGCTCACGCCGAAGTCTGTGGTTCAAATATCGGTTTTTGGGTTAATGGTCGAAAAATTTCTTTACGCTCTCTTGTTCGCGGGGGTGGAGCGACTCTTGCCAGCTGCTGCCGCCGCCGCCCTGGACGTCGGCCTTGCCGCTGGTGCGCAGTGCCGGGCGGGTCATCTCGACCTCATGTTTGGAATCAGTGACATCAAGGACATCGCCGGGCAGCGCGCGAGTCAGATCGGAGGATTCCAACACCTGCGGCTGCGTGGCCGCCACCTCGTTGGCTGGCTCGCCAAACATCTCCGGCGTGGTGCCCGGCCCGCGATCCACCCCGCCCTTGCCGGGACCGTCGCTAGATTCCGTTAGAACCGCCTCCCCCTCCGGCTGCTGGCCATCGCCCGTCTTGCGGCAGAGACATTTGCCAAGAACCTCCGCCTTGTCCTTCATCCCCTGCATGAGCTGCTCCATTTGCGCCTTGTCGAGTTGCCGGAGTTGTTTGGGATCGATGTTGCGGAGTTGCTCGAGCAACTCCTTGTTAGGTTTCATGCCGCCGGCCTGCATGCCTTGCACGGCCTGCTTGAACTGGTCTTGCAAGCCCGCCCGCGTTGGCGCGGGCATCTCACCCGCGGCGTCGCCCGCAAGCCGGGTGGCGCTTTGCGCCGCCATCCGCAATTGGCGCTGCAGTTCGGCCATCGCCTGCAGATGTGACTCGCGCAACTTGTCGGTGGCCTCCAATGAGGCATGGGAAAACCACTTGCCCGCCGCCTGCGCCCGCAGCTCCGCGATGCGTTGCTGCGTTTCATCCAACGCTTCCGGAGCCACCGCGTCCTGGCGCGCCAAGTCGCGCAGGTCCTCCTCGGTGGCGGCCCAGGCCGCCGGTTCGTCCGGTGCCTCCGGCAGCAGGCGGGCCTTGACCGGCACCCAGATGGCTGCGGCCAGCAACGCCGCGGCGGCCAGCAACGGCAGGAATGTGTTAGAAAATGACCAGCGGATGCCATCATCCGCGCGGTCCGGCAGCGGCGGCCAGGGACAGACCCCGGCGGCGGCCGTGCTCAGGCGGTTGTGCAGGCCGAGTTGCGCCTCCAATCTAACCAGCGCATCGCCGGCTGTCACAAAGCGGCGCCTGGCCAGCCACCACGACCCCGGCACAATCACGGCCAGCGCCGCGCCCGTCACCCAGGCCAACCCGAGCGGTGCCGCCTCCGGCCACACCCGCCGCGCCCACAAGGCCGGGCCGAGCAAGCCCAATGCCACGCCCACCACGGGGGTCGCGCAAACCTGCAAGCACCAGCCGCAGTTGATCTTGCGGCGGGTCTGTCGCGCGCGGCGCTGCCAGCGCTCGGAAGGGGTATCCATGACGCCTCGAGCATGCCCGGATCCACCCGCACCACAAGCGCGAACTTACGCGCGCAGGGACGCGACAGGGCAATTCATTCGCGGGCGTTCGGCAGGATGCCGGACGCAGCCGCCAGGATGGCGGCGCTCCCCGGTGCTTCCCCGCGCAGCCATGGCTATTCCTCGACGACGATGCGCGGGAACACCGGCTTGGGCTTGCCGATGGCGTGACCGTCCGGCAGCAGGCCCCAGTGCAGGTCGGCGAGCTTGAGGGTTGTTAGAGAAGGCAGGTTGAGTTGTGCGGCGAGCTTGGCGGCGGCCTCCGGCAGGACCGGGGAGAGCAGCACGGCGGCGTGGGCGACGCTTTCGGCCAGGTGATAGAGCACGGTGGCGAGGCGCTCCGCGTTGGCGGGATCCTTGTTGAGTTCCCAGGGTTTCATGCGCTCGGCGTAGCCGTTGCAGTGGACCACGTGACGGCTGATAGACTCCAGCCCGCGGGAGACGTCGCATTCATCCATGGCGGCCTGATAGGCCGCGGTTGATTCCGTTAGGGATGCTTGCAGCGCCGCGTCATCGGCGGTGAGTGGCGCGCCATGGTGGAGGACACCGGCGGTGAAGCGCTGGCTCATGTTGAGGGCGCGGTTGCAGAGGTTGCCGAGTTCGTTGGCGAGCTCGGTGTTGAAGAGCATGATGAGGCGCTCAAGGTCAAAGTCGGAGTCCTTGCCGGTGACGATGTCGCGAACGAGGTAATAGCGGAGGGCATCGACGCCGAACGCGTCGGCGAGGGCATCGGGATCGACGATATTGCCGGTGGACTTGGAGAGTTTGTCGCCGCCCTTGCTGTTCCAGAAGCCGTGGACGAGCAGGCGCGGGATTTTAGCATCGGCAAAGCCCATGGCGTGCAGCATGCACAGCCAATAGATGCCGTGGGCGGGCACCAGAATATCCTTGCCGATGAGGTTGGTGGCGCGGCGGCCATCGACGTTCCAAAGTTTGTCAAAATCCGGCAGGCCGGCGTCCGCTGCGGCTTGATAGCCGGCGAATGAGATATAGTTGATGAGCGCATCGAACCAGACGTAGGTGACGTAGCTCGAGTCGAAGGGCAGCTCGATGCCCCAGCGCAGGCGTTCCTTGGGCCGGGAGATGCACAGGTCAGTGCCGGTCGAGCGCTCGAGGGCATTGAGCAGCTCGGCCTTGCGGAAGGCGGGGGTGATGATATCCGCGTTGTTCTCAATGAAATCCTTGAGCCACGCGGTGTGATCGCTGAGGCGGAAATACCAGTTCTCTTCCTCGATGACGGTCACCTCGCCCCATTGCGGACCGAAGTTGCCGGACTCATCACGATCGCGCTCCTGCAGGAATTGCTCCTGGCGCACCGAGTAGTGGCCGGAGTGGGTCTTCTTGTAAAGCTGGCCGCTGTGTTGGAGTGCGCTGAGAATGGACTGGACGCAGGCAATGTGGCGCGGGTCTGTGGTCTCCGCCCATCCATCGTAATGCACCCCGAGTTTTTCCCACAGTTTGAGAAATTTCTTGGTGGTGCGCTTGACGAAGGTGGCGGGATGCACCCCTTCCTTTTCGGCGGTTTGTTGGACTTTCTGGCCGTGCTGGTCCACACCTGTTAGAAAATACGCCTCCTCACCGCGCAAGCGGCGGTAGCGGATGATCACATCGGCGAGCACCTTTTCATAGGCATGGCCGATGTGCGGCGCGCCGTTGGTGTAATCGATGGCGGTGGTGAGGTAGAACACGGGAGCAGGTTATCAGTTATCGGTTATCAGGGGGAAGACTGGAAGACAGAAGACTGGAAGACAGAAGACAGAAGAAAAGAGGGACGCGACACCTGGTCTTCTGTCTTCTGTCTGGGAGCGAAGCGGTCTTCTGTCTTCTGTCTGGCAGCGAAGCGGTCTTCCGTCTTCGGTCTGGATCTGAAACCCTAGCGCCGGGTGTAGAGTTGCTCGACCTTGGCGAGCTCGATACGGGTGGCCAGCCAGGAATCAAAGACGAGGGTTTCGTTTTGGTTGCAGGCGGAGGTGACCGCGGCATCAATGCTGGCGGCGCTTTTGGGATCCTTGACCACCTCGCGTTTGACGACATGGAGGATGAAGGCGCGGTCGGATTCGAGGATGGGCTCGGCAAGGGCACCGGGGTCAATGGTGGAAGCCGCCTGGAAGAGGTTCTGTGGCTCGCTGGCTCCTTCCGGCTTGTAGCTGCTGGTGATCGCCTTGACGGATTTGATTTCGGCCAGGCCGGCCTCCTTGGCGGCATCGGCGAAGGACTTGCCGGCGGCGAGCCCGGTCTTGATCTTGGTGATGGCCTCCTCGGCGGCGGCCTTCATGTCGGCGGCGGCCTTTTCCGCGATGAATTTGGCGCGGGCGTCGGCGCGGGCTTCCGGATAGGTTTTCTCGCGGGCTTTTTCCTCGCCATCGAGGCGTGCGACCAGCCACTGGTTTTCGCCGACCGGGATGGGTTGCGAGAATTTTGATAGGGGGTCGGAGGTTTCCTGGATGCGGAAGAGTTCCTCGATGGCCTTGCCGTTGCGACTGGCAGCGCGGACCTTGATTGCCAGATCAGCAGGAGCCTCGTCGGGCGTGAGCAGATCGGTGGTTTTGATGTCCCATTCGTTTTTCTTGGCAAGTTCCTCGAAGTCAGCGCCTTTCGACTGCTCAAGCTGGAAAACGAACTCGTCCACCAGGCCGTCGGTCTCGAGTTGTTTCTTGCGGCTTTCCTCGGCGTGTTTGGCGGCATTCTGGGCCTTGTCTTCTTCCTTTTTCTTACGGGCGGCAGCCTTGGCTTCGTTGGAGGCGGCGGCTTCGGCGATGGATTCCGCAGCCTCGGGTGCGGCGGCTGGGTCCGGCGGCAGGACGGGCGTGACGAGAATGTAGGAGAACTTGCGGCGCGGGCTGGTCATGAAGTTGTCCGAGATGGGCTTCCAATACGCTTTGATTTCCTCTTCGCTCGGCTGGATTTTATCCTCAAACGGGGTGAGGTTGAGGCGGGCCAGATCGGCGGTGATTTGTTGTTTGCCGATGGCGAGGGTCTTGGCGACGGTGTCGCGGTCGGTGCCCAAGCCGGCGTTGAGGATGGCCTTGAGCTTGCGGGACGCGAGAATATCCGAGGCGAAATCGAGCAGGTCGTTTTCGGTCAACCCGAGGCGCCCGATCGACTTGTCGATGAATTCGCGGTATTTTTTCTCATCAAAGCTCTGGTCGGGCCCGGCAAAAACTTTCATCGTGCGGATGAATGAGGACACCTCCGACTCACCCGGATAGATACCGAACTCCGCCTTGGCCTCGCGCAACAGCATGCGCCCAATGAAGAACTTCTCTGCCAGGTCGTTTTCGGATTTGGCCCCCTTGGCAAGTTCAAACACAAACTGGTATGGGGCGAAATCACCGGAGCGAAGGATCATCTGGGCCAGACTGACCGGACTGCTTCCCAACTTGTTGAATTCCTTGTCGTCGTAGGATTTCCCGGCAATCCGGAGGATCGCGGTGCCGCCGCCAGCTGAGTTCCTGCGGCCACGGGAAAAGTCTCCGAACACGAATGCCGCCGCCACGAGCACCAGCCCGAAAACCAGCAGTCCCTTGTATCTGTGAATTTTTTCAATCATGAGGTGGGTGCCTGACGTTACTTCAGGCGCGGAGAGTTAAGAGCGAAGCGGATGCGGCATCAATCGTAATTTCTGCTTTGGGCGAGATTCATGGCGCGATCCGGCGATCACTCAGCCGCCTTTGCCTTCGGCGCAGCCGCCGCCGCTGCGGCAGGCGCCGCTGCGGCGGTGGGCGCGGCATCGGCTTTGGGCGCGCCTTCCTTGGGTGGAGCGCCGGTTTCGGATTTGGCACCTGCCTGATAGGACGAGGACCGGTAGTCGGTTTGATAGAACCCGGACCCCTTGAAAATAATGCCAGCCCCCGTGCCCAGCAGGCGCTTGACCCTGCCGTCGCAGGGGGGCTGCGGGCAATTCTCCAGCTTGGCATCATTCATGCTCTGAACCACCTCGAAACGGGTCCCACATTTTTGGCATTCGTAATCGTATGTTGGCATGGTGCGGCAGGGACCCGTAGCAGGTTTTCGGGGCCGTGCAACCCCCGCCTTTCCCGACTGTGAAATCTCCAGACCGGAATTTTTGCGTGCCGAGCCGTCTGGATTGTGCTTGAGTCCCGCTCATGCCCCCACAACGCGTCAAAACGGTTGCCTCGATCTCGGTTGGTGAGTTCTATAAAAACCACGCGGGTGGACTCAATCTCAGCCTGTTGAGCCAGGAAGTGGGGTTTGATCGCCCGATCAGCGAGCCGGCCATGAACCGCCCGGGCCTTGCGCTCGCTGGGTTTTTCTCCTACTTCGCCCCCAAACGCGTGCAGGTGCTAGGCAACTCGGAATTGTCCTATTTGAAAAAATTGCCCGACGATCTGCGTTCGGACCGCTTCCGCCGGATGTGCGACCGGGACATCCCCTGCATCGTGGTGGCCCGCAGTGCCGACATCGGAAGCGACCTCCACAGCGTGGCCAACGATCACAATATCCCGATTTTCGGCACCTCGATGGTGACCATGAATTTTTTGAATGCCGCCACCATACGCCTCGAGCAAGACTTCGCGCCGAGCGTGACCGTCCACGGCTGCATGGTGGACATGCGCGGCATTGGCATCCTCATCATCGGCAGGAGCGGCTCGGGCAAATCGGAAACCGCCATCGGCCTCATCGAACGCGGCGCGTCCCTCGTGGCCGATGACATGGTATCTATCAAATACGTCGGCGGCGAACTGGTGGCCTCCGCCCCGGCCCTCTCCCGCGGCTACATGGAAATCCGTGGCATCGGCATCATCAACATCGCCAACCTCTACGGCCTCACCTCGATCCGCCCGGAAAAACGCCTCGACCTTGTGGTATTGCTCAAGCCCGGTGCTGACCTCAACGAAGTGGACCGCTGCGGCATGCAACAGAACACCTACGAAATCCTCGGCCAGCAGGTCGTTCAGGTGGAAGTGCCGGTGGGCCCGGGCCGCGATACCGCGCGCATGGTCAGCATTGCCGCGCTCGACCAGCAACTCCGCAGTCTCGGCTATAACATGGCGGATGAATTCAACCAGCGGCTCATCAGTCACATGACCAGCGACACGCTGCAGAGCCCGTCGCCGCCGCATCAGACCAAACGCACGAGCACCTGATCAATACTGATAGAGCAGATAGAAGTTGAACTGGCCGCCATTGTCAGCCTCTTTGTTGGGAACCGACAGCGGCAGGGCATAGTCGAGGGCCAGCGGCATCGGGCTGATCGGCAACTTCAAGCGCACGCCGAAGCCGGCATCGCTGTACAGCTTGCCGGGGTTCAAATCCCAACTGGCGGCGTTGACAAAGCCCACGTCGTAGAACACCGCGGCGCGCACGGTTTCAATGATCGGAATCGTGTATTCAAAGGAAGCATAGCCGAGCGACTTGCCGCCGATGGCCTCGCCGGTGGTGCCGGGCGTGTCGCGCGGCCCCACATCACGGAACTTGAAACCGCGCAAGGTGCGACCCCCGCCGAGGAACATCCTCTCAAAGATCGGAACCCTGTCGTTGTTGACGCTGTCCACGGAGGCCAACTCACCGCTGACCGTGAAAATGGAATCCCACTTGAGGTTCCAGTTTTTCTGGGCCTGGAGCGAAAAGCCGAAGGTGCTGACGTCTCCGCCGAGGCCGGTGAGGGTCATTCCGGCGTCCACCTTGTGGCCACTGCGGGGCTGGATTGGACTATCGCGGCTGTCATACAGATAGTTCAAGGCCACGGCACTGCGCGCGAACACCCCATCCTCATGACCCGTGACATATTCCGACGCGGACGGCGTCTTGCTCGCCACATCAATGGTCACTTGCTCAAGCCGGTATTCCAGTTTGAGCGAGCCGCGGTCACCCAACGGCTTGCGCAGGGAAATGGCGGCTCCCGCATTGGTCTGCTCATAGTAATTGCTGAAATAGTTGGACTGGCGGAAGAACAACTCGCCGCCCAAGGCGAGCTTGCGATCCAGGAACCACGGCTCCACCAAGGACATGCTGAAGTCGGTGCGGGTGCTGCCCATGCGCAAATTCATCGCGAAGCGCTGCCCGCCACCCGTGAAGTTCCACGGATGAAACAAGTCGAAGTTCGATTGCTCCAATGTCAGGAATCCCACGAGGCTGTCAATGGAACTGAAGCCAAAACCCACCCCCACCGAACCCGTGGATTTTTCCTCGACCAGAATATCGACATCGCGATAGCCACTGCCACTGGGCGCGCCGGTCACTTGCACCTCACTGAAATACTGCAGGTTGGTCAAGCGGGCCTTGGTGGTTTCCAGTTCGACCGAGTTGAACCAATCACCGGGCTGGAGCGTGCCCTCGCGCCGGATCACCTTGTCCTTGGTCTTGGTATTGCCCTGGATATTGACGCGTCCCACATGGAAACGGGTGCCCTCGGTGATGCGATAGGTGATGGCAACCCGGTTAGGTCCGGCATCCCGGATATCGGGTGACACCGCGGCATCGGCGTAGCCACGTGAGCCATAGTAGCTGCGGATCATGGTGATGTCGGCCCGCATTTTCTTCGACGAATAGGCCGCATTGGCGACCAAGGTGAGTGCCGGATAGAGTTCGTCGGACTTGAAGACAGTCATGCTGCCGAAACCGACCGACGCCACCGTGTATTTTTCGCCTTCGACGATGGGAATGACCAGATCCACCCGGCCGTCACCCACCGGTTCGCGACGGATGCCCGGGCTGCTCACGCGCAAGTAACCCTTGCCGCGGTAATAGTCCAAAACTGCATCCAGGTCCGTGTCCAATTGGTTGCTCTCAAAGCGTCCGGACTTGGTCAGCCACGAGAACCATCCCTTGGGCTTGGTCTTCATTTCCTTGCGCAGTTCAGAAGTGGAGAACGCCTTGTTGTTTTCGAAGCGGATATTGCGCACTTCGTTCTTCGACCCTTCCTCGATGACAAAAACCAAGTCCGCCTTGCCCTGTTGGGCGGTCGGTTGAATCTTATGGGTGACCACCACGTCCGGGAAGCCAGAGCCTTGATAGTATTTTTCAATATTGCGGCGGGCATCACGGATGACCTCGTCGCTGAGGATGCCTCGGCTCTTGAGCTTGGATTCCTTGGCCAGCTTCTTATCCGAATACACCGAGTTGCCCACAAAACCAATGGCGACATATTCGGCACGCGTGCTCACTTCCGCAATCAGACGCACCCCGTCACCCACCGTCTCCGCCAAAAACCGCACTTCCTCCACCAACCCGGATTCGTAAAGTGCCTTCACATCGGCATCGAGGCGCTCCGCAGCATAGGTGCTGCCTGCCTTGGAGCTCATCAGATTGCGCAGGCGGGCCTCATCCACCGTCTTGGACCCGGTAAAGCGGATCTCCACATTCGTTATCTTTTTCCCCTCGAAATCCTGGGCCTTCAAGCCGCCCGCAAGGGCCACCCATACAAGCGACAGAAGAGCGGCAAAACGCACGAAGCCGCGCGCCACGGATGATTTGGATATGGGTAATGTAAGCATGCCAGTGGTTTGGATGCGCAATGCAACCCGTCCCCTCCCCCTCCGTCAAGCATATTCCTGTGGCGACTCCGGGCAATTGCCCCGCACTCCGGGGTTGGATTTGTAATATCGGTTAGATCGACCACGGATTGCACGGATTTCACGGATTGGAATAGGTTGAAATCCATACCCAAAAAATCCGTGAAATCCGTGCAATCCGTGGTTTCAAGAACCCAGGGTGGATTTCAACTTCCGGTTGCGAGTGCAGCGGGCGTGCCGATTTTCTTGCCGAGCGCGCGATCCTCCTCTACATCCGCCGCGTGCTCACTATTCACAAGCTTACCAAGACCCTCGGCGGCCGCACCCTGCTGCGCGAGGCGGAAATGTCTATCAATTGGGGCGAACGGGTCGCCCTGGTCGGTCCCAACGGGGCCGGCAAGTCCACCTTGTTCCGCATGATCCTCGATGAGGACAGCCCGGACGAGGGCACCATTGAGCGCGACGAATACTCGATCACGGGCTACCTGCCACAGGAATCCGGCGAGCCCAGCGATGAAACCATCATTGAGATCGCCATGGGTATCACCCCGGAAATGATCGACATCCTCCGCACCATGCGCGAACACGAGAAAACCGGCGACCTCTCGCACCCGGATTTTGCCAAGGCCCAGGACCAGTTCAACCACCTCAACGGCTATCAAAACGAACCCAAGGCGAAAAAAATCCTTGCCGGCCTGGGGTTCAAGGAAGCGGATTCCCACCGCCCGGCCCGCGAATACTCGGGCGGCTGGGTGATGCGCGCGCATCTGGCGCGGCTGCTGGTCATGGAGCCGGACCTGCTGATGTTAGATGAACCGACCAACCACCTCGACCTGATCTCGCTGCTGTGGCTCCAGCGCTATTTGCTGAATTACTCCGGGGCCATCCTGATGATTTCGCATGACCGGGATTTCATGGACGCCATCATTGAGACCGTCGTCGAAATCGACCCGGATGCCGCCATGCTCATTGCCTACACGGGCAATTACAGCTCGTTTCTCGAACAGCGCGAGAAACGCTACGACCTCCAGGTCCAAGCCTACCGCAACCAAAGCAAGGAAATCGAACAACACCAGGAGTTCATCGACCGCTTCCGCCAAATCGGCTCCAAGGCCGCCCAGGTCCAGTCCCGCATCAAGTTCCTCGAAAAACTCGATCGCGTGGAAAAACCGCGCACACCCCGCAAACCCTTCAAGTTCAGTTTCCCGCAACCCCAACGCTCCAACCAAAAAGTCATCGACCTCGTCAAGGTCGGCCAGTCCTACGGCGACAAGCGCATCTACAACAACCTCGATCTAACCATCGAGCGCGGCAACCGCATCGTGCTGGTCGGGCCCAACGGGTCCGGCAAGACCACCCTGCTCAAAATCCTCGCCGGTCAGATTCCCATTGATGCCGGCAAGCGCGACGTGGGCTACGCCACCAAGATCGGTTACTATTCGCAGCACCGCTCGGAAGCCCTCAACGAAAACAACACGGTGCTCGAGGAGGTGATGGGCTGCTGCCCGACCCTGCGCGATGAGGAGGCCCGCTCGGTCCTCGGCTCATTCCTGTTCCGGCGCGCCGATGTGGAAAAACGCTGCGGCATCCTCTCCGGCGGCGAAAAATCCCGCCTCAACCTCGTCAAGTTCCTCGTCGATCCGCCCAACCTCCTGCTCATGGACGAGCCCACCACCCACCTCGACATCCTCGCCATCGACTCGCTCGTCGCCGCCCTCAAAAATTATGAAGGCACCCTCGTGTTCATTTCCCACGACGTCCACTTCATCCGCACGCTGGCCGAAACCACCCTCCATATCAACAATGGCATCGTCACCCGCTACACCGGCGGCTACGATTACTTCATTGAAAAATCCGGCCTCAACGACGACCGCAGCGCGGTCACCGCGTGACCGGCGTGGTTGCGGCTTGCCGCAACCGCAGCAGAGGATGCGGGTGATGTGGGACGTCCCGTCGGCAGGCCGTGATTGCGGCGTCCCGTCGCGATGCGGCGGACATGAGTTCCGGGCGTGGCGGATGCAATCCGCCGCCACGTGCCCACACTCCTTGAAACACGCGGGCCGGCATATCATGCCGCCGCTGTGGCGATCAAGCCCGCGTGCGCCGGCGCCGCATGGAAAACGCGCAGAGCGCAAGGCTGAACAGCGCTGCGGAGGCTGGCTCCGGCACGAGATTGATGGGCACGCCACTGTTATAGGCGGTGGTGACCTCGCTGGCGGTCAAGGCATTATTGTAAACGGCCACTTCGTCGATCGAACCTTCAATACTTGAGAACGTGCCGCTATTGTAGCTGGCACCACCGATTTGGAAACTGGTGAAAGTACCAATTTTAACGGTCGAAGCGGTGGAGTAGATATTGGCGCCGTCCCTGTATACTTTGAATATTGACCCATCCTGGGTGAAAACAAAGTTGTGCCATGCGTCCTGCGTTGGATTGCCCGCACTGCCTCCTATGGTGTAATGGGGAGATGCGAACCATGAATACATGTTGGTGTCGCCACCACTTCCAAGTTGGGTAAACCATTGGCGGGCATTACCGTTCATGAAAGCGAACATATTCGGATAAGACCCCCCTGTGTTTAGATTCATCCACATCGACACCGAATAAGCTGTCGCGACGGACATGGTGGAGATAAAACCCGGAGAGGTGACATCGGCGTGTGAGTTATAACCGAGAGAATCCAGAGCATTGTCCCCCACCCCCGGAGTTGCGGTTGGCGGTATATTTGCTGGCGAGGTCGTCGCCCCGCCGCTCCAACCATCTATGACGTTTTGGGTGCCAGCCACAATAGTGGCGGAATAACCATTGCCTGATGCATCGGCCGCCGTGGTGCCGGTGCCTTCGTTAAAACTCCAGTAGCCGACCAAGGCCGCCTGCGAGATCGAGGTGAAAGCCAGCCCAAGGACAGACAAGGCACACAAAATAAGATGGTTACGCTTTTTCATTCGGGTATTGTTCGTGGTCAGGGAGGGAGTTGGAGTAAATTCGCACGCCGTTCCGCCAACGACCGCGGCGAAACTACGGAAGGCTACGATAGCGTCAATAAAAAACAGGCTCATTTTCATGAATTTTCCCAGGGCTCATTGCCTGTGGCGGCCAATCAACCCGACAAATCCTGTGAGCCCGGGGCTGAATCCGTCACTGTCCGGTTGTTAATGGCGACTGGCGGACTCGCAAATTTGAGATTTGAACAGCGTATCAAGGGAATCGGAAGCTTGGGGTGGGGTGGGATTGTGGCGGCGGACTGCATCCGCCATGCCGTGTATCATGAGACTGACTTTGAATGATTCTGATTCCTCATGTTAGAGTGGCGTGGCGTGGCGGATGCAATCCGCCGCGCCACGTGTCCACACTCCTTGAAACACGCGGGGCCGCCCCGCTATTTGTAGGCACGTTCGTGAGAACGCGGTTCTAGCCTACCAACTGGGCTATTTCACCACCTTGGCGCGGATAAATCCCACCCCCCCGAGGCCGCTGGAGGCATTGAGCTTGAAGCGGCGGTATTCCCAACCGCCCGGAAGGGCGGGCAGGCCGGTGGGCGGTGTGGTCTCGGTGACGATGCTGTCCGGGAACGTCAGACCCAAGGAACCCTCGATGGTGTAGGTGATGCCATCGACGGTGGCCGACGGCGAAGGCGAACCCGTGAAGACCGGTGAGCCGGATCCATTGCGCACGGCAAGGGTTAGAGTCAACTCCTTGAGGGAATCGGCATTGGTGTCCTCGATGGCGGCGCGATGGTAGCCGCTGTCCAAACCGCTGACCGGATTGCCATGGAAAGCGAATTCTGATAGATTGGTGACGCCATCCTTATCGGGATCCGCTCCCGGCAGTTTTTGCGCGGCGGTGAGGGGCGGCGTGTTGTAATCCGTGCTGTTCATCCAGTTGTCAAAGGGCGTTCCCGGACTGACGGTTAGAACAAGCTTGCCGTCGGTCTCGGTGAAGGTCCAGGTTTTGGAGCCCTCGATGCGGGTCCAGGTGACACCGTCCACGTTGGGGGTAAACCCAACCACGGTGAAGGTGGAGGTGAAGGATTCGTTGAGGGTCGCGGCATTGACCAGGGTCCAGGTGCCGGTGGTGGCCGTCACCGCGGAAGTGTCGATGGTGAAATCCCCGCTGAAGGTGGCGGCGCCGCCGCCGCTGACGCTGTTGTTAGATACGTTGCTCACCCCGAATTTCATGCCGGCGTTGTCTGCCAGAACCAGGGTGCCGCTATTGACCGCAGTGGAGCCGGTGTAGGTGTTGATGCCGGAAAGCGTCCAGGTGCCGCCACCGCTGGTCAAGGCGATGGCCACCTTGCCGGCACCGTCAGCGATGGTGCCGGCGAATGCTTTGTTGCCGTTGATCTTGAAACTGGCGGTGCTGGTGGTGGAAGCCACGCTGTTGGTGATGGTGCCATCTCCGGCAATGGCCGGCACCGAGTGGTTCTGATCGACGGCGGGGTCCTGCCCGTTCAGGTCGAAAGTACCTCCTGCAACCATGGTGAATCCCCCGTCGTAGTAGATCTGCCCGGGTTGTCCATTGCCGAGTTTGAGGGTGGCACCGCTTTTCACGTCCATGCCGTTGGTGGTGGACCACATGACGGGATTGTTGCTGCTACCGGCGAGGATGGCGGTGCCCTGGGTGACGGTTAGACCGCCGCTGTCCTGATAGTTATTGGCAAGGATCACGGTGCCCACTCCGCCCTTGGTCATCCCGTTGTAGTTTCCGCTGGCGCGGGTGATGGTGAGGATACCAGTCGCCTGGGTGGCATTGACCAGATAACCCGCATCGCCGGCAGCGCTCAGATTATACGTGGCGGCGGTTCCGCTACCGGCAAACTCAAGGGTCCCGCCGGCAAAGATCACCAGACTGCCGACTGGCAGGCTGCCGGCACTGCCAAAGGTCAGAGTGCCGCCATTGAGGGTCGTGGCACCGGTGTAGCTGTTGGTGCCGGACAGGGTCAAGGTGCCGCTGTTGTTCTTGGTTAGCTTGGCGGAGCCGCCGATGCCACCACTTCCTGTTAGAATGTAATTCTTGGTCGCGTTAATGGTCACACTTAACGGTGCCACCGAGGTGTTCAGGGTGACCGTGATGGGCGTTGCGCCGCTGGCGGTATCGTCCAAAAACACAATATCTCCGTCCACATAATTGATGGCCGTGCCACCGACGTTTTTCCAGTTGGCGGTGGTGTTGATATCCCACACGCCGTCGCCCACGCGCCAGTAGACGGTGGTTGGCGGCGGCGGGATATCGACATAATAGGCCTCGAACTCGGCGATGCCGGGAGTACCGCTGGTGGTCGACGTGACTGACAAGCGCACCTTGGTGGTGGTGCGACTGACGATGGGAGCGATGAAGTTGCCGCCGATCGTGCGGCCATTGAAACAGCCGAGCCAACTGGACGTGGCACCATCCCAATACTGGATGGTGTAACGGTTGATCGACGAGCCGGATTCCTCGCGCAGCCGGAATTCATTCACCAGGGTGGGGCTGGCAAAATCGAGTTCCAGCCATTCGTTGGCCGCCGACGCCGGGTGCCAGACCGTTGAGGCATTGCCGTCCTTGGCCTTGATGGCCTCGTAGCCTGTCTGCTGCGAGGACGCCGCAACCGCGCTGGCTGCCAGCGCCAGGTTGGTGCCGGCGCCGGCGTCATTGAGGTTGCGGGTCAGGCCGTTGATGAAAGTAAAGCTGGTCTCGTTGTTGCACCTGACCTCGCCTGCGCTCAGATAGATCCGGTAGCTGTCAAACTGTGCCGCGTTGGCCCCCGGGTTGGCGTTGAAGATTTCCTCCCTGCCGAGGCTCGAACTCGGCGACTTGCCGTTCCACACGCAGTTGGTGAATTGGTTGCCGACGTTGCCATGGGCGGCGCCCTGATAGAGCATGATGCACGGGCCGTCCGCGTCATGGAACAAGCAGTTGGTGAACGTCATGTTGGCGTTGTTGCCCTCGAGGTCGAACGCCTCGCCGTCACCGCTGCCGCCACCCCGGGACACAAAGCCCCACTCGCTGTCGGTGAAGGTGAAATCCTTGAGACGGTAGACCATCGCTCCGGCCACCCCGTTGAACGCCACAAAGTTATTGAGCCGGCCGATGTCGTGGGTGACGCAGTGGGTGATCTGGCCGCCGGAAATTCCGCGCAAGCCCAACTGCCATTGGTAACCCTCTTCAAACAGGCAACCAGAGACAGTCAGGTTGGCAAAGTTGTAGAAATTATCCGCGTTATAGTCAAAGTTGTCCGGACTGTTGGTCCAAATGCCGGAGGCCATCCGGCGGAAGACACAGTTCTTGACCGTGATATCTTGCAGTGAGACATTGTTAGACCACGATTCAAAGGACCAAAAGGAGACGCCCACACTGATGTTCTTGGCAGTGTAGTAATTTTCATAGTGACCGTAACGCAACGAATCATGGAAATAGCAATCCTCGATCCAGACGAAATGCCGGGTGGGATTGCCGGTGTGATATTCCCCGAAGATGCCGGTCTCGCAGTGGGAGAATTCGAGGCCGACAATCTTGTAGCCTTCCTGGTCGATCAAATGAATGCCGTTTTGCTGGGCCACATCGCCCCGGTCGATCAGCGGCTTGTTGCCCGACCCGTAGGACCCCATATAAATCGGATTGCCCGCCGAACCGCTGCCTTTCGGCTGGAGCTCCTCGTTCCAAGTATCGCCGCATTTCAACAGGATCGCATCACCCGCATTGAGGGTGACCGCCGAGGCATGAGCCAGCGTCTTCCATGGTGCGCCGCTGGTCAGGCCGGTGTTGGTGTCGAGGCCCGTGGATTGGCTCACGTAATATGTCTTGGACGACGCCTGCGCGACGTGCAGTTTGATCTGATTGCCTGCCGCCTGGATCGAGTAGGAGAAATTGATATCTTGCGGGGGGGCAAGGATCTGGCTGGTGCTGCCGGTCAGGGCGCCGGTGTAGGTGAGGATGACATAGTCGCCGAGTCCGAAGCCGGCGAGTTGATGGGTGAGGTTGACCTGGGTGTTGCCTGTTAGAACAAGATTGCCCGTCACGGTCACCATGTCGCTGGTGCCCGGCGCGGCGGCCTTGATATCGAGATTGGCCACGTTGAGGGTGAGGCCACCGTTGAGCGCGAGCGAGCCAAGGGTCGTGGCATTGACGCCGGGGGCGAGATGGCCGGAAGTCGAAGCCGCCACAGCTCCGACCACGCTGCCATTGCCGGCCATGCTTGACGATGACCCGGCAACTGTCACGGCCGTGTTACCCAGCGTGGCACCGTTGAGCAATAACGTGCCGGCATTGACGAGCGTCGTTCCGGTATACGTGTTGGTGCCGGAAAGCGTCAGCGTGTTGGCTCCGGTCTTGAGCAAACCGCGACCCGTCTGCGCCTCGCTGATGCCGTGGCTGACGACCACGTCGCCCGCTGCGGTGTTGAACGTGCGATCGCCGCCATCCACGACAATATTGTTAGACAGTGTCTGGACATTGCTACTGCTGTTGACGACGTCGCCGGTGAGATTGAGCGTGTTGCCATTGAGGGTGAAGGCGCCGCTGCCAGCCTTGAAGGTGATCCCGAGAAACTGGGTATTGTTAGCAAAGTCGTTGAAGTTGGTGGTCAGCCCGGTGCTGGTGGCAAACGCAAGCACCTTGCCGGCGGCCATGGTGACGCCACCCCAGTTGGCCGCATCGCTCCAGACCCATTGGCCGCCGCCATTGATCGTGCCACCGCCGGTCCAGACCGGGGGAGGCAGCATTGCCGGGTGCGTGCCATTCTTGATAGAATTCACATCCTCCACGCTGTTGAAGATAACCACGTCATCGAGGCTGCCGCCGAAGGAACTGTTGTAAGCAAGCCATCCCCCAAGGTAGAGTGTGCCGAACGCAGGGAATGACGCACTGCCGCCGATCGCTTGTGTATTTTTCAACGTCGCGTCCAAATACGACCGCATGTTTGAGCCGTCGTAGGTGATTGCTACGTGGTGCCATGCGCCATCCGGAATTTGCCAACCCAAACTCTTTTGCCAATTGCCATTGGTGGTGGACCAGACATAGGCCGAGTCACCCCCGTTATCGGACTGCAGCAGCCAGTTGCGATTTGAAAAATCCGTCGTGGTAACAAAGATGTGTCCGTAATTGGTGCTGGATGATTCAAACACCCACGCGGCGATGGTGAAGTTGGTGGTGACGGTCGCCAAACTCGCGGACGACAGCACCGAGACATAACTGGTACCCCCGGTAATCTGAACGGCTTTGTCTCCGGTGATCCCGGTGTGGCCGGTAACCCAGGTCGGACTGCCAGAGCTACCACCCAGCGTGCCGTTGTTGTGATTGGCTGTGAAGTCATTGGCCGTCGTGCCGGTGCCTTCGTTCATATTCCAATACCCGACCAACCCGGCGGGCGCGGACTGCACGGCTAAAACAAGCACGCACAAGCCGGTGAGAATGGGGGTGAAAAAACGCATGGCACTGCGCGCGACGGAAGAATCCTGGAAATGGAACATGTGAAGTGGATGAAGTGGGGAATGGAGTGCTGGGAATGAAGTGGCGGGCCGCAAGCTTGTCAATGGCAAACAGGGAGCGGGAGAAGGCATCAGTTATGGACTATTGGGAAGAAGACCCATGGACCGGCCCGTTCTTTGTAGGCGCGTCCGTGAGAACGCTGTATTGGGGTAAGAGATGCTGAGAATTGAGGGCATGTGGGATGTGGCGGCGTGGGTGATCTTCATTGGCACACGGGCAAGCTGCCCGTGCCCCTCTTGAAGACGGGACTTGGCAAGTC
>JBAXPF010000025.1:0-22395 GCA_037132955.1 Verrucomicrobiota bacterium | reverse complement strand
GTTGAGGGCGACGGTGACGATATCGAGGTTGCCGGTGCGTTCGCCATTGCCGAAGAGGGTGCCTTCGACGCGATCGGCGCCGGCCATGAGGCCGAGTTCGGTGGCGGCGACGCCGGTGCCGCGGTCGTTGTGGGTGTGGAGCGAGACGATGAGGGAATCGCGGCGGTTGAGGTGGCGGCCCATCCATTCGATCATGTCGGCGTGGATGTTAGGGGTGCTCCACTGGACGGTATCGGGCAGGTTGATGATCATTTTCTGGTCCGGCGTGGGTTGCCAGACATCGATGACGCCATTGCAACACTCGAGGGCGAAATCCAGCTCGGTATCGGAAAACGACTCAGGCGAATATTGCAGGACCACCTCGGTATCGGGCACGCTGGGCACCAGGGCCTTGACCAATTCTGCGCCCTCGATGGCGATGCGTTTGATTTCCTCGCGGGAGGCATTGGCGAAGGTCACCCGGCGTTGCAGCGGCGAGGTCGAGTTGTAGATATGGACGATGGCGCGTTTGGCACCGGCGATTGCCTCGAAGCTGCGGCGGATGAGGTGCTCGCGGGTTTGCACCAACACTTGCACGGTGACGTCGTCCGGGATGCGCTTTTCCTCGATCAGGCGCCGCAGGAAATTGAACTCGGTCTCGGCCGCCGAAGGAAAGCCCACCTCGATCTGCTTGAAGCCCACCCGCACCAGCAAATCAAAGAACTCGAGTTTTTCCTCCACCGACATCGGCTGGGGCAGCGCCTGGTTGCCATCGCGCAAATCGACCGAGCACCATTCGGGGGCATGCGTCAAGGTGTGGTCCGGCCAGGTGCGGTCGGGCAGGGCCACCGGCGGAAACGCTCGGTATTTGGCAAGTGAGGACGGGTGCATGGGGGGGAGGCGCGGTGCGCCGGTTGGGAGTTATCGGTTCTGTCTCTATCGCGCCACCCCGCGTTGGGAGGATTCGATGAAGTGGATGAGGTGGGCCACGTGTGGGTCGGAGGCGGCATGGGTGGCCTTGAGCGAGCTGAGGGCAAGGGCGAGGTTGGCGTCTTTCTTGAGGAAGAGTTTTTTGTAGGCGGATTTAAGGGCGCGGATGGCGTCATCCGGGAAGCCGCGGCGTTGCAGGCCGATGAGATTGACGCCGCGGGTGGTGGCGGGATGGCCTTCCGCGATCATGAAGGGTGGCACGTCCTGGGGTACCTGGGCGCAACCGCCGATGACCGCGTGCCGCCCGATCCGGCAGAATTGATGGACCGCGCTCAGCCCGCCGATAATCGCGTAATCGTCCATCGTGACGTGGCCGCCCAAGGTGGCATTGTTGGACATGATGATGTGGTCCCCAAGCTGGCAATCATGGGCGATGTGGGCATAGCTCAAAAACACGTTGTGGGAACCGATCCGGGTTGGGATTTCCGCAGTCGTGCCGCGATGGACGGTGCAATTTTCGCGAAACACATTGTGGTCCCCGACTTCCAGATAGGTCGGCTCGCCAAGGTATTTGAGATCCTGGGTTTTGCCGCCGACCACCGCGAAGGGAAAAAACTCGTTGCCACAACCGATCTTCGAGATGCCCTCAATGACCACATGCGAATGCAGCACACAAGCGTCGCCCAATTCCACCTGCGGACCGATCAGGCAAAACGGACCCACCCTGACGTTGTTCCCGAGTTTGGCGAGGGGTGAGACAATGGCGGTGGGATGGATCACGCCCCAATCAGTGCGGAAATGAGCCGCCATGACGAGGATTTTTTCGCCGGCTTTCAAGTATAAGCACTTGCCGGAATGGTCAGTGACGCTAAGTTGCGGCTTCTTCCCCGCTGTCCATGTCCACACTTTATTCGATTTTACACGGAGCACTGATGATTTTCGTCGTCGTGATGATTTTCAACATCATCATTTTCACCCACGAACTGGGGCATTTTCTGGCGGGAAAATGGCGGGGCTTGCAGATTGACCGGTTTCAAATCTGGTTTGGCAGGCCGATCTGGAGCCAAACGATCCGGGGCGTGCAATACGGCTTGGGCTGGATTCCTGCGGGCGGATTTGTGGCGCTGCCGCAGATGGCGCCGATGGAGTCGATCGAAGGCGGCAATACCCACGCCGCGTCGTTGCCGCCCATCACGCCGCTGGACAAAATCATCGTGGCGTTTGCCGGGCCCTTGTTTTCGTTGCTGCTGGCGCTGCTGGCGGCCGGGGTGGTGTGGCAGGTGGGCAAACCGCATGATTTCGTGCCCACGCAAGTGATCGGGACGGTGCTGCCGGACGGTCCGGCACACAAGGCCGGTCTCCGCCCCGGCGACAAAATTATCGAGGTCAACGGCAAACCCGTCCATGGCTATGCCGGTTCGCTCGACAGCATTTTCGAAAGCATCATTCTGAGCCAAGGCCAGCAGATCGAGTTCACCGTCGAGCGTCCGGGTGCCGCCTCCCCGCTCAAAATCGTCTCCACCTTCGAAATTCCGGAAAAAAGCCACTGGTTCCACCGCAGTGGCTTGCGCCGTGTCGGCATCCAGCCGCAGGGCGAATATATCGCCATCGACAACGTGCTCAAGGACAGCCCGGCCAGTCGTGCCGGACTCAAACCCGCCGACCGCCTCAGCGCCTTGGATGGCGTGAAATGCACCAATACCGACCAAGCGTATGAGCACATCAAACAGGCTGGACTCAAACCTATCGAGTTTGAGATCGAACGCGCCGGAGTGAGTGAAAAAATCACCGTGACGCCCGCAGTGCCCTCAGCCCCGGCGGGTAAGGGCCCGATGATCGGTCTCCGTTTCGATGATGTGCAGTATGTGGACGAAACCATTGTCTATCCCAAGCCCATGCTACAGGTGGTGGACAGTCTGACGATGATGTGGACGACCATCACCCGCTTGGTGTCGCGGGATTCCAGCATTGGCATCGACCACTTGAGCGGCCCCATCGGCATTGCCAAACACCAATATGCGATTCTCCAGGGGGAACACGCCTGGCAGCGTTTGTTAGCCTTCATGGTTTTGTTCAACGTCAATCTGGCGGTGCTCAACATGTTGCCGTTTCCAGTGCTGGATGGCGGCCATATCACCCTTGCCATTCTGGAGAAAATCGCCCGACGCCCGGTCAAGGTGCGGGTGTTGGAAGTGGTGCAAACCGCCTTTGCGCTGCTGCTCATCAGCCTGATGCTGTATGTTTCCACCAAGGACGTGGGCGACAGCTTCGGGCGCGGCACCTCCAAAAAAGAGAAAATCATCTTCGCCCCCTGAGCCAAACAGGAAAATGTTTGCTAGGAAATTGTCTCTGTGGTGATGGCCGTGCCCCTATAGAAATGTCCTGCGTCTTCCTCAGCGGTCGTGACCGGCAGATCCCTATTCCAGCCTCTTATCTTCCGTGCTGGGTCCGTCGTGAGGGCAAGTGTCCTGAAATCATTTCCCAGAATCCCCCGGACCGCGGGTCACTCCTTGGTTTGAAGCTTGATTTCCTGCAGGCACATGCCGTAGCGGCTGCCGGGCGGGTTGCTAGGCATGGGAAAGAAATTGGCGGCATAACACAGCCATAGCGCGCGGCCGTCGCCGCTGATGAACTTGGATGGGAAGTTGGCGAAATACCCTTGTTCGCCGAACTTGCGCATGTAGGTCACCATTTTCCAGGGGCCGGTGAGCTGGTCGGATTCCAGGATATAGGTATGCATCGCCGCACCGGTGGTGACGCCGTCGGTCACGCACATCAGGAATTTCTTCAACGGCGCATTGTAGGTGACTGTCACGCAGCCCATGTGATCGCGCCATGCGGCGATGGGTTTGATCTTGCTGAAATCATGGGTCCAGCCGCTGCCGTCGTAGAACTCATATTTTGACGCATCGTTCATGTTTTCGATGGCGGGGGTGACGCGCAGCAGATAGATCTCATCGCCGGTGATCCAACTGTTATAGCCGAAGCGGCGCTTGCTGCCGTCGGACGCGCCGTGGGCGACCAGATAGGCTTTGCCATCGGGCGAGTGTTGCATGTTTTTGCCGAAGTCGACGAAATGCGGGGTGCCGATCTTGACGGGCTCGCCGTTGAGCCCATGTTCGCCAAACAACGGTTGGGCCGGCGTGCAGGGCGTCTGCGTCCAGGTCTTGCCCAAATCCGTGGACCAGCGGAACCCGACAAACGGCCCTAACCACGGCCAGTTGTAGGTGATGTCGTCCTTCTTGATAACCTGTCCGCCGCCGAGGCTGTAGGTGCCGTAATACCAGACGCCGTTATACACCAGACTGCCGCAGGGATAGCGGCTGGCATAGGGTGCTGGATCGGATTTGTAAACCGCCTGATCCACCACTTTCAAGTTGAGCGGGTCATCGCCGAGGATCGTCGCCTGGCCGGTGGCCGCGTCTTTGCCCGCGGAGTTGGACACCGAGCCGTTGACCGCCCCATCCGTGTAGGGCGAATACAGGTTGCCATCGCTGGCCCACGACGGATACCAGGTGTCGGCCTGGGTGTATTGCGCGTGGCGGCCGGTGAACACACACGCGGTGACCGATTTGCTAGGTTCAAACGGACAACCGGCCGGCGGCTCGGAGCCCAGGACAAGCCCGGCCTGCGGTTCCGGTGCTGCCGCTGCCTGGGGCTGTTCAGCGGCCATGGCAGGGAGCGACGCCATAATTCCCATTGAAATCAACCTAACGCGGAAATTGCCGGGAAGCGTGGATTGTGAAGGTGAACCGGGCATCATAAACCACTGAAAGAACTGATTCCACTGAGAGCACTGGTAAAGAAATGCATTTGAGGTCTTGCATAGGATTGAGGAGACGATTGAGGCGAATATTTTCTGTGGTTTCATCTATAAATCAGTGGTTTCAGTGGATCTCAGTGTCTTCAGTGGTGAAGTATTGGGTTGTCATAATCACCTACGCTTCCCTTGGGTTGACGCGAAGGGACAAACACCATTTTCTCTAACATATATCATTTGTCCGCCCCGCTCCACAGCAAGGGCAGCAGGCGCTGATAGGATGACCAGCCGAAGCCGTCGCCGCCGATGTTGCCGGGCCACTCGACCACCAGATTGAGTTTCGGCTGGCCGGCCGCGCCGAAATAATAAAGCACCGTCAGCGAGTGCAAGCCGGCTTGCAAGGGAACCTCGGCGGTTTTGGCGCCGCCGTTGACGCAGCCTTCGCCGTCGTTCTCTATCAGCGGCTTTCCGTCGAGGATGAGGCGGCAACCGGTGTTGGCACGCGCGCGGAAATTGTACACCGCGCGGGTCGGTGCACGGAAATACCCGTCGAAGCGCATCGCGAAGTGTTGCTTGCGCTGGCGGCCTTGTGCCACCTCGCCCACGGCCGCCAGCGGGTTGGCGGCCAGGCCGGTTGCCACCGCCGTCACCTTGGTGGTGCGCAGGTCGCTGAAGATTTCCTGATAGGGAAGGAACCCGTTGGCGGCATCCTCATAGAACGACCAGCGCAAGCCGGGCTGCAGGTGATCTTGTTCCGGCAGTGCCGGGTGATAGTCCGCGGCGGCATAGTCGCTCTTGGCCTCGCGATAGGGCAGTGCCTTGAACAGCCCGAGAAATCTCAGCGCCGGCAGATCGCGTGCCGCCACCACGCGGAAGCGGACTTTTTCCGTGGTGGTGTCACTGAACGGCAACACCCGCTTGTGACCCACGGTGCGGCCTTCCGCCACCGGCGTCCAACGCCCGTCCTGCCACGCATCCAGCGCAAAGGCGGAAATCCGCTGGCCGGCTTCGAGGAATTCCTCGACGACCAGGTTGTTGAACGTCCGTGGCTCGGGAAACTCGGCGATGAGCGACAGTGGTGTGGCCGCGTCCGCCGCCATGCACGGCTGTTTGCGCGCGATGTCTAACATTTGCGCCGGATTGTCGCCGCTGCGTCCGCCTGTCAGCGTGAGCTTGGCCCCGGCTAACAAGTTGTCGCGGAACGAATCGTCGATCCACCTGCGCAGGGCGCCGAGGCGCTCGGCTTGTTTGGCGGAGAACACGCCGCTGGGGTCCGGCGACGGGCTGATGATGAGGGTGGCTCCGGATCCGATCGAGGCATAGTAGGCGTTGACCAGCGTCTCTAACGAGCGTGGCTCGCCTGTGCCATCCCAATGCCAACCGCCCTGCAGCACCCGCGTGTCGCATTCCTGCGGAATGAAAAACAATTCCTGCCCGCGCAGCTTGGCCGCATCATCGGTTAGAGAAGGCAGATTCTTGCTGATCAACTGGCCGTAATGAAACGGCACCCACTGGAGTTTTTGCACTTCAGGCAGCATTGGCAGCACGTTCCAATTCACGGCGTCGCCCACGGCGGACTCATTGCCGCACCATCTGGCGCCGAACCCGCACATGGCGACCAGGCACTTCGGTTGATAGCGATACACCAATTCATAGATGCGGTTCCAATCCTCGGCGCCGTTGCTGCCCGCGCCATCGAACCACAACTCGCTGATCTCGCCATACGGGATGAGGGTTTCCCTGAGCTGTTGCTCGATGTATCCCTGATAGATCTGGCGCTGTTCCGGGGTCATTTTTTCCGGGCCCTGCCGCGGATTGAAACATCGCGGGTCGTGCAGGTCCCACAATGATATATAGAGCCCGAGCTTGAGGCCACCCTCGCGGCAGGCATCGGAGATTTCGCGCAGCATGTCACCCTTGCCGTCGCGCCACGGCGAACTGCGGATGCAATAGTCATTCTGTTGCGTTGGCCACAGGGCATAGCCGTCATGGTGCTTGGCGACAAACACGATCATCTTGGCACCGATCGCCTTGTGAAAGCGCACCCACTCGCGGGCATCAAAGGCGGTCGGGTTGAAACTGCGCGGGTCCTCCTTGCCGGTGCCCTGTTGCTGGCCGGATGCCGTGCTCATCCCGAAGTGCGGAAAGGTGATGAGTTCCATGTCCAGATAAGCCAGCTTTTCGGGAGTCGGCTTCACCTGTGCCGCACGCCGCGCGGCTTGCTCCAATGTCTCATCAGTGCCGACAGGCCGCGACACTTCGCGCGTGTAAAACGCCCGCATCCATTCCCAATGTTCCGCGTTGGCGGGTGTGACCGGCTCCGGTGGGTATTGATAGGCCGGCAGGTTGTCCGCATCGGCGGCCAGCAGCGCGCACGGCATGCCCAGCGCCAGAGCCATCGTCGCAAGATGATGCTTGTTCATAATTGTCATTTTCCCAACATGTTAATCACATCCGCGGCGCGGCTCTGCGGCGTGACCTCAAGTGACACCAGCTTGCCGTCGCGCACGGTTCCCGCCACCGTCGTGTTGCCGGGGGCGTGGAGTTTGAAGGTGACGTTCCAGTTCTTGGGCCAGGCCGGCATGACATACAACTTGTTGCCATCCGCTTGCAGCACCATGCGTTGCATTGTTGTTAGAATATTATTGCCGTGATCCTGGTCCGGGATCCAATCGAAGTTGGGCCCCCACATCACCGGGAAGCGGTGGCCGGAATTGACGATCGTGGCACGGGCGGCGACCAAACGGCCGGCTTCCTCGCCGAGGCCGAGGCAGGCGGCCTGGATGCTGTCCTGGCACCAGCCGCGGTTGTGGTGGTTGGTGCGTTTGTCAAACGTGGCGCGGGCCATCGCGAGGTCCGGCCGGCCAACCCCGTAGAGCGGGAAGGGGAACACCGCATACAATTCCGGGTTCTCGGAATTCGATGACGCGGCAAACGTGGCGGCGGGGCGCAGGAGTTTCACCCCGTCGACGTCGGCAACCGGCACCGGCGGGAGTTCCTTCAGGAGCCGCGTCCAACGGGCACGCTGGTCGTCTGTGGTTAGTTCGTTAGGCAGGGCCAGCAGGCGCGGCAGCACGTGGTGCAAGCCGGCGACTTCCGGCATGGGATTGACCGCGGTTTGGAAGGTTTCCAGCGATTGTGCGGGATCCATGACGATCTTGCCGTTGGCATCGCGCTTGGTCCAATACTGGTCGAGGAAGGCAATGAGCGGATCGGCCAGCGGCACCAGCGTGTCTTTGGCGAATTGCCGGTCCTGCGTATAGTCATATCGATCAAGCATCACGGCGGCGAGTTCCAGGCCGCCGCTCCAGTGGCGGCGGATGTAGGTGTTGGTGGGCTCGGGCGCGGCGTTGCGCCAGCCATAGTCGCCATTGTTAGGCAGTCCCCAGAAATACATGGTTTCGGGAAACACGGCGGCATTGGTGAATTTGTAGTAAGACTCAACGCGCGCCTTGCCCAGCGGCAGGGCGGCGCGATGCATGCGGAACCATGGATCCATCATCTCGAAGTCACCGGTCGCCAGCATCGGCCAGTAGGCGAGGCGGGTGTTTTGGAACCAGTAGTTGCCACCCCACAACCGCCAATCCGGATTGCCGTCCGGGGTCTCAGGCGAAGCCCCCGGGGTTTTTTCCACGGTGAAAATGGAGCCGTTGAATTTGATCGGCGAGCCCCCGCGCCCGGAACTGGCATTCATGTAGCGCTGCAACACATAGTCGCGCGTAAGGGTGTCCGCCTCGGCACCTCCATCCATAAAGATCCAACTGCGGTCCCAGAAGGCATGCCACCACGCCTCGTGCGCCAGCCGTGAGTTTGTTAGATCGGTCTTGGCGGCCTGTTGTTCCAGCGTTTCTAGTTGTGCCAGCCAGGCCTCCGGCGTGGCGGTATTGGCTGTCAGCACGGTAATGGCCAGGGCCTGGCGCTTGGCCGGTGCCGCCGACTTGAGGGCCTGCTTGCCATCCGCCACGAAGCCCTCGCCGCGCAGGCTGGCGCCGAAGGTGCGGTTGAGCAACGGATCGGCAAACTTGCCGGTCAGCGATTCCAGATGTTGGACCTGCAGGCTCAGCTCATAGATCGAGCGGGTGTTGCGGTGATACCACAGCACCTGCGGCGCGGTGGCGGGCACCACCACATCCGGCAACACCGTCGGTTTGTACGGATGACCGCTCAGGCCTGCCGCGGAATGCGGGTCGTCGTTAGAGCCAAACGGCCGCTCGCGCAGGCGCCATAATTCCACCTCCGCACGGCACGTCACCGCCACGGCCGAGTTCACATCCACCCGCACCACCGGCTGGTTGGCATCCACCCACAAGGAAATTTTGGCCGGTTGATTTTGAATTTTGGATTCTATCTGAATGACGCCGTCGCACAGTTTCAGTTGCTGGCGGAAGCTGGCCTTGACGTCGAGTACCGGATCGAACTTGACCCGCACCCGGCCGATCTTGCACAGGCGTGCGTTCTCATCCCAGGCATCGGTCTTGCTGATGTAAAACACCAGGTCACCGGACTCCTCCACCCACGCGTTGATGCCGATGTCGCCATTGCCGCTCGGCATCGAGCCGAGCGCATTCTTGCTCGGCGAATCCCAGATGACATCGCAGGTGGCCAGTCGTGCGGCAAGCGGCGGGGCTGGATCGGGGTTTGCCGCCATGCCGTTGCCAGCGGCAACCGCACAGGCGAAAACCACCCGCACGCGAGCGGGACATAAAACCGATAGCATGTTAGATCGTGGCATGTCTCCCATAAGGCCCCTCATTACCTGCCGGCTCCCGCGCTTCTTTCAGCCAATCCGTGAGGCTAATCGGGGAGCTGGATTTTATTTCCGAGGAAATGCGGGCGGGTGCCGAGGAGGTGGACATCCATCCACATGAGGACGCGCGCGCCGATCTCTCGCACCTTGGTTTTGATTCCCGCATGGCTGACCACATCGCGGGCGTTGAAGCCATAGGCGTCGATGCCGTTGGCCTTGGCCAGATAGATCGCGCGTTCGTTTTGAAACCGCTGGCTGATGAAGACAATCGAGTTGAGGCCGAAAATCTCCTTGGCGCGCACCACCGAGTCGAGCGTGCGCAAGCCGGCAAAGTCGCACACAATGCGCTCGGCCGGGATGCCGCGCTCGATGAGGGCCTGCTTCATTTTTCCCGGTTCGTTGTAGTATTTGCTGCTGTTGTCGCCGGAGACGATGACGGTCTTGAGCTTGCCGGCTTTCCAGAGTTTAGCGGTCGCATCGATGCGGTAGCGGAAGTAGAGGTTCTCCAAGCCATTGATCCGGGCGCTGGTGCCAAACACCAATCCCACGCGGGCCTTGGGCACGGCACCCGCCTCATCAAATAAGCGCCCGCGTGACACCCAGACCGCCGCGATGTTGGCATAGGCGACCCCCCCGAGACCCAGCAGCAGGAGCACCAGGGCCATGCGCCACAGACGCCTGAACCAGCGGCGGGGCTTGGGGGCGGGCTTGGCTTTCATGGGGTGGGGGCCGTGAGCGGCGACGCCGGGCGGTGGGTCCCGTTGAACAAGGCACGGAAGATCCGGGCGCAGACGCCGTGAATCGGTTGTTCCGGTGCGATGACGCGCAGGCGCCCGGGGGTCTTTGCAAAATGAATTTCGCTGAAGCGGCCGGCAAGTTCGCCATCCACCTCGACCGGCACCTCGCCATCCACCCGCACCGTGAACTCCGCCGTTTGCAGATAGACCGCCGAGGACACCCGATCCACTCCGCCTGCGGCCAACCCGCGCAGCAAATCCCACACCAGACGGCAGCCTGTTTGCTTGTACACCAACACATCCAGCAGCGCGTCCTGATTGTTAGCCTTGCGGAAAAACTGGAACGGTCCGCCATACAGCCTGCCGTTTCCCGCCAGCACCGCCACCCCCGTCTCGCGGCGTCCGTCAGCGCATACCACCTCCAGTTGCGGCGCTTGTTCGCCGAGCACTCGCACCGCCGCTAACAGATAGGCCAGCGGCCCGAGGACTTTTTTGGCTTTCCAGGTGGTTCTCTCGATGACGGTGGCATCGAAGCCGATGCCGGCCATTTGCACAAACGGCAAGTGATTGGCGGTGAAAAGATCGATCTCTCTAACAAACCCGTGTTGGATCACCTCGAAGGCTTTGGCAAGGCCGGCGGAGGGGATGCCCAACTCGCGGGCAAAGACGTTCATGGTGCCGGTGGGCAGGATCGCCAACGCGGTCGATGAGCCGGCCAATCCCCTGACCACGGCATTGAGGGTGCCATCGCCGCCGGCGGCGACCACCACCGGTTCTCCGGCGGCGGCGAAGCGTGCCGCCAGCTCGCGTGCCTCATCCTCATGGGTGGTGGCAAACAGCTCGAAGTGGCTGGCTTTGTCCGCCAAAAACCGCAGCGCCCGCCGGCCCCGTTGGCTGCGCGCCTTCGGGTTGAAAATGAGCGGATAACGCTGCGGAGCCGTCATGGCTGATTCTTGATCCATCCTGGAGCTTCCGGCAATCCGATTTATCAGCCTGAAGCGGGAAACGAACTGCAGGTGAACGCAGATGAACATTGATGATACGAGGATTATTGGAGAAAACGGCGCGACTCTTGAAACACGCGGGGTTTTACCCCGGTAATTTAGCGCGCGCATTATTTCCTTGGAACCCGAGCCCAACTCTCATGAGCCATCAAACCACCTCCACGCTAGGCCGCCGGACATTCCTCGGCGGGGCCGCCGCCGCCTTCACCGCACCTTTGATCCTGCCCGCCGGACGCTTGTTCGGGGCCAACACTCCTAGCAAGATGCTCAACATCGCCGTCATCGGCTGCGGCGAGCGCGCCGAGGATGTGGTCATTACCAACGAGCCGTATACCGGCGTGCGGTTTGTCGCCACCTGCGACCCGATGAAAGACCGGGCGGAAAACTACGCCAAGCTGCTCAACACCAAATACGCCACCGACGCCTGCAAGCCGTATAGCGACTTCCGCGAAATCATCGAGCGCAAGGACATCGATGGGGTTGCCGTGTTCACTCCGGACCACTGGCACGTGCCGGTCGCCTTTCTGGCGGCCCGCAACCACAAGGACATGTATGTCGAAAAGCCGCTCGGCATCGCCATGACCTGGGCCTGGAAATTGCGGCAGGAAATCCTCAAGAACAAGGTGATTTTCCAATACGGCACCCAGCAACGGTCCGGCCGCGCGTTTCGCCAAGCCTGCGATCTGGTCCGCAACGGCTACATCGGCAACATCAAAAGCGTCGATGCCTGGTGCGCTGCCATCGAGCCGGATCGCCACGCGGTCATCCATGAGGAACCGGTGCCCGCCGGCTTCGATTACGAACTGTGGAGCGGCCCGGCGGTGAAGTATCCCTATCAGCCGGAACGCGTGTCCTGCCTCGGCGCCTGGCATTGCCGCAACACCGCTCTCGGCTTCATCGCCGGTTGGGGTGCCCATCCGCTCGACATCGCCCAGTGGGGGCTCGACATGGACGGCAGCGGCCCGGTGGCCTACGAGGGGACCGGCGAAGTGCCCAGCGACAAGACCGAGCTCTACGACACGACCCGCCGCTGGGACATCCAAACCGCCTATGCCAACGGCGTGAAGATGCACTTCATGGACCATGAGACGGCCAAGCCGGTGGTCAAAGCCTATCACTACCGCGTCCACGACCACGGCACCGTTTTCCACGGCGAGGAAGGCTGGGTTGGCGTCGACCGCGAGGCGATGTATTCCCACGACAACAACAAGTTGCGCAAACTCCAGTTCAAGCCCAGCGACAAGCATCTGCCGGTCAGCGACAACCATTTCGCCAATTTCCTCGATTGCATCCGCTCCCGCCAGCAGCCGGTCAGCCCGTTCGAGGCCGCCCTCCGCTCCGACACCATCAGTCATCTCTCCGAAATCGTCATCCGCACCAAGACCCCGCTCCAGTGGGATCCCGCCACCGAAAAACTCGTCGCTGGCTCCGCCGCCCAGATTTCCATGTTAGATAGGCCGATGCGCGAGGGCTACGCGATCTGATAGGCCATGCGGCCTTGTAGCGGCTGCGACCGTCGCTGACGACTGCATCGCACATTTCTTGCGCATCGACGCTCACAGAGCGCCGCCCGCCTGCCATCTAACACGATCGAAGTCAAGCTGGCGCGCGGATCAATGCATGGCTTTGGGAAAACTCCACCCTTTCAACTGGCTTACCTGCCCCCGGAGAGGCAGCGATGTTTCCCCCCATGACCGCGCTTAGACAGTTGCTATTCATCCTCCTCACCGATTCCCTCACGGGTGAGCTTTACGAGCAGGTGGAGTTTCAGCCCTGATACCGGGGTGAGAATCGGCGGGGGGCGCACGCTTCCAGCGTGCCTCCTTCCGCATCCTGCGAAAGGGTATTTTGCGGAAGTTCAGCCAGGAGCAGTGCCAAAGGATGCCGACGCGCAGCCGCAGGCCCACGGGCGCGCTCCTCTCCTCAGGTGGCGCGGTGGCGCTTCATATGCCCAAAAAACCCTTGCGCAAGATGCGCAAGGGAGCACGCAGGATGCGTGCGCCACCCACCTCTAACAAGCAGGCCGGCCTCAATTTTCGGTGGCCATGAGGCGGGCGAAGCGCGTGAGGTTGCCCTCCTTGGCGATGACGCAGACGACATCATCAAAGCCGGCTTCGCCGGAGGCGCTGATGGTGAAAGCGGCCCCGACTTCCGAGCCCGAGGCGGCGGGGACTGTCACTTGTATCCAGTTGCCGGCGAGGTCGCCATACTCAAGGTAGAGGTGGGACACCCCGATCACGCTGCGGCGCTTGAAGGTCAGGGTCAAACCGCTGCTGTCGGGGGTGGCGTGAGGAAGTCGCGCCAGCGCGTTGCCACGCGGATTGCCTCCCAGGATCCAGGCCAGCCCGTTCTTGACGCCATCCTTGTTAGGGTCGGCATCAAAGGCCGGATCGGTGGTGGAACCCGCGCTGCCGGCGAGACCGTTGGTCTCGGCCCAGGCGGCGTAACCGTCGATGCCCGCGCCGGTCAGGGCGATATTGAAGGGGCTGATGCCCGTACTCGCGATGCGCAGGGTGGTCGGAACCTCGGCACCGACGGTCGTGGGTGCCAGTGTCACGTCAAAGGTGGTGCTGGTGCCCATGGCCACCGTGGTGGGCGCGCCGGTGGCCATGTAGTCGCTGCTGCCGATCACGCTCACCCCAATGCCGGTCAAGCCCACTGCGCCCCCGGTTTCCTTGAGGGTGAATGTCAGCGTCTTGGTTCCTCCCTTGACCACGTCGCCAAAGGGCACGCTACTGCTGCCACTGGTCAAAACGGATGCAGGCAAACCTGCCGTTTGTTCGACGCCGATGACCGGCACCACTGCCCCGGTCGTAACGGTTAGAGTACCTTTGCCCGCGAAATAGGTGTCGCTTTGATTCGTAGCCCCGGAGGCGCTCGAACCCCAAGTGCCGGAGACTTGCAGAGCGGTGCCGAAAAACAGTGTGCCCACGGTGTCGTTGACGCCTTCCGCGAGCTCGAGCATGGCACCAGCGGCGAGGGTGACGACCGAGGTTTCATTGTTAGAATTGGCGAGCGCCAGTGCGAGCGTGCCTGCGTTGACGGTGGTGTCGCCAGAGTAGGTGGGTGCGGTGTTGAGGGTGAGTTTGCCGCTGCCGGCCTTGACCAGCGAGCCGCTGCCGCCGACCCCACCCGTGAGCGTCGATGGTGCGCCGCTTGCCGTGAAGGTCGCGGTGGCGCCGGTGAGAGTCACGCCGTTGGTGAGGGTGGCGGTGGTGCTGTCAAACAGGATCGCGCCGTCCCGGTTCCCGTTCACGGTGAGGGCGCGGGCCACCGAGGTGGTTCCGTTGATCAACTCGAGCCGGGCAAAATTCTTCGAGGTCCCGGTGGCGGTCGAGCTGGCAAGCATGTAGGTGCCGAGGTCGGTCGCTGTGGAATTGTTCAGGCGGAAGGCGTTGTCGCCAGCCCAAGTGAGATCCATTACATCGGCTGTTGTAGCGGTCTCCTGGTTCCTGTTCATGTTCACGCCGGTAACGTCCTTGTATGACAGAGTGCCGCCATCCATACGGATATTGGCAAAGACTGCCTTCATAAAGGGGTCATTGGGGGAATCTTGCTGATAGTCAAAGGACGTCCTGCCCAAGACTTCCAAGGCGCCTCCATGGGTGGCTTTGAGAATTCCGTTCGAAGAGGAATCATACCAACTGAAGCCCTTGGTGGACACGACCGATCGTGAACCGTCCACGATGATTGCGTAATCGCTCGCGCTGGTGCCGCGATAGTTTGCAAAGCCGCCGTTCCCATTGATTGGGGCCGACCCAGCATACAAGGCACCACCGCTGAGGACGTTTATCTTGGTCGTATGGCTATTATCCTGAACGCCATCATTTGAAAACGGATCCAACACTGCCACCGAGCCGCTCCCTGTGACTCGAATCTCGCCGTTTGGGGCAACAATTATTGCGTAGCCATCCTCCTCAAAATAGCCGCCGTTCTGGACGATCAGCTTGGTGTTGGTGCCCTGCATGCGGAACGCGGCCCCATTATTGTTATAATTTTTCCTGCTCTGATCGATCAGCCTCGTCGTGGGGCCGTCGATGGTCATCACGTTATTGCTTCCGCCGCTGATGTAAAGGCCGGGGCCATTCACACCGCTTCCGCCCTGCAGGGTGCCGGAATTGAGGGTGATTGACAGATTGCTGGCCTTTTGGCCCAGATACAGGACGTTGCCATCGCCCCAAGCCGGCAGGGCGTCCGGACTTGGCAGGGTGACGCTGGTGTCGACAACAGCAGTCACCGCCGGCGCGGCGGTCGGTATAGCCGCGAGCAAGGCGGTGGTGAGGGTGACGGCGAGGTCACGGAGGGAGTGGGTTGGGTTCATGGGTTGATTTTCGGGTGGGCTTATCACTCTCAGCAAGCGGAGTTTGCGCAGGGCTGAGGCACGCCTTCAAGGCTGCACGGATGAGCTAAGCTCCCTCTCCGATGGCCGTTTGCAAGGCAGATTATGAAAATTTTATATCGATTGACGGGTTCGGCGGCATTTTTGAGTTTTGGCAATTGGTGCTGTGCTGGCGGGGAAATTTCGGTATGACACGTGCCAGCCCCTATGAATCCGCCCCGCCTCCTTGATGGAAAATCCGTTGCCGCCGCTGTCCTCGATGTCTGCCGCGCCGAAGCCGCCACCCTTAAAGCCCATGGCATCACGCCCGGGCTGGCGGTGGTTTTGGTCGGCGAGGATCCGGCGTCCCAAGTCTATGTCGGGTCGAAGGCCCGGACCTGTGCCGAGCTGGGATTTTACTCGC
The DNA here is from genome assembly GCA_037132955.1 of Verrucomicrobiota bacterium. Lineage (GTDB taxonomy): Bacteria > Verrucomicrobiota > Verrucomicrobiia > Verrucomicrobiales > Akkermansiaceae > Luteolibacter. The sequence continues at coordinate 6,496 of JBAXPF010000025.1, read as the reverse complement.
GCACAATCGAACTGCCCGCCAGCACCAGCCAGCAGGAGTTGTTGGACGTGGTGCTCGGTCTCAACGCCGACTCCGCCATCCACGGCATCCTTGTCCAATCCCCGCCACCCAAGCACATCGACGAGGACGCGATCATCCGCGCCATCGATCCGCGCAAGGACGTCGATGGCTTCCATCCGGAAAACGTCGCCAAGCTCGTGCTGGAGGATCCCACCGGCTTCGTCCCCTGCACCCCCGCCGGCTGCATGAAGTTGTTAGAATGGGCGGGCATCGCCACCGCCGGTGCGGAAGCGGTGGTCATCGGCCGCAGCCGGATCGTCGGCAAGCCCATGGCCTTGCTGCTGGTCTCCAAAGCCGCCAACGCCACTGTCACCCTCGCCCACTCGCGTTCCCGCGATCTGCCCGCCATTTGCCGCCGCGCCGATATTCTGATCGCCGCGGTCGGCCGCCCGGAAATGGTCAAGGCCGATTGGGTGAAGCCCGGCGCGGTCGTCATCGACGTCGGCATCAACCGGGTGGCCGATGCCACGAAAAAATCCGGCTACCGTCTGACGGGTGATGTGGCCTATGAGGAAGTGGCGCCGCGGTGTGCCGCCATCACTCCGGTGCCCGGCGGCGTGGGTCCGATGACCATCGCCATGCTGATGCAAAACACCCTGCAAGCAGCACGCCAGTTGGAAAACCGCTGAGATGGCCGCGCGTGCGGAAATTTTTCTGGGTTGCGTTGCGGGTGCCGGTCGGGAATGCTGGCGCAGATGAATAGCAAATCGCTGGAGGGCAAAGTCGGGGTGGTGTTTGGGGTGGCGAACAAGCGCAGCATCGCGTGGGCGGTTGCCCAGGCGTGGGCGGACCAAGGCGCACGGTTGATTTTCAACTATCAAGGCGAGCGGGTGAAGGAGAATGTGGAGGAGCTCGCCGCCACGTTCGGTGCGGAGGTGGCTCTCTATCCGTGTGACGTCACCCGCGATGACGAGATCGACGCGTTCTTCGCCAACGTCCGCAAGCACACGGAGCGGGTGGACCTGCTGCTGCATTCGGTGGCCTATGCGCCACGCGAGGCCTTGGAAGGGCGGTTTCTGGCAACCCAGCGCGAGGCCTATCGGATAGCGCACGATATTTCCGCCTACTCGCTCATTGCGTTGGCGCAACGGGTGGAGCCCCTGATGACCCACGGCGGCAGCATTCTGGCGATGAGCTACTACGGTGCCGAGAAGGTCGTTCCCAATTACAACATCATGGGCGTGGCCAAGGCCAGCTTGGAAGCCTGCACGCGTTACCTCGCATGGGACATGGGCAAACAGGCGATCCGCGTCAATTGCATCAGCGCCGGGCCGGTGCAGACGCTTGCGGCACGCGGCATTGCGGGCTTTGGCCAGATGATCAAACACTATGAGGAGCACGCCCCGCTCGGCCGCTCGTGCACGCTTGAGGAAATCGGCGCCACCGGGGTTTTCCTGGCAAGTGACGGGGCGGCCTCCATTACCGGGCAGGTCATCTATGTCGATGGCGGCTATCAAATCATGGGCATGTGACCCGATCTATCAAACAACCCGCGCCCTCCGCCAACCTCACCCACACCCCTAATCCCATGCTAGGGTATGACGCAAAAATTGGCACCCAACTCGGCCCGGTCGAGCAAGGTGAATTGCGCGCCGGACTCGGGCACCCAAAATAGGGCCATGGGCGGGCATGTCGAGTGGAGGAGGGCGGGGCGCTGCCGGGTGGCGTTCTATCTGGTGGGCTCGCTCGCGGCATTGGGGCTGTGCCGGTGGTGGATGTTAGAGCATCAGGCCTATCTTCGAGCGCTCTCGGCCGGCTGTTATTTTCGGCGTCTGACGGGCTGCTATTGCCCCGGTTGCGGCGGCACAAGGGCGTTCTTCGCGCTGTTGAGGGGCGAGCTGGGCTTGGCATGGCGCATGAATTTGCTGTTGCCAGCAGGCCTGGCGGCCGGCGGGCTTTTCGCGCTGCTTCACGGTGTGGAGCGACTCAGCAACGGCAAATTCCGCCGGTCCCGGCACTTTCACATGACCCCGGCCGCGGGGTGGTGCTTGGGTGGAGCGCTCGTCGCGTTCTGGCTCCTCCGCAACCTCCCGTGGTGGCCGTGCACCTTGCTCGCCCCGCCCTGACTCGAATGTCAGACACTGGCGCTACTTGTCCCCGCGCAAATCCACGGCGAGCTTTTCAAACACGGCGCTGTCTAACAAAAATGGATGAGGGTCCACCGCCAGGCTGCCATAATAGAACCGGGGCGGTGAGGCGCCCGGCAGCGGGGCGAATTTCAGCTCGTGCCGTTTCACGCCGGTCACTTCTGATAGCTCGTTGACGATTCGCTCTACAATTTCAAGGGTGAGCACGGGCTTGGACAAGGCGGCCTTGGCCTCCTCATCCGCCGGGGACAGCCAGCGGGTGACTTCCAGCGATTCCACGGCACCTAACAAAAAGTTGGCGCGGTCGGGGTTGATCTCATCGCTGACGTCCTTGCCGGCAAGCTCCGCCTTCCAGCTCTCATCGCCGTCGTCGTAGGCCAGCTTGAGCGGCGCTTGGCCCGGGGTGCCGCGTGTGATGCCGGCCAGATCGGCGCGGCTCAGCGACCACAGGCGGGCGTGCCGCCATTCGTAGGCATGGATGGCGATGGCGGCCAGCAACGAGCGGTCGATGCGCATGACACTGGCGGTGCCGAGGCGGTTGACGAAGAGGTTGCCGGATTTATCCATGCCGAAGCGCAGGGTGAGGGTGCGGCTGTCCTGACTGATGAAGTTCAATTTGAGAAACGGCCGCTGCAACCCCCACGGACTGAAATCGGTGGCGGCATCCGATTCAAAACCAATCACCCGTTCGCTGGTCACCGCCTTGAGCAGTTCAAACAGGCGGAGCTCATTGACCTGGCAGGGGCGTCCTTCTAACAGGGTTGTCCAGAGCTTGGGCCCCTCGCGGGTGAGAAAAAGTTCCGGGCCGGTGGCCGGCTGGATGGAAACCGCTTGCAGCGAGGCGATGTTGAGGTTGGTGAGCGTGGCGTCGCGCAAGTCATTGACGGCGAGGGGCAAATCGGCGAGCGAAACCAGATTGCGCTCCGGCTTGCGCGGGAGACTGAAGACGGTGTTAGGGCGTTCGCTGATGGTGGCCAACACGTCGCTGGCCTCCGGGGTTTCCGGCGGATAGATATCCAACACGATCTCCGTTTCCGAGCCCGCCAAGGTGATGGCGATTTGTTTGGTGGCGGTGCCGGCGGCGGGGGTCGGCAAGGTGACTGCGCTGCGGTCTTTGACGGTCACGGCCTGCAAGTTGTGCAAGCCTTCGATGAGGGCTTTGAGGGCGGCCGGGTCCGTGTGCAGATCCAGCGGCTTGATGATGTGCCAGGGATCTTTGGCATTGGCGTGACCCAGCGTGAGTTCGCCCTCGGCGCTGCGGATACGGATTTTTTGCAAGGTCGAGGGATGGAAGTAGAACGGGTGGTGATCGCGGAGGAATTTGAGGTTGTTCTTGAACAGCGAAAGAATGTCCCCGGTGCAGGCAAAGACATGGGTTCTGCGGTTCCGTTCCCAAGGTTGCACAAACAAGGTGGGGACCGGCTCGGACGTCTCCGGATCGGTGGCCTGCCACGAGGTGCGGTGGCCAAGCCGGTATTTTGCTAACAGACTGCCCTTCCGGCCTTCAAGCCGCACGAAAATGAATTCATCGGCCAAGCCGGTTTCCGCCATCCGCACTTTTTCCACGGGGGCCAGATCTTCCACCCGCATGCCAAGGGTGAAACCGATGATGCCGATGGCGGCGCGCGGGTCCATGCGGTCTTGCCAGGGTTGGAGCATCTGCCAGCCGCTCGCGCTTTTCACAAACTCCGCATTCACGCCTTGCGCGGAAACCTGAATGCGTTGCACCGCCTCCGGCGTGAACGATGCGTAGAGCCGTTGCCCGGGCGGGGTCGGCAACTCTCCGAGCATGGCGCTGAAATTGCCGTCCACCAAGCGCCACGCACCCAAGCCGCCCACCACCAGGGTGACGATGACCAGAACGAGGGTGGAGGCGAGAGAACGCATGGACGTCAGGCGCGGCGCGTGGACCAGATGACCGCCCCCACCACCACGAAAAACGCGGGGAGGAAAAACAGGTTGACGCGATTGATGAAGGACACTTGCGCTTCAAGAATCGGCATCTTGTAGGTGCCCAGTGAGCGGGGACCGATGCCGGCCAGGGATTCGCGGCCCACCAACCAGTTGACTGCCGAGGCGAGGAAATCGAGGTTTGCCGCGCGTTGATTTTCGGGTTTGAGGAATTCGGTGTTGGCAATCACCACCATGCGCCCGGTGGCCGCCGCCTGCTTGTCATCCGCGCCACTGCCCCGCGTCACACTCGCGGCCAGAAACAACGGCGCCGCGTGGTCTTCCGTTTTGTCGAAAGTTTCATTGCCGTCGCCGAATTTCGTCTCACCCCAGAAGCCCTCCGCCACTTGAAACAAGCCCCAGGGGTAGATCTTGCGAGTCCCCAGATCCTCCGCGTTTTCCCGCACCTCCAGCGACGCACTGGCCCCTTCAAACACGCTGGTCTGACCGGCCAGATCCTTGAGAAAATCAATGTTGTAGCTGAACGTGCCGCGGGCAAAGGCTATCAGGCGGCCTTTTTCCCTGGCAATGATCCGGTCATGTTGCGGGGTCACCCCGTTGGCGCGCAGAAAACCCCGCAGCTTCGGCAGTGGATTGCCGGGGTCCAGCAGCACCAGCAGCGCCGCCCGGGGCCGGGCCCAATACCGCTCTAACACCCCAAGCTCCTCTTCCGTTAGATCATACTTCGGAGCGACCAAGGTCACCCCGTCAGCCTCCCCCGGGATATCCGCCAGTCCGGATAGATTGATGCCCTTGAGCTCGGTGTTTTGAAAGCGCAAGGTTCTTTCCATGGATTTCCATGGCGACGCCTCGCCCTCGGCATCAATCTTGCTCTTGTCGGCGAGAAAAAGCATTTGGCGTGGCCGCCCTTCGAGGGCCTGCACCAGACCGGCGGTGAGCGCATCCTCACCTTGAAACCCACTGGGCCGGCGCTGCCCCTGGGCATCGGTGGTGTGGACCATCATGTCCTCGACGAGGACCAGCTTCACATGCGGGTTGAGTTCGTGGGTGCCGCTGGCATTGGTGATCACTGCGGCCCGCTCATCGGTGCGGGCATCAATGAGAACCATGTCCCGCAGCAGGCTCAGGTCATAGGCGGCCAGCACTTGTTGGGTGCGGTCCGGGCTGCGCACCGCATCAATGAGTTCGAGGGTGATCTTGCCCTGGGAATGCCGCTGGTATTCCTCGGCCAAAACCCGGATCCGCTCGTAGAACGCCGTGGATCGGCGACATGCCATGATCCATTTCACCGGCTTGCCGCGGTTGCTCAGCGCGGCTGACTCAAGGTAGCGGGTGCTGGCCGGAGACAGGCTGTAGTTGCCGTCGCGGCTCAGATCGATGCGTTTGAAATGGCTGGCGGTTAGATAGTTGAGGGCGACGAGGGTGACGGCGACCAGCACGATTTGCACCACGGAGAGCGTGCCGATGCCCCAACGGTTGACGGGTCGGGCGGCTTTCGCCAAGGGGGTTGGAGTGGCTTCAGACATGCAATGGGGAAGGGGAAATCATTTGCGCCAGCGGCGGTAATCCACCACCTGATAGGTCAGAAACAACAGGAAGAACGTCACGCTCAGGTAATAAATGACGGGCCTGCTGTCAAACAGGCCGCTGGCAAAATAATGCAGGTGTTGCTGGGAGGATATGTAATGAAACAATGGCGCGCCAATGAAGGAATCCCCCCAGATCACGGTGACGTAGCCGACGAAGTATTGAATCACCAGCAGGCCGATGGTGATGATGCCCGCGATGATCTGGCTGGAAGTCAGCGCCGAGGCCAGGCAACCCACCGCGGTGAAGGCCGCCCCCATCAACATCAGCACCGTGAAGGTGCCACCCAGCGCACCGCCCGTCCATGCCGGCGGCAAGCCGGTGACCCACTCGAAGAGCTTGAACTGAACCAGGGAAGGCAGCCACAGCAGGGTGTAGAAAATCATCGCGGCAAAGTATTTTGAAGCCACCACCTGCCAGGTTCGCACCGGTGCGGTCAGCAGGGTTTCGAGGGTTCCGACCCGCTCCTCTTCCGCGAACAGCCGCATGGTGATCAACGGAAAGATGAAGAGAAAATAAAACCAGAAAATCGGCGTGTGGAATGTCACATAAATCAGGCTGTCCTTCACCGGCGTGTCGCGAAACCCCTTCATCGCCGTGGACAGCGAGATGCCCTGCATCAACGTCACAAAGACGAGCACAACCCAGCCAAAGGGTGTGAGGAAAAACCCTTTCAGTTCTTTGAAAATCAAGATGCGGAATAATCTCATGGGCGGCCGGTGGGAGCCCTTCCTATGCCATTTCCACCCCTGCGCAAAGGCAAAAGCGCGGGCCTGCCCGTGGACCTCTCATGAAGCGGGACTTGGCAAGTCCCGCTCCATGCCAGCCGCAGTCTGCGGGTGATCTCTTCA
>JBAXPF010000024.1:0-22822 GCA_037132955.1 Verrucomicrobiota bacterium | reverse complement strand
CGCTTGCCGAGTTCCTCCGCCGACCGGGCCCGCTCCAGCGGCGACCACGATCCCAACCCATCCAGCAACCTTGGGGTGGCACGCTGGGCGTAGGCGTCATCGCCAAAGACGCGCTCGGCGGCGATGGCCCCGGCGATATCGGCCTCACTCAGCCAGTTTTCCTGATGGGCGTCGCGGCCGGTTAGGTAAATCTTTTTTAATGGCGCGGCATATCCTAGCAGATAGGACCCGGTGGCTCCGAGGATGCCTGAATAGCTGCTGGCGACCCCGCCGCCGGTTTCAACATTGACAAACGACCCATCCCAGCGCCGTGCGAGGTCGTAATACCAACGGAGCTCTTTCATGAAGGCGGCCATGGCGCGCGGCCCGCCGCAATGGGCGCCAATCGGTCCCCACAGGTAACTGAAGCCGTTGCCGGTGTGGCCCCATTCGCGCGACTCATAGGAGGCGGTGACCATTTTGGAAAAGAATTGCGCTTCGGCCTGCTTGCCTTGCAGCGCAAAGGCCATCGCCGCCATGGAGGTCTTGCCGTTGTCATCGTGGCAGGCCCCCGGCCGGTGCTCACCATAGGGAATCGCGCCCTTGCCTGCGTAGTAGCCGAAAAACTTGCTGGCGCGCTCAATGGCTGGCTTGAGTTCGGGTTCATCGACGCCGCACTTCGCGGCAAGCACCAGTGAAATGAAACAGGGCAAACCGGTGGCGTTGACCGGTCCATAGGGTGGCACCGGCCCGTGCAGTTGGCCGGTCTCGTTAGGTGGGACATAACCGTGCCCCCAGGTGCCGAAAACACCCTGTCCCCGGGCAATCGTGGTGGTGTAGGCGCGGATGGCCGGCAATACCGTCTTGTCGCCGGTGGCGAGGAAATACTCGCAGAGAAACAGGTTGTTATAGCCATGATGCCAGGTGCGCATGCCACCATGGTCGGATTCCCGCCACAGGGCATCGACATCGGGGGTGCTGGCGGCGACTGCTTGCGCGCTCTTGCGCAGCATCTCGCGATCTTCGGGCCTGCCGGCGGCTAACAGCGCCAGTTCATTGGCGTGGAGACCGTTGTCCTTGCTTAGGTTCTTGACCATCACGGCCAGGCCCTGCTCGAGAATCTTCTTCGCCTTGGGACAGTTGTAGGGCGAGGTGTCGCTGTAGCTCCCCATCACCTGCAACTTGAGCTCAACGCTTTGTACCTTGCCCTTGCGCCACACGGTAAGTGGCAGAATGCCATGGGCAGTCTCAGTCTCAGCCTGCCCGATCGCCTGCCCGAAACCCTTGCGCGCGTCATCGGCAAACGGCTTGCCAAGCACTCCCAGAACCACGTCCCCCACTTCCAATTTTCCCGCAGCTGGAGAACCCTTTTCGACCGCGGTAATAAGGATCTGCCGGCTGTTTTCGGTCATGCCTGAATCCACCTGCATCCAGCCCAACGCCCCGGTCGGCCCGAGGTTGTAGCTGTGCTTGGTGTCCGCCGGCGTCTCTTTGGTTAGATCAAGCGCGGCCGCCGGCGCCTTGGCCGCATCCAGCCGCGCATTTACTAACAAAATAATTCCGAATCCGGCTACGATAGGAAATGACCGGGCGGAATGACGGCGTGCCGTGACGCGGCGTGGCGGAGTGTTCATGAGCTTATCGCGTGGCGTGACTGGCGCGGTTCCACCTACCGGGCGCACCGCTGCGATCTTTCAGGCGAATGAACACCCCTCCACAAACGACTTCACACTGTCAACAATATAATGCCTGGCATTATATTGCATTGTGTGCCAATAGATTCGATGATGTGTCACGTGGCTCTTGAAAGTTTCCGCCGAGTCGGGCAGGCTCTGCCGATGGCAAGGGTGTTGGTGGGACTATCCGGCGGAGTTGACAGCTCGGTGGCGGCGGCATTGTTGGTGGAGCAAGGTCATGAGGTGGTGGCGGGCTACATGAAAAATTGGATCAACGACGAGGGGATCCCCGGGGATTGTCCCTGGGAGCAGGATATTGAGGATGCACGGGCGGTGTGCCAGACGCTGGGAATTGAGTTTCGGGTGATCGATTTGATCGACTCCTATCGCCAGCGGATTGTTCAGTATCTCATTGAAGGATACCGCGCTGGCATCACGCCCAATCCGGACGTGTGGTGCAACCGGGAGATGAAGTTTGGAGTGTTTCTGGATTACGCGCTGGATCAGGGGTTCGACTCCGTAGCCACGGGACATTACGTGCGGAAGCGAACGCTTGCTGACAACTCCGCGGTGATTCTGCGGGGAGCGGATCCTAACAAGGACCAGAGCTATTTTCTGGCGCTGATGACCCAGAATCAGGCGAAGCATGCATTGTTTCCGACAGGTGAAATGCTCAAGCCGCAGGTAAGAGAAACGGCACGCCGCTTTGGGCTTCCGGTGTCGGAGAAGAAAGACAGTCAGGGGATCTGCTTTCTCGGACAGGTGAAAATGAGCGATTTTTTGCGCCATTATCTACCGGACACACCGGGAGAAATCGTCGACACCTCGGGACGGGTCATGGGTGAGCATCGCGGCTTGCATCTCTATACGATCGGCCAACGGAAAGGTCATGGCGTGGCCTCCCCGCGCGAGGGCATGGCGTATGTTGTGGTGGGGAAAAATCCCGCAACGAACCAGCTGGTCATCGGTTGGGACAGCATGGACTCACCCGGGCTTTACGCGCAACGCTGCGTCATCGGCAGCGTCTCGTCACTGGGGGGGCCATTCACGCCGCCCCAACGAGTGGATGCCCAGCCACGTTACCGATCGAGAGCGGAAGCTGCGGATTTGCTTAGCCGCGACGATGGCAGACTGGAACTCACCTTCCGCAAGCCCCAACGCGCGATTGCGCCAGGCCAAATTTGCGCGTTTTATGACGGTGGCCAACTTCTCGGCGGCGGGGTGTTTGAAGAGGTCGTGGATAGCAGATAGAGGATCGAAGATCATCCGCCATCCGCCATCTACTATCTACGATCCATCATCCCCCGGTGCGCGGGGGGCGTTTTTTCGGGGAATCTGCGGCAGGTTTTGCGGCCGCGGCGCCTAACTGGCGCTGGCGTTGAATGGTTGCCTGTTTTTCAGTCATGCGTTGGACCCAGGTTTTTTTTCCACCATCCTTGCGGGCCTTGAGCTCGGGCTCCGGGATGCGGTTCATGAGCCAGGTCTGGCCGATGGAGAAGATGTTCTGGGTGGTCCAGTAGAGAGCAAGCGCGGAAGCGAAGTTATAGCAAAAGAAGAAGAACATGAAGGGCATGAACATGATGATGCGCTGTTGCATGGCATCACCGGTCTTGGGAGTCATCCTGATTTGCAGGAAACTGGAGATCGCCATCACCACGGGGAGGAAGTTGATCGGCACCCCTGACCAATACGCCAGCGTATCCGGTTGGGAAAGATCATTCACCCAGAGGAATCCCTGTCCCCGGAGTTCCACCGCATACTGGAGCATGCGATAGAAACCAAAGAAGATGGGGATTTGAATGAACATCGGCAGACAGCCGCCAAGCGGATTGATGCCATACTTCCGATAGAGTCCCATGGTCTCGGTGTTGAGCTTGTTGGGATCGTCGGCGTATTTTTCCTTCAGCTTGGCCATCTCCGGCTGGAGCTTGCTCATCCGCTTCATGGTGCGGGTGGACTTGGCGTGCAGCGGCCAGATGGCGATGCGGACGACGATGGTGAGGAAAATGATGGCAAGTCCCCAGGCCCATTTTTTGGCCATGCCATCGAGATAGAAGTGGAAGAAATTGAGGATTCGGTTGAGCACGTTAGAAACCACGCCGAACCAACCATATTGCATCAGGTCTTCCCAGCCATTGCCCATTTTGCGGAGCATGGGGTTGTGTTTGGGGCCGATGAAGATCCGGCAGGAGATGGTTTTTTGAGCGGCTGGATCGAGTGAGATATCCGGCAGGCGGAGGCCGGCACGGATTGCCTTTAGCGGGCTGGCGTCGTCCTTGAGTTTGATTTGAGACGGCTTGGCCCAGACGGTGGTCTCGAGCGGTTGTTGCGGGCGGATGGCGGTGGCGAAAAACTGGTTGGTCACACCGGCATATTGGATTTTCTTATCCGCCGGGCTGTTGACCACGGCTTTTTCGGAGGAAATAATGCCCCCTTTGAAACTGGAAACATCCGTGAAGCTCATCGAGTTGTTCTCGAGCCAGAACACGCCCGTTTGTTGGGCCACCTCTGCTTGATAGAGAGGCGCAGCCTCGCCAACGAAGATGCTCCATTGTTTGAGGCCAAGCGGAACGGCGGAGGAATTTTCCAATTGGAGGTCGAAATCGAGGAGATAGGGAGCGCCGGGCTCACCGGTTTCGACCAGGCTGAAGATTTTTTTCACCAGCAGGCCGGAAGGGAGTTTGGCAGCATAAACAACCTTCTTGCCGGGGATGGATTCCGCTTCGTTGTAGGTGTAGCTCAGGTTTTCAAGAGCTTCATCGGCACCCGCCAGGCCGCCGATGGGGCCGCCGCCGTGTTCATTGATGCGAACGGGGTCCTTGTGGCTGCCGACTTGAAGCTCCGCTTTGAAATCGGCGAATTTGATGCCGCCACCGACATTGGAAAAGGTGAATAGCACCTTGTTGGTTTGCAGGGTGACAAATTCCTCCTCGGTGGGCGGCGGCGGTGGATCCACGGTGAGGCCGGGGGCGGGAGTTGGCACGGGATTCCCGGCAGTGGCCGGGCTTGGGGCGGGTTGATCCTTTTGCAGGACTTCCTGCCCGGTTTTGTCCAGTCTGAGTTTCTCCTGGGCATTCTTGTTAGATTGTTGGAGTCCGACGGCTAACAACGAGCCACAGACAGCGAGAACAATCCAAGTGGTACGATCATACATAAGGGTGGTGGGAGAAGGGGTTACTTGTGGAGGTGATTGCAAGTGAGGGATTCGGTGGCGTGGAACCCTGGCGATCCGGCGGAGGGCGGGACCGGGTCATAACCGCAAGCCCCCCACGGGTGACAGCGACAAATCCGGCAAATTCCCAGCCATGATCCGCGCAGCGGCCCGTGGGCAGCCACCGCCTGCAAGCAATAGTTAGAACAGGAGGGCGAGAAGCGGCAACCGGCGCCCGGACCCGCGGCGAATTTCAGCATGGGACCGAGAAACCGTTGATAGAGGCGGATCCCGAGGCAGATGACAAAGCTGAGTGCTTGAGAGATCACGGGGTTTCTTCGGGACGGGGAAAGAGTCCCAGCCGTCTTGCCTGTTTCAACCAATCAGCCTTCAGATCGGCGAAGGTGGCCTGAGAGGCCCCCGGGCGGGCGATGGTGATCAGGAACCGCTGCAGATCGGAAAAGCCGGGGGCATGGGCTTGCACCAGCGAGCGGAACCGGCGGCGCAACAGCACGCGATCGTGAGCCTTGCCACTGCGGCGAGTGGTGATGAAGCCGGTTTTCAAGGAGTCCAAGGTGGGATCGGCGAGCGTGCTCAAGATGACGAAGCGCCCGGCTTTGGCCTGGCCGACGGTCTTGACGCGGGCAAAATCCGCACGTCGGGTGATGCTGCATTTCCGCGGGAGGCGCATGACGGGGATGCGTGGGGCATCCGTGGCGGCGCAAGAGCGGACGCTCAGGAATGCTGCTGGGTGTGGCGCGCGAATTGCAATTCAACGCCCTTGGGGATAAGGCGCTTGCGGCCTTTTTGGCGGCGGCGGCGAAGGATATCCCGGCCGGAATTGGTGGCCATGCGGGCACGAAAACCGAATTGTTTTTTGCGGGTGCGCTTGGATGGCTGATAGGTGCGTTTGCTCATGGCTGATGCCTGTGGGTGAAGAGTTGGATAGCCGCCGGCACATCCGGGCGGACGCGGACTCTAAATGCAAATTCAGGGATGTCAATCCACCAGTGACATGAAAAACGTGTTTTTTGAGAAAAACCCGGGGGACAACGGCAATGGGGGGGCAAGGCGACGGTGGTGTTAGCCATGCGGCGGGGCACTGAAAGCGAGTTTTCCGCGCAGATGTTGCACGGTTTCGTAGGCGGTGTCGGCCTGGATCATGACCAGATCGCCGGGTTTGGCGGAGGCCAATGCCAGATCGACGGCTTTGAGGTGGCCTTGGATGCGTTCGACGCGACGCGTCCTTGAAGCGCCATTGAGACCCTCGGTGATGAGAGTCATGATTTCGCCGGGTTGCCGGCCGCGGACGTAGTCGCCTTCGTAGAGCCAGACTTCATCGAAGTGAGGGGCGAGCATGCGGCCTTGCTCGATGATATCCGCATCGCGGCGATCCCCAGCGGAGCTGTAAACCACGATGCGTCTTTTGTTAGGAAAATTATTAAGGGCGTCGAGCAAGGAGCGCAGGGCATCCACGTTGTGGCCGTAGTCGATGATGACACTGATGCCGGAAAAATCGAACATGTTGAAGCGGCCGGCACTGTGATCGAGGCAAGAACTGAAGCTGCGCGCGCCGCGCCGGATGATTTCATCGTCAATGCCCAAGGCCCATGCTGCCGCGAGTGCGGCGAGGGTGTTCTCAATTTGAAAGTTGACGCGACCGCCGTGGGTGAGCGGCACGTCCTGCAAAGCGATGAAGGGGGTTGCGCTGGCACCCTCGGCGCGCATGACGAAGCCGTCGCGCACGAAAATGGCCCGCCCGCCGTTTACGCGGTGGCGTTGAATGACCTCGTGGTCACCATCGATGGCAAAAAAAAGGGCGTGGCACGGGTGATTCTCCGCCATTTTCACCACCAAGGGATCTGCGGCGTTAAGGACGGCCGTGCCGCTGGCGGGGACGGCGGCGACCAAGGTTTGTTTCACGGCGGCGAGTTCGCCGGGGGTATGGATCTCGGCCAGTCCGAGGTGATCGCCTTCGCCGATGTTGGTGACGACGGCAACGTCGCAGCAATCAAAGGGCAGGCCTTCGCGCAGGACCCCGCCACGGGCAATTTCCAACACGGCGGCATCGGTGCCGTGATAGGCGAGCACGGCGCGGGCGCTCTTGGGTCCGCTGCAATCCCCGGTGTCCAGCACGCGATCGCCCACGGAGACGCCATCGGTGCTGGTCATGCCAACCCGCCAGCCCACCTCACCTAACAAGTGAGCGATGAACCGGGCGGTGGTGGTTTTGCCATTGACCCCGGTGACCGCCACGATGGGGATGCGACCGGTTTCGCCGGGCTCGAACATCGTGTGGATGACGGCTTCCCCCACGTTGCGCGCCTGGCCTTCGGATGGATAGAGGTGCATGCGCAAGCCTGGGCGGGCGTTGATCTCGATGATCACGCCGTTGCGTTCGCTCAGCGCCTGGGAAATATCGATGGCGACGATGTCGATGCCACAAATATCGAGGCCCACGGTTTGGGCGGCTTCGATGGCGGCCTCGCGGATGCTGGGATGAACCTCATCGGTGCAGTCCACGGCCGTGCCGCCGGTGCTCAGATTGGCATTGCGGCGGATGAGCACGGTGCGCCCGCCTTGCGGAATGGAGTCCGGGGTGAGTCCCTGCTCATTGAGGACGGCCAGGGCGATGGCATCGATGCGGATTTTGCTGAGTGCCGCCGCGTGGCCGGAGGCCCGGCGCGGATCCAGATTGGCCACCGCGATGAGTTCGTTGACGGTATGGCTGCCGTCCCCGATGACATGGGCGGGCTTGCGCCGACTGGCGGCAATCACTTGCTTGCCAACAATGAGCAGGCGGTAGTCTTCGCCTTCGGCAAACTTCTCAACGATGATCGAGGAGCTTTCCGCCATGGCGGCTTGATAGGCGGCGGCAACCTGCTGCTGGGAAGTTAGATTCAACGCGACCCCCCGGCCCTGGTTGCAATCCAACGGCTTGACCACCACCGGCAAGCCGATGTCCAGGGCGGCGGCCCAGGCATCCTCGGCGGAATCGACCGGGCGGCCTAGTGGCACGGGCAGACCGACCTCGCGCAGCAGGCGGCATGTTAGATCCTTATCCTGGACGATATCCTCCGCGATGGCGCTGGTCTGGCTGGTGGCGGCGGCGAGAATTTTCCGTTGCTTGCTTCCCCAGCCGAGCTGAACCAAGCTGCCCTCGGTGAGCCTGCGCACGGGGATTCCGCGGCTCAGCGCGGCATCGACCATGGAGCGGGTGCTCGGGCCGAGGCACAAGTCATCGGCAAGATCCGTGATTTCGGCATAGCCGGCAGCAACGTCAATGGGCGCGCCCGTTAGAGCGGCTTCCAGCATCCGCCGTGCCAAATCAAAGGCCGCCCGGCCCACGGTTTCCTCGTCATACTGCACGATGATGCGCAGCAAGTCGGGCTGCGACGTGGGCATGACTTTGGCAAAGCCCAAGTCCAAATCCGGGCGGGCTTGAAGGTGCAGCGCGAGGTCATGCCACAGCGCGGCCAGCAGCAGCGACTCCGCTTGAGGGCCAGCTTGCAACTGTGGCTCCAACGCTGGCAACCACTCCAGCAGCCGCGCCTGCCAATCCGGCTGCGGGTCTTCTAACGGCAGAAAGCGCACCCAGCATTCAAGCGCGGTGACCCGGGTCCAACGATTCGGTCCGCGCAGGGCGAGGATTTTTTGGACGCTGGAAAATTGACAACTGTCGGAGGATGAAGCGCTCAAAATGAAGGAGCCGTGGTCTGAACTGCTACAATGGCCGCCTGAGGAAATCAGCGGTGGTGACGGGCGAGTCTGCTTGCCATACGGGGATTTGGCAAGACAATGCTTTGCCTGTGGAGAATTTTTACATTTCGCCAGTTACGCTTTACAAAACGCCATCCAACAGCACCATTTGCGGCTTCCCCCCCACCCCATTCGTCTATCAAGCACCATGGCCGCCTTGCCCTCGACGCCCCCGCTCATAGCAAAGCGCCTGGAGCCTGGAGAGCGGGTTGTCGCCCGCTGGCAAACGGATTTGGACCGGCACTTGCAGTTTCAAAACGGGCTGTTGGTATTGACCACCCGGCGCTTGCTGCAACTTGAGGAAAGCCCGCAGGGGACCGACCGGATCCGGGATTGGAACTTGGCGGACATTGAGGAACTGACACTGGAGGAAATGGGTGCCACCGGTGCGCTGCACCTCACGGTGGCAGGTGAGGCGAGCCGCAGTCACTGGCGCTTCACCGCCGGTCTCATCAAGGAAGCGGACGCCTTCGTGGCACGGGTCATGGACCAGCAGCGGGTTCTGCTCAGCGGCGTGCCAGCCACCGAGTCCCAGACGCATGAACCGAATGACGACGACGATTGGTTTGACTTTAACGATCCGGCGCAGGAAACCCGGCGGGGCAATCCGTTGCTGCGTTTGCTGATGTTTTCCCGTTCGTGGCTCCGCCTCATTGCGTTAGGGTTGGTGCTGACCATTGCCGCCACCAGTGCGAGCCTGTTGTCGCCGTGGCTCACCGGCTCGTTGGTGGATGAGTTGCTCATTCCGATTCAGACCAAGTCGCACGAACTCGCGGTGCTACAAATCATGCCCTATGCCATTATGCTGTTGGGCACGGCGTTTCTGGCGTGGTTGCTGAAGTGGGGCCGGTCCTTTGTGGTGGCGCGCATTGCCGAGTTGGTGACCAGCCGGATGCGGCGGGACTTATTCGAGCATCTGCAGCGTTTGTCGCTCATCTATTTCAACAAGAAGCGCACGGGCGACCTGATCTCGCGCATCAGCTCGGACACGGATCGGCTTTCGATGTTTATCTCCCTGAACTTCATCGACTTTATCTGCGACGTGTTTCAATTTGTTTTCACCGCGCTCATCCTCTTCAAGATTCACCCGCTGCTCGCCTTGGTCGCGTTGGGGCCGGTGCCGGTCGTCGCCTGGTTGGTCAAATGTGTGCGCGGGCATTTGCACAGTAGCTTTGCGGCATCCGGGAGGGCCTGGGGACTCATGCTCAGTGTGCTCACCGACACGATACCCGGAGTGCGCGTGGTCAAGGCCTTTGCGCAAGAGGAACGCGAGATTGCCCGCTTCCGGCAGACCGATCACCATGTGTTTGCCACCAACGACCGAGTGAACCGGACATGGTCGTTTTTCTCCCCGATGATAGAAATGTTCACCGATCTGGGACTGCTGTTCATTTGGGTTGCGGGTGCCTGGACGGTGGCCCACGGCGAGATCAAGGTGGGCGTGCTCACCTGCTTTGTGATGTATACCAACCGTTTCTACGGGCGCGTGGAAGCCATGAGCCGCTTCTTTGCTTCGGCCCAGCGGGCGGCGGCCAGCGCCCACCGGATTTTTGAAGTTCTGGACGTCAAGCCGGACATGCCTGCGACGGAGGGGACGCGGCGGATTGGCCGCCTGAGCGGGCGCATCGAGTTTCGCGAGGTGAAGTTCCGGCATGGTTCGCGCCAGATCATCCGCGGCATCAACCTGGACATTGCGGCAGGCGAAATGATCGGACTGGTCGGTCCGAGCGGTGCCGGCAAGACCACGCTGATCAACCTCGCCTGCCGGTTTTTCGATGTGAGCGCGGGGGCCATCCTCGTTGATGGGCACGACCTGCGGGACATCCACGTTGAGGATTACCGGAAAAACATCGGCTTGGTGTTGCAGGAACCGTATTTGTTTTTCGGCACCATTTCCGACAACATCGCCTACGGCAAACCGGACGCCTCGCGCGAGGCAATCATCGCCGCCGCCAAGGCCGCCCGCGCCCATGAGTTCATCATGAAACTCACCGATGGTTATGACTCGATGGTCGGCGAGCGTGGCCAACAACTATCCGGCGGCGAGCGCCAGCGCATCAGCATCGCCCGGGCGCTGCTCATCGATCCGGCCATTCTCATTCTCGATGAAGCCACCTCCTCGGTCGATACCGAAACCGAGCGGGAAATCCAGCAAGCCCTCGACAACCTGGTTCACGGCCGCACCACCATCGCCATCGCCCACCGGCTTGGCACCCTGCGCAATGCCAATCGCCTGGTGGTCATGGACGATGGCCGGATCAGTGAAATCGGCAGCCACGAGCAACTCCTCAACACCAGCGGCACCTACGCCCGCCTTCACCAAGCCATGTTGGAAGTTTCCCACACATGAAAACTCCCGCCGCCCATTTCGACCTGCAACGCTGCGCGGCCGGCACCCTCGTCCTAACCGATGCCGCCGGCACCCGCCATGACAAGGTGCTGCCCGTGCGGCTGTTTCCCCTAACCGATCCCACGCGCTGGATTGCCATCACCAATGCCATGGGGCAGGAACTGGTGTGTATCGAGAACGCGGACGACCTGCCCGGAGATGTTAGAAAAATCCTGTTTGAAGCGCTGGCCGAACGGGACTTCGTGCCGGTGATCCAAGTCATTCACACCATCCGCCATGCCGCGCTTGGCTGCGAATGGTTCGTCACCACGGATCGGGGCAAGACCCGCTTCTGCGTGGAGAACGACGAAAACGTCGAGGCGCTCGGCGGCGGCAACGTGGTCGTGATCGATCAACACAACACCCGCTACCGCATCCCCGCCCTTGCCGCGCTCGATCCCAAGAGCCGCCAAAAATTCGAACGCTTTTATTAGCGTGGAAGGTCAGGTCAGTTCTTGCCCGTGGCTGCCATCGGGTGTCACATGGCGGCTCGCATGAGCGGCTGGACGGAATCAACTTTGCGGGGCGCGGCCTCATGGCAAGCTTTCAAAGAGGGGAAATCCCTCTGCGAGGCTGGCGCGGCCACCGCCGTGAAATCCGACCCCGACGGCTGGCAGGGCACAGTGCGCGAGGGCCGTCGTTTGCTGCGCGTCAGCGTGCGGATCAAGTCCGCCGCGGATTTTGACACCCGCTGCTCCTGCCCGGAAAACCAATCAAGTGGGGCTCTTTGCGCCCATGCCGTGGCCGTCGGATTGGCCGCCCTGCGCGGCACCTCCGATCTAACAAAAAAACCGCCGGCAACCCCTCCCCTGGCCGCGCAGGCCTGGGATATCCACTTTGCACCCAACTGGCGCGAGGGTCTCAACCGTGGCCGCCTTGCCGCCACCCTCAGCCGCACCCCCGAACCGTTCACGCCGACCGAGCAAGCGCTCGACGCATGGCTGGCCGCCGCCGGTGCTGCGGCCAAATCCCCGCAGCACCTGCAACTCGAGCCCTCACGGCTCGCCACCTTTCTGGACGCCCTCATCGGCCACCCGCGGATCACCATCGGCAAAGCCCACACGCCACTCGAAATCCTCGCCACTGGTAAAATCCAGCTCCGCGAACTGACCCTCGAAAACAGCCATGTGCGACTTGTCCCGGAGCCGGAGACCTCCCCGCCGCTGGCCATCGCCGGTCGGTTCTGGCAAATCGGGCCGGACTCCCTCACCCGCATCGGCCAGGAAAATCTGCCGGTTGACCTCGCCGCCCCGTTGGCCGAACTCCGCGCCGGACACCCGGTGAAACTGCCGTGCCAAGAGTTTCTCGCCCGCCTCGCCACCTGGCAGGAATGGCTGGGCTTCCCGCCACAGTCCTGGCTCGATGAGCTTCACTTTATTGCCGCACCTTTCACCGTCGCCCTGGCGCTGGAGGGCTCGCTCCAACATCTTGAGGCACGGCTGAGCATCCGCTACCCGAATGCCCCGCCCGTCCCGCCCGGTCACGCCGCACTTCCCCAATTCCCCCGCCTCACTGCCGACCACTGCTGCGAAGTGCGCAACCTCGACCTGGAAATCCATGTCTCATCAAGGCTCGCCCGCGCCGGCTTCGATGCCGCCGATCCCGCCGCCGGCCGCTGGACCCTGCGCGATGAAAACGCCATCCTCCACTTCCTCACCCACACCTTGCCCGACCTCCGCCGTGAGTGGTCGGTCACCGAAGGCGAGCGCTTCCGCAACACCCTGCGCCAAGTCGTCCTGATCGAACCCAAAATAGAAATCCTCGGCTCCGGCGAAGATTGGTTGGATTTCAATCTAACGTTTCTATCGAATGCTGGGGATACCTTTTCCGCCGCCGACGTCCGCCACTTGCTGCGCACCAGCAAGGGTCAACGCACGACAGCCGACGGTCGCCGCCTGATCGTTTCCAGCGAGGTTTCCGAAGTCATGGAGCCGCTCTTTGCGGAACTGGATTTGCGCCAGGAAGGGGGCCATTACAGCGCCTCAGCCCGCGCCGCGCAAACGCTTCATGAAATCTGTAAAAAGCTGGATAAAACGTTGCCTGCCAATCACCCTGAGGATTTCTCAACCTTCCAGTTACCGCCTGCGATTCGCGCCGAACTGCGCCCCTATCAAAACCACGGCGCCGCCTGGCTATGGGACCGGGTCGAACGCTTCGGCGGGGCCCTGCTCGCCGATGATATGGGCCTTGGCAAAACGCTTCAAGCCATCGTTCTGATCGAACGCGTGTTTGAACAAGCTCCACCCCAAGACGAGACAGTGGTCTTGGTGGTGGCCACCGCCTCCCTGCTGGGCAACTGGCACGCCGAGTTCTCACGCTTCGCGCCGCAGCGGCGCGTGCGGACCTTGCATGGATCGGGACGGGATGACGAGCGGGAGCGGGTCTCGAGCGGCGAGGTCGTCCTCACCAGCTTCGCCACTCTGGCCCGGGATTTGGCCTGGCACCTGCGGCGGGAGTACGCTCTGGTGGTCGTGGACGAAGCGAGTTTGATGCGCAACCCCGACACCGACCACGCCAAGGCGTTGTCCAAACTGCGGGCCAAGCGGCGCATCGCCCTCACCGGCACCCCGGTGGAAAACGGCATCCGCGATTTGTGGTCGATTTTCCGTTTCATTCTCCCCGGTTGGCTCGGCGGGCGCGCGGAATTCCGTGAACGCTACGAACTGCCCCTTGTCTCGGGCACGTCGGTGCCCGCCCTGCTGGAGCGGCTCCGCCTCAAAACCGCACCGTTCTTGCTCCGGCGCACCAAGGAACAAGTCGCCCCCGAGTTGCCGTCCAAGCTCATCATCGACGAATTCTGCGACCTCAGCCCCGAACAACAATCCGTCTATCGCAACCTCCTGGTGGAAGGCCGCAAGCGCGTCGAGACCCTGCAGGATGCCTCCCAACCCGGGGCCGCCCGCATGCAAATGCTCACCGCCTTGCTCCGCCTGCGCCAAACGTGTTGCGACCTCGCCTTGCTTGGAAACGATCGCTTCAAGCAACTGCTGGTGGGCCAGCGCTCGACCAAGCTCCAGCGCCTGTTTGAATTGCTGGATGAAGCGCTTTCAGGAAATCATAAAGTTTTGATCTTCAGTCAATTCCAGATGCAATTACGTGAAATCGAGAAATGTTTGATCGAGCGGGGTTGGGACAGTTTGCGGCTCGACGGGCAAACCCGGAACCGTCAGGCCATGGTGGATCGCTTTCAAGCTGCCGACGGTCCGCCGATCTTTTTGATCAGCCTCAAGGCCGGTGGCTACGGCTTGAATCTAACGGCGGCCGACACGGTGATCCACTTTGACCCGTGGTGGAATCCGGCGGCTGAAGCGCAAGCGAGCGACCGGGCGCATCGGATCGGGCAGACCCGTCCGGTGACGGTTTACCGCCTGCTCACCCGTGGCACCGTGGAGGAAAAGGTACTGCGCTTGCAGGCGAAGAAGCGCGAGCTGGCCAGCGCCATCGACGAAGCCGGCCTGAGCGATGCGCCGGCGTGGTCGGAAGCCGAGTTGCTGGCCATCATGGACGAACCTCTGAAGTCCTGAGCCCGGACTGGAGTTGCTGGGAAACCGACCATTGCTGGCCGACGCAACCTGCTTCAAACCGCTCCGGATCGATGTGGTGTTCCAACAAGTGCCTGGCAAGCAGGAGTGGGGCTTCGCCCAAGGGTTCGTCGCTCAACGGGAAAGTTCCCCAGTGCATGCCGGTGGCCTTGCGACAGGCGGTTTCCTCAAACGCCAGCACCGCCTCGGCCGGATTCATGTGCAAAGTGCGCATGAACCAACGCGGTTCGTATGCGCCAATGGCGATCATGCCGAAATCCATGGGACCGAGGCGTGCGCCGATCTCACGGAAGGCCGGACAATAGCCGCTATCGCCGGAGTGCCAGAGTTTCACCCCCGCCCCGGCAAGGCACCAGCCGCACCAATGACCGCGATCACGATCCCACGGGCTGCGGGCTGTGAAATGTTGGGCCGGGGTGGCAGTGACCGACACCCCGGGCGCAATCTCGACAGTCTGCCACCATGCCACAGCCGTTGATCTAACGAATCCAAGCCTGGCGAACCCCTCCGCGTGGCCTTCCGGCACGATGAGCGGCGGAAAATCCTGCTGGCTGGCCAATTTGCGCAGGGTGGGCAGATCGCAGTGGTCATAGTGGGTGTGGGTGAGCAGAATCGCAGAGATGGGAGGCAAACAGTCCATGCCGCAGGGCGGCGGGACCCGTCGCTTGATTCCTAACAATGGCGACGGCCCGCAATAATCCGCGAATATCGGATCCACCAGCAGGTGCACCCCGCAACCGCTGAGAAGAAACGCGGCGTGACCTAACCAGGAGACCCGCCACCCGCACTCCGGCATGGGGTGCAGCTGGCGGCTTGTCAGTGGCCGCCACGGCGCGGCACTGCGGGCGTCTGGAAACGCCGGCACCACCTTTTCGCCGCAGCCAAGTTTCCAGCGCAAGACCGCGCTGAATCCCGGCACAGGTGCGGACCACGGGTTGTTGAATCGCTCGGCCACAGGCCCACACAACGCACATTTCAGGCGGCCGTCAAGCGCGCCGCCGGTCCAAGCACCTGCGGCAGGGTCGGCGTTTGGGCACCGCGGCGGGGCCAGCAGCGGGAGAATATGCGCACACAATTTGTAAACAAATCGTTTGCGAAGTGGCGGTGTATAACGAGCATGCGCCAACTTATGACCCTACCCACCACCACCACCGCCGCATTGCTAGGCGCATTGCTGGGCCCGCTGACCTGTGTCTGCGCAGCCACGCTTGAGGTTGACAAGACCCGCAGCAAGATTCAGGTGGAGGCCAAGGCCACCGGTCATGCTTTTACCGGAACCTTGAAAACCTATACGATCAAGGCGACGGGTGATACGGGCAAGCTGAAACCCACCGCGCTGGAATTGGCATGGAATTTCTCGGATCTGGCAACTGACGATGGCGGGCGGGATGCCGAAATGCTCAAGTGGTTGGGCGGAGACACTCCCAAGGGCTCCTTCAAGTTTGTGAAATTCTGGACCGACAAGACCGGTGACAAGGCCGAGGGGGCCTTGACGATTCACGGCGTGACCCAGACCGTCTATTTTCCGTTCACGGTGAAAAAAGACGGTGAGTGGGTCACAGCCAGTGGCAAGGTGGAGATGGATTACAAGGATTTCGGCTTGCCGCTGGTGCGGGCCATGCTGGTGATGACGGTGGACCCAAAATTGGTGGTCACTTTCCAAGTGTCCGGCAAGGTCAAGTGAGCCCCCGTCCCACCCACCAGACTATGACAGCAGATCTATGGCAGCGGCGGGCGGCGCATGCGCGGGGCGTGTTGGGCGAGCGGTTTGCCACCGGTTGCGGGCGCTTGGATGGGGTGGACCCCCGGTTGGCGGCGGCACTCAACGATATCCTGGCGCGTCCGGGCTCAATGGTGCGTTCCGTGAGTTCCTATCTGATGGGGCTGGAGATGAATCTTGCGGATGAAACGGCACAAGTGGTGGCATGCGGCATCGAATACCTGCACACGGCGTCGCTGGTGTTCGATGATCTGCCGGCCATGGACGATGCACGCGTTCGCCGCGGCGCGGCTTGCGCGCATATCGTGCATGGCGAGGCCCTGGCCATGCTCGCCGCCTTGGCTCTGGTCAATCGTGGCTATGCCTTGCTCTGGCAGGGAATCAACCGGACGCATGACGCAAAGCGCCGGGAGTGGGCCGGTCATTGGGTCGACGCACGCCTCGGCACTGGCGGCATGATCGGCGGCCAGGCCCGCGACTTGCGCGGGTGGCGTGGTGAACAAAGCCCGCAGGAGGTGAGCGACGTGGCCGCGCGCAAGACCGGGGAATTGCTCCGGCTCACGTTGGTGCTGCCCGCCATTCTCGGTGGCGGCACCCCCCGCGAGATTCAGTTGTTAGACCGGCTGGCATTGCTGCGCGGACTCGCCTATCAAGCGGCAGATGATTTGAAGGACGTGCAGATGCAGGAACAAAGCCACGGCAAAACGGGCGGACGCGATGAGGAACTGGGCCGCCCCAACATGGTGGCGGCGGAAGGCATCCATGCCACCACCCGCCGGTTCCGCCGGCTGCAGCTCATGGGCAACCGCGTGGTGGACGCCTTGCCAGCGCCTCCCGCACGCTGGGGGATGTTGGAATTGTTGCGGGTGTCGCTGCCGGAGGGCCTTGCCGGGCCCGCGCTGGCACGGGTGTCGGCGGCCGGATAACCTGGAATCCCTGATCTAACACACCGACAGTCGCCGACCGCCGCCACAACCAAACCCACCCATGAGCTTATGGCGGATGATACTAACCAACCTGCGGCGGCACCGTGTGCGCACGGCGATTGGCGCGACCGGGATTGCGCTGGGAGTGGCCACGATGTTGAGCGTGGTTGGATTGTTAGGTGGTGCGGTCAAAATGTTCGAGCGCATCCTGCGAACTGATTCGCAAATGGTGGTGTTTGAGAAAAACGTGTCGGACTTGTTTTTCAGCAATGTGCCGGTGGCCATGGTGGAGGAATTGGAGCATCTGCCTTGCGTGAAGTCCGCGCATCCGGTGTTGTTCACGATCATCACCGCGCCGGACCGTCCGGTCATCACATGTTTCGGTATCCAGGCCACCGACGGCAGATTGCAACGCGGGCAGTGGCTGCAGGGAAGCGCGGCGGCCTTCACCGATGATTCGCAAGCCGTGGTCCTGGGAGAACGGGCGGCCGGCTTTCTCAATGCCGCGCCGGGTGGCACCATCGAGCTCGGCCCGGGCACTTACACGGTGGCCGGGGTGGTGAGAATGGAGAACGGCTTTGAGAACGGCGGGGTGTTCATGCCGCTGGCCGCCTGCCAGAAGGCCTTTCACAAGGATGGTGTGTGCTCGGTGGTGAGCGTCGCACTGGCGGACGGACATCAATCTGACGAAGTCAGGCAATGGGTTTCCAAGCATCATGAGCGCCTCATCGCAATGGAGAATGACGAGTTCAGCCGGAGCTACTCACAATTTAAAATCATGAAGACCACAGCCTGGGTGGTGGGCGGCTGCGCATTCTTGTTAGGTGGGTTGAGTGTGACCAACACCATGATTCTATCGGTTTTCGGGCGGATCAGGGAGCTGGCCATCGCGCGCGTATGCGGGTTTTCCCGGGGGCAGGTGGCCGGCATGATTTTCGGGGAATCCCTGCTGATTTCAGCGCTTGGCACCCTGGCAGGTTGGGTGTTGAGCTGGGGCGGCTTGCTCGTGCTGCGTGCCATCCCGCAGTTGCAGGGATACATCGAGCCGCGCGTCGGCTGGATGGAAGTGGCGGCAGCCACCGGCTTGGCGGTGTTGACCGCGCTGATAGGAGCCATGTACCCGGCATGCTACGCCGCACGGCTTAATCCTGCGCAGGCCTTGCGCTTCGAGTGATCCCCTTTTATGGACATGAATGCACAGGTGTTGGTTAATGATGTGTGGAAAAGCTTTGATGGCGGGCGCATCGAAGTGCTCAAGGGGGTGACCTTGGAGGTGGCGCAGGGCGAGGTGGTCGCCTTGTGCGGGACGTCCGGCTGTGGCAAATCCACCTTGCTCAATGTGATCTCAGGGCTGGAAGAGGTGGACCGCGGGTTGGTGCGTGTGGCAGGGCGTGATGTGGTGGAAGAATCCACACGCGTTGACTTGTTACGGTATCACATTGGATATGTGTTTCAAATGCACCATTTGATGCCGGACATCACATTGGCGGAAAATTGCATGGTGCCGGTCATTGCCGCGGGCGGCGACAGAAAATCCGGCCTGGTGCGCCTGCACGAACTGGCGCATGCCACGGGGGTGACGCACCGGCTCGGCCAGCGGGTTCGCGAATTATCCGGCGGCGAGCGGCAGCGCGGCGCGTTGGTCCGCTCGCTGATGAATAATCCGCAACTGCTGTTGTGCGACGAGCCCACCGGTGCGCTGGATGAAAACAATCGCGAAAAGGTTTTCGTATTGTTGCTGGAGCTGGTGCGTGAGCGCGGCCGCACCCTGATCATGGCCACGCACGATTCGGAACTGGCCGCGAGGTGTGACCGCACGGTGCGGATGCGGGACGGCCGGATCGAAGGAGAATCCAGACATGGCTGAGGTCCAAGCCAGGCCGGCACATGACGGAGTGGCGCTCGCGGCACGCCATGCGCTGGCTTGGTTGGTGCTAGGCAATGCCGTTGGGTTGTGGCTTGCCCTGTTGTTGGTGTGGCCGCAGATGCAGACCGGGGAGTGGACGTATGGCCGCTGGGTGCCGGTGCATTTGAATGTGCAACTCTATGGTTGGACGTCCCTGCCACTGGTGGCATGGTTGTTTCATATCTACGAGGTGAATCGTAGCAAAGTGGCGGCCTGGGCGCCCGCAGTGGTGTGGGCATGGTCGGCGGCACTGGCTATCGCGGCCCTCCACTGGCTCAATGGCAACACCTCCGGCAAGATCTTTCTCGATTGGCGCGGCGGCGCGTTGTGGGGATGGGTCGTGGCCATGATCATGCTGTGGCTGGTGCTCGCGCTCGCGTGGCGGGAGCGTGCCGCGGGATGGAGCCCATGGCGGCGGGCGGTTTCATTGCTAGGTGTGCTGGTGCTGGCCACGGTACCGGCGGCAATGGCCTATGCCGCATCGCCCGCGGTCTATCCGCAAGTGGACGTCACGTCCGGCGGGCCGACGGGTTCAAGTTTGTTAGGATCGACCTTGATGGTGGTGACCCTGATGATGATGCTGCCGCGGGTTGGGGTGGCCACCGGCACGGGCCGCGCCGGCTGGTGGGTGTGGACCTATCTGGTGAACTGCTGGTTGATATTCGGCGTGGCGGAGAGCCTTGGAGGCACGCACTATCAGTTTCACCAGATCGGCACGATGCTGGTGTTGTTGCCATGGGCATGGATTGTGCCATGGGATTGGGAGGCGTTCAACTGGCCACCGGGATCACGGGTGTGGCGGGTCGCGTTGTTCGCGTGGTGGGCCACGCTGGTGCTGAGCGCGGTGACCATGTATCTTCCGGGATTGTTGGATCGATTCAAATTCACGCAGGGCTTGGTCGCACACTCCCATTTGGCGATGGCGGGATTCACCACTTCGTTGTGCGCCTTGCTGTTGGTCTTGGTGACCGGTCGCACGCTGGGCAGCCGGGGATCGGTGGCGGCATGGCATGTGGCCCTGCTGGTGATGCTGCTGGTGCTGGTGGCGATGGGTTGGCGCGAAGGAGGGGACTTTTCCTGGATGGCGGTCATGCCGGGATGGCGCATGGCGGGCTTGATCTTGCGTGCCGCCTGCGGCACAGTCCTGTTTGGAGTTGCGTTGATTTGGTTCAAAAATTGGAGTTTGTCATGAATATCAGGAAATTTGTGGTGCCTTGGAGTATCGCCGTCGGCGCCATGGACGCGGTGACCGGGCTGTTGTTGGTGATGGTGCCGGCGCTGATTTTACAATTGTTAGGCATTGCTCCGCCCTCAGGCGAGGCGCTGGTGTTTGTGAGCTGGATAGGGGTTTTTGTTACGGGAGTGGGTCTGAGCTACGCCATGGTGCTGGTTGACCGGCGCAGCGCCAAGACCGTGTGGATGATCACGGCCATGCTGCGCGGGCTGGTGGCGGCGTATGTCGCATGGCGGATTGCCGATGGCTCACTGGTGCCGGTATGGGCCATGGTTGCTCTAACAGACTCGGTGGTGGCAATGGTGCAGATCGCGGTGGTGCGTTCCAGTGGGTGGAAGGAGGAACACAGGTGAATCCAACCGCACTGCGGGCGGCCGTGGTGATTGCGGCGGTTTACGGGCACTTTTTGATTTTCGCGCAGTTTTCCTTCGTCGAGTTGTTGCGGGTTAGCGGGGTGAATGCCACTGGCGAGCGGGCGGCACTCGGTGCGATGGCAGTGGCGGGGATCAGCGGCGGCTTTTATGCGGCTTGGCACGGCGTGCGCCCGGGGATGCTTCGAATTGCGCTCGGGGTTGCCGGGGTGAGTGCGGGGGCGGCACCCTTTGCAGGTGGCCTGCCCGGATTTCTAACAGTGGCGGTGACCACGGGTGCGGCGCTCGGGGTGGCAACGGTGAGTGTGTCGGCGATGCTGCCAGGATGGTGTGGTGTGGCTTGGGTGGGGCTGGGCACGGGATTGGGCTATGCGTGTTGCAATCTGCCGTGGGTTTTCCATCAGCAGGCGGCGGGGCAGGCGGTGGTGGCCGCCGGGTTTGCGCTGATAGGTTTGCTCAGCGTGCCGCCGCACAGGCCATGGCAAGGCCACAAGCAAAGCGGGATCTTCCCGTGGTGGGCAGCGCTTGGGATGTTTGCGGCACTGGTATGGCTTGATTCCGCGGCGTTTTTCATCATCCAACATGTGGCGGATTTCAAGGCCGGCACCTGGGGGGATGCCGGCTTGTGGCGGAACGCCGCAGTGCATTTCACGGTGGCGGCGGCAACCGGCGCGTGGCTGGCGCGGGCAGGCGCCAGACATGTCCCGGTGCTGGCGTGGGTGATGCTGGCCATTGCGGCGGTGGCGGTCAATTCCGCCGCCAGCCGGAGCCTGGCCGGGTGGTGGTATCCTGCGGGAGTTTCCCTCTATTCCACCGCCTTGGTGGCATGGCCAGGGTGGTTCTCTGCGGCCGATGGGTCGCGCGCCGCGGCTTGGCGTGCAGCCGGCCTGTTTGCGGTGGCCGGATGGTTGGCCTCAGCCAACGGCATCGGCATGGCGCAGCACCTTCACCGGGTGCCGGCGGCGTTGGTGGCAATCACCGGCGGGGGGGTCATCGGGGTTGCGGTTTTTTCTAACAATCGCGACTGGCGTGGGGCTGTGGCTGCGGGACTGGTGGTGCTGGCCACCACCTTCGGCATGGTGCGTGATGGCAAGAGCGGGACGCCCGGCGCGGCGGAACGCGGACGGCGGATCTATCTGGCGGAGGGCTGCATCCACTGTCATTCGCAATACATCCGGCCGGAGTCGCGGGATGTGACATTATGGGGCGCGGCGAGCACGGTGGAAGATGTTAGAAAAAACTCGCCGGTGTTGATTGGCAACCGCCGGCAGGGGCCGGATCTGTCAACAGTCGGTGCGCGGCGCTCAGCCGCGTGGTTGCGCGCACATTTCCTCCACCCGCGGCTCCTCGTGCCGGACACGCCGATGCCATCCTATGCGCCGTTGTTCACGGACGGCCGGGGTGAGGATTTGATCGCCTATCTGCAAGCCACGGGAGTGGGCTGGGTACGGGGCGTCGATGCCACGGAATGGAGTCCTGATCCGGCGGCCAAGAGCGTGAATACCGCGACCGGAAAGGCGTTGTTTGCAAGCTTGTGCGCCGCCTGTCATGGGGTCGAGGGGCGCGGCGAAGGACCCTTGGCTAACGGCTTGTCAAAGCCACCGGTGAACTTGGTGGACGGACCGTTTGTTTGGACGGCAGGGACTGAAGCACTGGAATTGCGTATCGCACGAGG
This sequence comes from Verrucomicrobiota bacterium, assembly GCA_037132955.1. Taxonomy (GTDB): domain Bacteria; phylum Verrucomicrobiota; class Verrucomicrobiia; order Verrucomicrobiales; family Akkermansiaceae; genus Luteolibacter. Next base: position 494 of record JBAXPF010000024.1, on the reverse strand, counting down.
GATCAAGTTCGGGATTCTTGGAACCGACATGGCCGGCCACGAGGTGCTTACCGATCCCCAGATCCAAGCCTTGACCCGGCACGTGTTGCAGCTCAGGGCTGACCGGGCAGGGCGGCCAACTGGCGTTGGGCCGCCGCCGTGAGCTCACCGGACGGCAGCACGCGGATGACATCACCTAACAATTCACGCGCGGCGGCGGGACTGCCGGCCTTGGCCAGATGGGCGGCGGCGACGAGCGCGGCATGAGCCGCCGGGACGCGCAGTTCGGCGGCACCGGTGGTGAGCGCCGTGTCCAGGATTTTTGCGGCTTCGATGCTGCCGATCATGCCGATGGATGTTAGAGCCTCGGCCGCCACGCCGCGTTGCGGATCGAGCGCGAGCTTCTGCAGGTCGGGCACAGCCGCGGCATCGCGGCGCACGCCGAGCGAGTTGACGACTCCGGCCAGCAGGCGGCCTTCGAGCCGGGGCAGGGCTTTGCGCAACGCCTCAGCGGC
>JBAXPF010000023.1:0-22926 GCA_037132955.1 Verrucomicrobiota bacterium | reverse complement strand
CGTTCATGCGCAACAGATCCCATGGGTAAACCACCGGAAAGCAATCGGCATCCGTGACGATGCGATCCTCGCAGTCATCAGGGTTGGCACCGCCTTTCCATGCCAGGGTGTGGCCCTCGCTGTCGCAGAGACGGGCGGTGTTGGGATTGCGGGCGAGCAGCAACAGGGCTCCCAGTTCGATCCAATTGTCGAGAGGCACCCGGAGGGTTCGGGGGCAGGCCTCGTCAGGTTCCACCAACTGGAATCCCGCCCGCGTGAGTTCGGCGGCAAGCAGGTCGCGCATCGGGATGTTGGCAATCAAACAGGCACCCAGCTCACGATTGGCGGTGATCGGAGCACACAGACCCGGATTTCGCGGCGGCAGCAAGGTGGCTTGCATGGCAATAGAGGATACATCACAATCTGCCGATTGTTGCGGGTTTGTTTGGTTTTTTTCTCCGCACTCAGGAACTGTGAGATTTCTCCCACTGGATTTCTCCCAATGGATTTCCATTGACGCGGGATGTCCGGACGTTTACGAGTTTTTCATGTTGATCAATTTCATTTTGAATCATGTGGGGTCTCTCTCGCTGTTGGTTCCCGCTGCCATCCTCTTGTATGAATCCGTGGTGGTGGTGGGCGGCAATGAAATCGCCCTGATCGAGCGCCGTTGGTTTGGCCGCAAAATGCCCCAGGGGCGGGTGGTGGCGCTCGGCAATGAAGTCGGCATTCAAGCCCGCACGCTCGGCCCGGGTTTGCACTTTCTGATTCCATTCATCTACAAGGCGACCAAGAGCGCGTTCACCGAGATTCTGGAAAACGGCATCGGTCTCATCGAGTCGGTGGACGGTTCGTCGATTCCGGCCGGCCGGATCTTTGCGGCGGTGGTGGCGGGTCACAATTCATTTCAGGATGGTGAGGGGTTTATCCGCAACGGCGGCCAGAAAGGCCCGCAGATCGAGGTGCTGCCGCCCGGCAAATACCGGATCAACCCGTATCTGTTCAAACTAACAAAAGGCAGCGTCACCGAAATCAAGGACTATGAGATTGGCATTGTGGATTCGGTGGACGGCACCGCCATTCCTGAAGGCCGGATCTTTGCCCAGTCGGTGGCAGGCCACGCGTCGTTTCAGAATGGCGAGGCCTTCGTCAAAAACGGCGGCCAAAAAGGCCCGCAGATTGACATCATTCCTCCCGGCAACTACCGCATCAATCCCTATCTGTTCAAGGTCACCAAGAGCACGACCACCAAGATCAATGAAGGCGAGATCGGCCTGATAGAATCATCCGATGGCCTGGCGATTCCAGCCGGGCGCATCTTTGCCACCGTGGTGCCCGGTCACAACTCGTTCCAGGCGGGCGAGGATTTCAGGAAAAACGGCGGTCAGAAAGGTCCGCAGACTGAGATTCTGCCGCCGGGTGTCTATCGAATTCACCCCAAACTCTTCAAAGTCACCAATGCCGAGGCGGTGGTCATTGCCAAAGGTCAGGTCGGCATGGTCACCGCCCAGGACGGCGCGCCCATCCCGATGGGACGCCTCCTGGCACAAAGCGTGCCGAACCACTCGAATTTCGAAAACGGCGAGGCCTTCCTCAAAAATGGCGGCCAAAAAGGCCCGCAGATCGACGTCCTGCTGCCCGGCACCTACCGCATCAATCTCAATCTGTTCCAAATCCAGATCGCCCCGGCGGTGGTCGTCGAGGCTAACAAGGTCGGTCTGGTCACCGCACTTGACGGCATCCCGCTGCCGGATCGCGAATACGTCGCCTGCCCCGTCACCGGGCACAACGACTATCAGGATGGCTCGGCGTTTCTAACCAAACAAGGGCAGCGCGGCCCGCAACTCGACGTGCTGCGGCCCGGCACCTACTACATCAACCCGTTCATGTTCAGCGTGGAACTCGACGACGTCGCGGTCATTGAGCGCGGCCAGGTCGGGGTGGTGGTGTCCAATGTGGGTGAGGACCCGACGGCGGACATGAAGAAGCGGCTCGGCTCGACGCAGATCGGCGCATCCGAGGAGGAAGGCAAGGAGAAATACGTGGTGCCCAAGGGGTTTCGCGGCATCCAGGAAGAGGTGGCCGGCCCCGGACGCTACTATCTGAACCGGCGCGCCTTCATGATGTATGTCATCGACACGACCAATATCACCATCGACTGGGACGACCAGAAAGACACCCGCTTTGACCAGTTGAATGTCATCTCCAAGGACGGTTTTCCGATCCAGGTTTCGGTCAAGGTGGTCATTCGCGTGCGCCCGGACCAGGCACCCTACATGGTGGCCAAGGTCGGTTCCATCGACAACCTGATCCAACATGTGATCCATCCGATGATCGATTCGTCGTTCCGCAATCAGGCGTCCACCGCCTCGGCGATGAACTTTTTGCAAAGTCGCTCGGAAGAACAAACCAAGGCGGAAACCCGCGCCCGCGCCGATCTTGAGAGATATCATGTCGAGTGCGTGTCGGTGCTCATCTGTCAGATCCGCCTGCCCGAGGATCTGATGCAGACTCAGACCAAGCGCATCATCGCCGAACAACAACAGGAGATGTACAAGATGGAGCAGCGGTCACAGGCGGAACGCACCGAAATGGAAAAAATGCGCGCCACAGCCGACCAACAACCGACGCTGGTAGCTTCTGAAATCGCGGTGAAAGTGGCCACCCAGAAGAAGGCTGAGATGATCACCCTGGCCGAGGGCAACGCCGAGGCCAAGGCACTGGAGGGCGCCGGCGAGGGCAAGCGTTTGATAGCCATCGGCGATGGTGAGGCGTCCAAAATTGCGGCCATCGGCGAGGCCACTGCCCAAGCCTACAACAAGCAGCAACAGGCCATCGGCGAGGATGCCATCAAACAAATCAAGATCGTGGACTTGATCGCCGCCGCCATCGAGAAAGGCAACATCAAGATCGTTCCCGATGTGCTCGTCACCGGCGGCGGCAACGCCGCCGACGGACTCATGGGCATGCTCACCAAACTGCTGCCGGGCGTGGATCTCGCCGCGCTGGGGAAAAAACCGAGGCCGGAGGCGGTGAACCCGGAGAAAGCCAAGGTCTAACAATGTGGCCCGCGCACCTGGCCGGGACGCACCTCCGGGGCGTCCGGTGGGGGCAATGCCGCCACGGGATGGCAGGCTCGTCACTCGTCGGACACTCCGATATTCAGGGCTAAAGGCAGCTGCCCCGGGGCATTTCCAGCCGGGCGCTTGGTGGTTCGTGCTAACAAGGCCTTCTTGCCCCCGCCCCAGCCGGATCCCGCCCTGCGGGAAGAACGGTCCCTGCCAAACCACGTTGCCCCCGCCCTCACTCCCCAAACCCGAAATAACCGCGGGCGTTTTCATAGCACACGGCTCTAACCAATCCGGCGAGTGCCGCGAAGTCATCGGGCAGTTCGCCGCGATCGGCCTCCGATCCTAACAAATTGCACAGGATCCGGCGGAAATATTCGTGGCGCGGAAACGACAGGAAGGAACGCGAATCGGTGAGCATGCCGACAAAGCGCGAGAGCAGGCCGGTGGCCGACAACGCGTCGAGCTGAAGTTCGATGCCGTTTTTCTGATCGAGGAACCACCAGCCGGAACCGAACTGGATCTTGCCGGCGACGCTGCCATCCTGGAACGCCCCGGTCAGCGCGGCGAACAGATGGTTGTCCGCCGGGTTGAGGTTATAGAGAATCATCTTCGGCAGGGCATTCTCACGGGCCAGGGCATCCAGATATCTAACAAGCGACTCGCCCTGGCGGAAATCGCCGATGGTATCATAGCCACTGTCCGGTCCCAGCGTGGCATGCATGAGGGAGTTGGTGTTGCGGAAGGTGCCGAGGTGAAGTTGCTTGGTCCAACCCCGCGCGGCGTCGAGCTGGCCGAAGAAAATCATCAGATAGAACGAGAACTGTTCCTTTTCCGCGGCGCTCACCGCCTTGCCGGAACGCGCCTTGTCGAAAATAAGCGAGGCGTCCGCATCCGAACAAGCCAGCGCGGGACAGCGGCCCAGGCCATGGTCTGACAAGCGCCCGCCCGCAGCATGAAAATCATCATGACGCTTTTGCAAGGCCGCCAACAAATCGGACAGGCAATCGATCGATATGTCTGATGTCTCTTCGAGTTTGCCCAGCCATTTCCCTAACATTTCAGGCTGGTCCACCAAAAACACCATATCGGGACGGAAAGTGGGCAGCACCCGCGTGCCCAAACCGGAGGCGGCAATCGTGAGGTGGTCATCGAGCGAGTCGGCCGGATCATCGGTGGTGCCGACCATCCGTACATCGAATTGTTGGAGCAGGCCGTGGGCGCAGAATTCCGGCGCGGCGAGTTTTTCCAGCGCGCGTTCCCAGATTTCGTCGGCGGTGGCCGGGGACAAGAGCAGGTCGATGCCGAAGCAGCGCTGGAGTTCCAGATGTGTCCAGTGGTGGATGGGGTTGCGTAAGGTGAAGGGGACGGTTTCCGCCCATGCCTGAAATTTCTCACGCGCGGTGGACTCGCCAGTGATGAGGTCTTCGGGCACGCCGTTGGCACGCAACAAGCGCCATTTATAGTGGTCGCCACCAAGCCAGAGATCCGCAAGGTTGGCCCAGCGCCGGTTGCCCGCGATTTCCCGCGGCGAGAGGTGGCAGTGGTAGTCGATGATCGGCTGGTCCTTGGCCACCTCGTGAAACAGTCGGCACGCGGTGGGTGAATGGAGTAAAAAATTCCCGTCAAGGTAAGCCATGGCAAACCCATTGCACTCCATCCGCCGCTAATTTCCAAGCCGGAATGTGCGAAATTTCCGCGCGGCGGTGGCGGGTAACGGCCGGTCTGCCGCCAGGCCCGCTAGCTCCCCCGCAACAATTCATCTAACAACCGAAGCGTGACCCGGATGGATACCGCCAGCGATTCGGCCGATAGATTCTGCAGGTTGTCTGCCGGCGTGTGCCACCACGACCGGGTGCCGAAATCCCCGATGAGGTCCACGGTCGGAATGCCGATCCGGTTGAGCGGGGCATGATCGTCAATGATGGGGCCTTGCGCCATGGCGAAAACCTTGCCGGCACCTTCCCGCTTGGCTGCCGCCAGCACCGCCTCACGCAAGGGCTGCGGCGTGTCGGACGGCATCCGGATCGACAGATCCTTGTGGCCCACCATATCTAACAAAACTCCGAAACGGGGTTTGGCCACGCCAGCAGGCCATTCACTGGCATAGTGACGACTGCCATAAAGCCCGTCAGACGGTGTGATATTGGCATCAAATGCCTCTTCCCCATCAAAAAACACCAACTCCATTTGCTGCGCTTGCGCCGGTCTCGACGTTGCCAAGACCCGGGCAATTTCCAACAGGGCGCCACAAGCCGATGCCGCGTCATCCGCGCCGAGAAACTCCTCATTCTTGAACCACTTCGAGTCCATATGGGCGCACAACACACCGGTCACCGGCCGCTGCCACGGATCGGCAACTCCCGCTGGAAAACGCGCCCGCACATTCTCAAACTTCACCAACCCCAGTGCCGTGTTACGCTCAAATGCCTGATCGGTCGTCACCCACCCGGCGGCGGCCAGTTGCGCCCGCAAGCGCCCGCGCACCGCCGTGAGTGCGGCCGATCCCGCCGGCCGCGGTCCGCACGCCAAAATCGCCTCGGTCTGAGCCAACGCCGCCCGCCCCGAGCCTGCCGCCCCGCGAGCCTTCCACCCCCATACCCCGCCACCCATGAGAGCCATGGCAACCATTCCCAACAGCAACAACCGGACGCGCATGGCCAGAGCCTGCACCCGACGGGGGCCGCCTGAAAAGCACCATCTTGCAGGAAGCCGCAACCCATCCAAGGCGAAACCGGCCTGTACCGCCTGCCGGACAGGGCGATTCGCAGATCGCCCCTCCTTGTGTGCTGCCATTCTCCCAAGGAGGGGCGATCTCCGAATCGCCCCCCTGACCATGAGTGGCCCATGGAAAGCGGATTTACTCCACACATTGACTCACCATGGGCAACGGCGATTCGGAGATCGCCCCTCCTTGAATCGATCGTCCGACGGATTTGCGGCAACACGGGACGGCTCTGAGTTTTTTTAGCCCGAAGGGGCAGAGCTCCCATACCGGTCACGGCAAGGACCGGGAGGCGAGAGCGGCCCCAAGGCGGATCAGCACGGCATTCCACCTTGCCTGCCAATTGCCCTCTGCGCCAGACGCTGTGCCTTGGACGATTCATAACCGGGTCATTCCGGAAACGGGCATGCGTTTTTGATGAGTTTGAGGAATTCCCCCCCGGTAGTCGCGGTAGTGGTCGAAGGCGGCGTTAAGCGAGCCATGCTGCTCAAAGGGCAGGATGGCCAGCGCGGCATTGCGCAACAGAGCGAGGTTCTTGGCTCCCTTTGCACAACGCAACGAGCTGCGGTCTTCCCGCCACATGGAGGAGTCGCGTTTCCAGTGGTTGAGATTTTCAATGCTCCAGTGTTGGCGGATGATGGCGGCAAACTCCTTGTGGGGGGGGCCATGGGCATTTCGAAAATTTAGCTTTCCGCAAACTGAATCCGCGCTAGCATCACGGGCATGTCCATGCGGTATATTTTTCATTCGGGTTGCGCTGCGTTCGCCTTGCTCGTGTTGTCCTGCGACTCGTCATCCGACATGCCAGTCCTCATCGGCAGCCTGCAAGCAACGAGCAATGAGGGCGACTCGCTTTACCGCCAGGCCAAACAGGCCGACGACTCAGGCAATGCCAAGCGGGCCATCAAACTCTACGATGAATCCGCCTCCCGCTACCCGTTCACCCCCTCCGCTGCCCAAGCCCGTTTCCGCCAGGCCGAACTGCTCGAACAAACCGGCCAACCGGTCAAAGCCTTCGACGCCTACCAGCTCTTCCTCACCCGCTTTCAAGCGAGCAACCTCTACTCGGCCGCCCTCGCCAACCAGGCGGAAATCGCCCACGCCGCCGCTGATGGCCAAGTCAAAACCAGCTTCCTCGGCATCCACTCCAAACTCGATACCAAAAAAGTGGCCGAAATGCTCGGCCAGGTCCGCGACAATGCCCCCAAAACCCCCATCGCCGCCAAAGCCCAGTTCACCATCGGCGAACTCTATCAGCACGAACACGAATTCGCCCTGGCCATCGCCGCCTACCGCCAACTCGTGCGCGACCAACCCGACTGCGCCGAGGCGCCCGAAGCCCTCTTCCGGGTGGGCGTCGTCTTCACCGACGAAGCCCGGTTGGGCAACCGCAACCAAGCCACCCTGGACCTGGCACGCGAGGCCTTCAATGACTACCTCAACCAATACCCCGCCCATTCCCGCAATGCGGAGGCCCATAAACTCATCGCCAACCTCGGTTCCCGCGAACTCCAAAACACCTTGGACATCGCCGAATACTATTATAAAACCGGCCAGATGGCATCCGCCAAAGTCTATTATCGCGACGTTGTGCAACGCGCCCCGTCCGGCCGCCTTCACGATGCCGCCCGCGCCCGCCTCAAACAACTCGGTGAGTGACGCGCGCCTTTCCCCCCCTCGCTCCTCCGCATGAAGTTCTCCCTCCTGCTCGCCCCGCTGCTGCTGAGCGCCTGCGCCGGCTACCACTTGGGTAGCTCCAAACCCGCCGCTCTGGCCAAGGTCACGACCATCGCCGTGCCGATGTTCACCAATGACACCCAACACCCCAAGGCCGAGGCGCTCGCCACCTCTGCCGTCTCCAGCGCCTTCTCCCAGGATGGCACCTATCGTCTCTCCCATAGCGATCAGGCCGATGCCATCCTCGATGGCCGCATCAAAACCATCGGCTACGCCGCCATCCGCGGCCGCCGCCTCGATACCCTCCGCCCCGAGGAACTCGCCAACACCGTCACCCTCGTGTGGTCCCTTAAGGAAGCCAAAAATCCCACCCACATCCTCGCCTCCGGCACCTCCATGGGCACCAGCCAACTCTTCGTCGATTCCGACCTCCAAACCGCCCGCAACAACGCCTTGCCCGATGCCCTCGAACGCGCCGCCGATAACCTCGTCTCACGCCTCGCCAACGGCTTCTGACCCACTCCACGGCGGGCCCCTCCAGGAAACATACCTTTAGGTCGGTATTTACTTCCCATGATTCAGCGCAAAAAGCAACCTCAACTGACGCGGCAGGCTATTTTAGATGCGGCGGGCGGGGAATTCTCGCACAGTGGCTATGCGGGCACGAGTCTGGGGCGCTTGGTGGCGACGGCGGGACTGACCAAAGGGGCGTTATTTCACCATTTTCCGGACAAGCGCACGCTGGCCAAGATCTGGATTGAGGAACGGCTCGCCAGCGCCATTGAAGCGCTATGGATGACTCCGTTGGAACACGCGGATTCACTGGAGAGTCTGCGCAACCTTTGTCGGCTCCGGTTCAGTGAACTGGCAACCGGCGATGCCACCTCAGCCCTCAGCGCGCTGGCGGCGGAAGACCCGGCCGCCGAAGATTTGCTGGGTCGGGTTTTAGAAAAAATTTTTGACGCATGGCGGGGAGCCGTCGCCGGTCTGTTAGAACGGGGCAAAGCGGCGGGACGCATTCACCGCTCGATCCAGCCGGCGGCGGAAGCGGCTTTTCTGGTGGCCCTGATTGCCGGAGTGACCGTCACGACCAAGTCGCCGCGGGCGGCGGAAACCCGGCGGGCCTGCCTGAGCTCATTGGAGGATTACCTTGAAACGCTTCGCAATCTGCCGACATGAGCGGCGCTCGCAAGGATGGTCGCGGCTGCCGGCCATGCATCCCAGACAACTCCCTGAAGAATTTTTAGTATTTGCACTAATATCCGTAGCCAAAAGCTGCGCCCGGTGATACTAGTCGCGCGCTCACCCGCATCCCCATGGCCAAGAAACGATCCGGCTTCTATCATACGATCGAATACATCGGCCCGCGTCCGCAAAAACCGAAGCGGCAGAATTTCTTTGGGGGTTGGGTGATTCTGGTGATAGCGGCAGCGATCACCTTTTGGTTTGGCCGGCCGCTGGTGCCCTTCCTGCGTGCAGCGCAAACCGGGGCCTCGCTGGAACAAGCCAATCTGCTGATTGGAGCCCTCGAACGTTCCGGTGCGTTTGGTGACCGTCTGGCGGCCGCCGCCCTCGCCCACTCGCTCAAACCCATCAGCTACGAGCCGGCCTACTACACCATTCCCTATCCGAATGGCGACGTGCCATCCACCAAAGGCAAGGCCGAGGATGTCCTCATTCGCTGCTACCGCCAGCTCGGCATCGATCTGCAGGTGGAAGTCCATGAGGACATGGCGAAAAACTTCACCCTCTATCCGCAGATTTTTCCCGGGGTGAGCGCCCCGGACAGCAACATGGATCACCGCCGCACCCTCAACCTGCAGCGATTTTTCAGTCGCAAGGGGACGGAACTGAGTCGTAGCCGCAATAGCGCCGATTACCAAGCCGGCGACATCGTGGTCTGGGCGCTGGTGGGCAAGCACTCGGCCGAGGCTCACATCGGCATCGTCGTTCCCAGCCCGGATGGCAATGCCTCGCAACCGTGGGTTGTCCATCACCTCGACTCCCACGTGAAATGGGAGAACGCCCTTTTCGACTATCAAATTCTGGGTCACTACCGTTACCCGGACAAGGGCTGAGACCGTGGAAGCCGCTCCGTTGCCCCCGGCCGATGGTCGGGCGGCAGTCACGCCAGGGCATGAATGCCGATCTTGTGCAGCTCGCAGAGCCGGATGAGGGCGGCTTTTTCTAACATCAGCGTGGTGCCAGCTTCGATGGCGATGCCGGCGATGCCGGCGGCGGCGCAGGTCTCCAGTGTCTGCTGGCCGATGACGGGCACGTCGAAGCGGAAATCCTGCTGGGGCTTGGCGACCTTGACCAGCAGCACGTCCTTGCCGCGGCCGAGTTCGCCGCCACGCCGGATGCAGGCGTTGGTGCCTTCAAATGCCTCCACCGCCAGCACCGTGCCATGGCGCACCACGACGGTCTGGCCGATGTCGAGCGCGCTGGTGGCCTTGGCGATGCGGAAGCCGAATGCGGCATCCGCCAACTGGCGCTTGGTGAATGGCGGTCCGCAGACAGGGCCCGGGCCCGGCAGCAAATCTTCCAAAAAGGTGGTGGCCGGCAGCAAGGTGATGCCATCCTTGGCCAATTCGTCGGCAATGCCGCCGAAGAGCGTCTCCGCATTGCGTTCCTTAAGCCGCGCTAACAACATCAGCGTCCGCAAATCCGGCCGCAGATCAAACAGGTTTTTCGGTGCGATCTGACCCACCATCACCGCCTCCGTCACCTCTTCCCTACGGAAATACTTGAGCAATTTCCCCAGCTGGCCGACCCGCAACCATTCGATCGCGTCGGCTTGCCCGCCGAGTTCCGGCTTGGTTTCGTTGTCAAAGGCGGCGACGACCAGCCGGGTGGCCGGTTCGTGTTGGCGGGCGGCTGCGATGAAAGTCTCCGGATAGACTCCATTCCCTGCAATGATTCCAATGGTGCGTGGCATGGTGCGGCAGGCGCAAAAAAATAGCGGCTGTGGGACTCGAACCCACACTCGTTAGAACTCGATTTTGAGTCGAGCGCGTCTACCAATTCCGCCAAGCCGCCTTGGTTGCGCGATGCTGGCGGGGAGTCCGACCCAACGCAAGCGGATTCTTTGCCCCCGTCTCATTTCTTCACCCCATTTTCAGCGTTTCGAACTTCATGCTTGAAACTTAGGACTTATTCCTTCGCACTCCCGCCATGCACCCCTCCCCGAAAAGCACTTCCCTAACAGCAAAGAAATGGTTGACCCTGGCCGGCATCGCCGCCGTGCTCGCAGGCGTGGTGCCGACCGGAGTGGCGGAGGCGCAACAGCCCAAAGCCAACACGCCGGACAAGCCGATGGTTTTCCCCAATCCGGCGCAAGACCCGACCAAACCCGCCGTCGGGGGCGTCAAGTGGTTTTGGGCCACCCACGGGCGGAATTTTGCGCGGCGCAAGGCCGGCCCTATCGGCCTGTGTTTTCTCGGTGATTCCATCACGCAGGGCTGGCCGGGCGACATGTTCGGGAAGTATTACGGCGGCATGCAGGGGGTGAACTTCGGCTGCGGCGGCGATAAGATTCAGAATTTGCTGATGCGCTTGGAAGGCGACGATGGCGAATTGAAGGGCACCTCGCCCAAGGTGATCGTGTTGTTGATCGGCATCAATAACACGGGCGACAACACGCCCGAGGAAGTCGCCTATGGCATCAACTACATGATCAAATATCTGGGCAAACAATGCCCACAGTCGAAGATCCTGCTACTGGCCCTGCTGCCCACCAAGGCCGACGACCAAAGCAAGATCAAGTCAGTCAACAAGCTCACCGCCAAATTTGACAACGGCAAGGCCGTCCGGTTTTTGGACATGGGTCCGAAGTTCCTGGGCCCGGACGGCAAAGCCGACCCCAGCTTGTATAGCGACGCCGTGCACCTGAGCCGCAAAGGCTACGAGGTCTGGCACGACACCATGAACCCGTTGCTCACCCAGATGATGGCGAACTAGGGTGGCCCGTCTTACGGAAAACACTTTGAGGCAGCGTAAATCAATAAACGAGGCAAATCAGCGCATTAACTGTGAGAACTTTGGGCAAAATGATGATGAGGTAAAATGATGAAGAAAGGAAATCAGGCACAGAATCCCGGGTCTTTTCTTACATGATTTCACCCTGTCATCCATTTACCGTAACTCTTCAATCTTTTCTTTTCTAACATGATTGTTATTTGTTTGCGGTGCCCAAGCGGTTAAGATTTTCGAAACATCACCCTATGGCAGCGGATTACACCGAAGCGGACATCAAGTCCTTGGATTGGCGCGAGCACATTCGCATGCGCCCGGGCATGTATATTGGCAAACTTGGTGACGGTTCGTCGCCGGACGACGGCCTTTACCTGTTGCTCAAGGAGGCGATCGACAACTCGATTGACGAGCACATCATGGGTTACGGCAGGGAAATCCAGGTCAGCATCGATGAGGAGGGCCGCGTGGAAGTCCGTGACTTCGGCCGCGGCATCCCGCTTGGCAAGCTTTTCGATTGCGCCGCCCAAATCAATACCGGCGCCAAATACGACAGCGAGGCGTTCAAGAAATCCGTCGGCCTCAATGGCGTCGGCATCAAGGCGGTCAATGCGCTGTCCTCGTTTTTTGAAATCCAGGCATGGCGCGACGGTCTGACCAAGGCGCTGGAGTTTTCGCGCGGGGTCCTGACCATGGACATGAAAAACCCGCGGCGCGACGATGGCATCAATGGCACGCGCCTGGCCTTTGAGTTGGACCGCAGCGTGTTTCCGGCCAAGGCGAAGTATCGCGACGCCTTTGTCGAGCACATGTGCCGCTATTATTCCTATCTGAATCCGTCCCTAACCGTGGTTTACAACGGCAGGAAATTCCGTGCCAAGGATGGATTGTTGGATCTATTGCGCGCGGAGATGGAAAACGAGGCGCTTTATCCGCCGATCCATCTGGTAGGCAATGATATAGAAATCGCCTTCACCCACAGCGCCGAGAGCGGCGAGGAATACTACACCTTCGTCAACGGGCAGAACACATCCCAGGGCGGCACTCATCTGGCCGCCTTCCGTGAACAATTGGTCCAGGTCATCCGCGGCTTCTACAAAAAACAATACGAGCCGGCGGACATCCGCGCCGGGATCGAGGCCGCCGTGAGCGTGCGCATCGTCGAGCCGGTGTTCGAATCCCAAACCAAAACCAAACTCGGATCGAACACGATCACCCCGGATGGCGAATCCCTGCGCACCTTCATCGGCAACTTCCTCAAAATCAACCTCGACAACTACCTGCACAAAAACCCGCAGGTGGCCGAGTCGATTCAAAAGCGCATCCAATCCGCCGAGCGTGAGCGCAAGGACCTCAAAGGTATCCAGAAAATCGCGCGCGAACGCTCGCGCCAGGCCAAGGTGCACAACAAGAAGCTGCGCGATTGCCGCGTCCGCTACGACAGCAAGCACAAGCGGCGCGATGAATCCACCCTCTTTCTAACCGAGGGTGACTCCGCCTCCGGATCCATCACCAAGAGCCGTGACGTGGAAATCCAGGCCGTTTTCTCCTTGCGTGGCAAACCGCTCAACACCTTCGGTCTGCCGCGCAAGATTGTCTATGAGAACGAGGAGTTCGCCTTGCTCCAAGCCGCGCTCAACATCGAGGATGGCGTCGAGGCCCTCAGATATAACAAGGTGGTCATCGCCACCGATGCCGACGTCGATGGCATGCACATCCGCCTGTTGCTGCTCACTTTCTTCCTGCAGTTTTTCCCGGAGTTGATTCGCGACGGGCATTTGTTCATTCTGCAGACGCCGCTCTTCCGGGTGCGCAACAAGAAGGAGACGATCTATTGTTATGACGAGGACGAGCGCAAGCGGGCGCTCGCCAAACTCGGCAAAGCGGCCGAGATCACCCGCTTCAAAGGCTTGGGTGAAATCTCGCCCGACGAGTTCAAGTTCATGATCGGCCCGGACATGCGCCTCGACCCCGTGGCATACGAGGAGGGCAAGGGCGTCAAAGAGTTGTTAGCTTTCTACATGGGAAAGAACACCCCAGACCGCCAGGAATTCATCATCGAAAACCTCCGCGAAGACGTCGACCGCCAGGTGGCCTGAGCTTGCCAGGGTGAGCTCCAGGTCCGCCGCAATCACGGCCTGCCGCGGGACGCGGCAGCCCCGTTGAGCGTGGCGCCAGTTTTCAACCGCCATGGCCGGCACTCATGCCAGGAGTCGGGCGTCTCGCCACATCCTCCATAAGGCAGTGGCCTCAGTGGCCTCAGTGGCCTCAGTGGCCTCAGTTCTTGCAGTGGTTTTCCTGCTCGCCCATAACTTTCGCTTGCATTGGCCGCAGGGTTCGCCCAGTGGTGGCGGAGTGACACACGTCCACCGGCATACGGGTTGGCTGGCGCTGGCGCATCTGGCCATGTGCGGGGCGGCTTGCGCCACGCCGGATGCTGCCGCCACGGTGAACGCGACGCTCGCCGCCGACGGTCGCAGCTTCAGCATGACGGTGCCTGGGTTGAGCGAGGTGCGGGGCGGCTTTGGCGCAAGCATTCGGGTCGCCGGGGCGACGCACGAGTTGGTCTCGGCCGCCGGTACGCCGGTGGGCCCCATCCAATATCTAACTGAAATAATCCATTGCGGCGAGGCCGGGGTGTCTGAGACGACGCTCCACTTTGCAAATGAGCGGGTGGACTTGATGTTGCGGTTAGGCCGGGTGCCGGGCGTGCCGGGGGTCTTGGCGCAGGCGGGCATCCGCAACGGGGGCGGGCAGCCGGTCGAGCTCCTGAGCGTGACGCCGCTTGATCTAACAATCAGTGCGGAGGGTAGGCCCGCAGACTGGCTGATCACGGGATTTTACAGTCCTAAGTCGGCGGTGACCGGGCTCAACGAGTTGGTCAATCCGTTAGACGTGCGTGAGGCGGGCGGCTTTTACAATGGCACCGGCAAGGGATTTTGGTTCGGTCCGGTGGGCACGCCGACGGCTTACGTCAGCGCTCGCTGCACGGCCGCCGCGCGGGGCCGGTTGGCATTTGATCTCACCTCCGAGATGAGCGGTGTGCGGGTGGATCCCGGTGAAACGCGCTGGGGCCAGCAGGTGGTGGTGTTGATGGAGCCGCCGAATCAGGCGGTGGCCCGCTGGGCGGAGTGGGTGGGCAAGACCCACGGGGCGCGCACCACCAAAGGTGCGCTGTCTGGCTGGAACAGTTGGAATTTCCTCAAACATAAGGAACCCGGCAAGGAAGTGCTGGCGGTGGTGGATGCGGTACGGCGCTCCGGCGGGCGCTTGCGGCCGGATGTGATCGAGGAGGAATGTTTGACCCAAAGCGCCCGGGAGGTGTTGGAGGCACCGTGGTTGGCGGAGGTGGTGCGGAGTGTGGGCGGGATCGGCGCGCGCTTCGGCCTGCGGCTCGCATTCGAGCCAGCCCCGAATGCCGCGGGCACTCCGCTGGGAATCGCTGACGTCACCGCCACGGTCGGCCGCGCGGTGCAACGCGGTTGCCGCTACTTGAAGATTTCCTGGGCACCCGCCGCCATGCGGGCGGCGGACGAAAAGCGCACCGCCTTTGAAATCCAACGGGCCGCTTGGTTGGCCATCCGCCAGGCTGCCGGCGAGGATACCTATCTGCTTTCTTGCGGGGTGGGGGCCGAGCCTGACCGCGCGGTGGTCGGTTGCGTGGATGCCAGCCGGATCGGCCCGGATGCGTTGCGGCGCACACTGCCCTCGATCATCAACGACGTGCGGCCATATGGCCAACTCAACGGCCGGTGGTTCGCGGTGGACCACGATGTGTATTACCTCGCGGCGGAGGCGGAAGGCTTGGTGGTGGCCGGCGGCCCGCTGGTGGTGCGGGCGTGGCGCAGCATGGTGGGTCTGTCGTGTGGCGCGGCCATCACCGCCGATCCATGGTATCGTGATGGCTTCAAGGAACACTGGCTGAGCGCCGAGGTGTTGACCCCGCCGGCCACCGAGCGCACCGGGGTGTTAGGCTTTGGCACCAGCGAGGAATGGTCGGGTCTTTACGGACACGTCAGCCGGGATTGGGGGGACTCGACGGTCGCCCTGGTGTGGAACGTCGGCAAGAAGGAGCAAACGGTGGGCAAGGTGGATTTCGCGGCGGCCGGGATGGATCCCGACCGGCGCTATGCGGTCTGGTCGTTTTGGGATAATCAATTTCTCGGGGTTGCCAAAGGGTCGTGGACCACGCCGGTGCTCATCGAGGCAGCCTCCCAACATTTGTGTTTCACCGATCTGGACCGCACGCCTAACCAGCCGGTTCTGATAGGTTCCAACCTGCACATTTACTGTGGGGCGGCCGAGATCAAGCGGGTTATCAGCACGCGTGGCTTCATGCGGATTGAACTCACTGATGTCGGCGCGCGAGCGGGCGACCTCTGGGTCTACAGTCGCTGGCCGTTGGTGTTCGGTTCAGCCAGCGGTTGCGCGGTGCAGGGCGTGGCCAGTGCCGGTGAGAACGTCTGGCGGATCAGTCTGGTGGACCGCCAACATGGCGGGCCGCAACAGCTGGACTTGGAAGTGCGCTTGCCCGTAATCTATCAAGCGTGGTTCTGGCTGGTGGCGGGGCTCGTGGCGCTCAGTCTGGCATTCGCGGCGTGGCGGTATGTGGTCAGCTTGCGGATGCAGCGCGAGCATGGGCTTGAAGAGGAACGCGCCCGCATCGCCCGTGACCTGCATGATGATTTGGGCACGAGTTTGACGCGGGTTTTGGTGATGGCCGAGGACGGCACGAACCAGCAGGAGGAATTGGAAGCTTTGCGCAACAGGCTCGCGGCCATCCGCGCCGTGGCCCATGAGATGACCTTGTCCATGGATGAAACGGTGTGGGCGGTCAACCCGCGCAATGACACGCTGGAAAGCATGGTCAACTACCTGATCGATTATGCCGAGGAGTTCCTTGGGCCGGCCGGCTTGAAGTTGCGCCTGGATATGCCCCTGGAACTGCCTGCATGGTTTCTGCCCTCGGCGCTGCGGCATGATTTGTTCCTCGCTTTCAAGGAAACGCTCAACAACATCGTCAAGCACGCCGCGGCACGCGAGGTGCAGGTGAGCCTGCGCTTGGAACCCCGCCAGTTCCGGCTCATCGTCCATGATGACGGACGCGGCTTGCCCGATCCTGGCAGTTCGGCGCTTCTTGATAGGAAAACAGGCTTCCAGCCTGTTAGGGAAGACAGCGCGACCCGCCTGTCCGCAGATGAAACGACAGGCTGGAAGCCCGTCGGCCCTGACAGGCGGGACGCCTGTCCTCCTGCCGGCCTGCCCGCAGCGGCCGAGCCAGCCGCCGCTGGCCATGGCCTGAGCAACCTGCGCGAGCGCATGGCACAGCTCGGCGGGGTCTGCCGGATCACCAGTACGCCGGGGCAGGGGACGGTGGTGGAGTTTGTGGTGCCTGTATCGTTGATTGCTAGAAAGGGAAATCATGAAAACTAAAGTCAAACCCGCACCGATCCGGGTGGCGCTCGTCGAGGACGACACGGCCCTGCGCGAACTCTTCAAAGGCTGGATCCAGAGCGCCCCGAATTTGGAGTTGGCGGGTGAATTTGCCGATGCGGAGTACGCAATGGATCAACTGCCAAACCAGCCGCCGGACGTGGTGCTGATGGACATCAACCTGCCGGGCAGCAATGGCATTGAGTGCGTGCGGGTGCTCAAGCCGCAGATGGCGTCGACCCAGTTCATGATGGTAACGGTTTACAGTGACGCCAACCTTATTTTCGAGGCCTTGGGTGCGGGGGCGACCGGCTACCTATTGAAACGTTCCACGCGCGACGAATTGCTGGCGGCCATTGCCGAAATCGCCCGTGGCGGGTCGCCGATGAGCAGCACCATTGCCCGCATGATCGCCCAATCGTTCCACCGTCCGGCACCCGCGGCACCCGCGATGGACCATCTCGCGCCTCAAGAACAACGCGTGCTTGAATTGATGGCACAGGGGTTTGCGCATAAGGAAATCGCCGCGGAACTCGCCATCGGCATCCCCACCGTGGGAACCTACATCCGGCGTATCTACGACAAATTGCATGTCTACACCCGCGCCCAGGCCATCGCCAAGTTCCACGGCCGTTAGAGGGTGGTGGTCGCGGTCCGGTGTTTCTGCTGTAGCTGTGGCTTCCAGCCGCAGGGAGTATCCACCCGCATGGGCTGGAAGCCGCAGCTACGAACCAGTCATAGTATCGCCATCCCTTCATGGAGGAAATTGAACGTTGGATATTGAAGTCTTGGACTGAATATCCAATGGCCAACGCCCAAGGTCCAAGGCTCAAGGGAAGAGGAGAGTCGTCCCGGGTCGTGTTCACCACAGCGCGGCGGGCCGCCGCAATCACGGCCCGCCGCGAGACGCGACAGCCACGTTGACCGTGGTGGCGGTTTGCAACCGCCATGCCTGGCACTCATGGAACGGGACTTGCCAAGTCCCCTCTTGCAGAGGTGACATCAAGCGGGACTTGCCAAGTCCCGGTGCAACTGAAGACGGTGCATGGCATGTGCCTTCATCCTCCCAAATCCTTTCCCCTTTTTTCATCATTTTGCCAACCCTGCATAATTTACGTGTAACGATTTTTATGACAATACAGGGTCCGGTGATTTTGCCATCTTCGGTCTGCATATTTCTTCCCACGCCCTCTGACCTCTTCCAATTCAAAATCCAAAATCCAAAATCTCTTATGAAACCCCGCTCCGCATTCCGCCTCGTCCGCTCCGGTTCCCGCAACCTCGCCATCGCCCTCGTCTCCCTCCTTGCCGTCAACGCGGCCAGCGCCACCAGCGCCACTTGGACCGGTTCCACCGATGCCTTATGGGCGACGCTCACCAACTGGAGCGCCAATCCCGTGCCCGGCACCGGCGACACCGCCACCTTCAATGCCGCGGCGGGCTTGGGCGGCGCGGTCATTGACCTCGGCGCCGGGGTCACTCTCAACTCGATCCTTTTCGATACTTCGTCAGCGGCTGCCTACACGATCGGTGCCGGCGTGCTCAACAGCCAGACCCTCACGCTCAATAACGGCGGGTCGATCATTCTCAACAGCACGGTGGCCAACAACGGGTTGTTTAACGCGGGTATCATCCTTGGGACCGACGCCACCACGCAGGGTTACACCTTCGCTAACAACAGCACCACCAATGCCCTGACGATTGCCGGCGATATCACTGGCGGGACGGGTGGCACGGCGGGTACTGAAACGCTCACAGTCAACGGCACCGGCAACACGGCCATCAGCGGTATCATTGGCAATGGCGGCGCCACGGCTGTCGCGCTGACCAAGTCCGGTGCCGGAACACTCACTGTGTCAGGCGCCAATCTCTTCACCGGTGGCGTCACGCTGACCACCGGCAATCTCAACATCAACAGCACCACCGCGCTGGGAGCGGCGGCTGGCACCTTTACCATCAACGGCGGCACCATCGACAATACCAGTGGGGCGGCAAATGTTGTTGCGAACTCCAATCCGATCACACTTGGCGGCAACTTCGCCTTCAGCACCTCATCCGGCACGGCTCTTAACAATCTCACTTTGCCCGGCGCCGTGAGCATGGCCACGGATCGCACGATCACCCTCAACGGCGCGGGGGCCCTGACCCTCGGCGGTCTCATGACGAATACCGCCGATTCCGTGCGGACTTTGATGGTCAACAATGGCACGGGCACCACGTCCTCCACGCTCCTGACGATCGGCAGTTTCAACCTGACCGGCGCAGGCAGCACCGCCCGCAATGACATCATCACCGGCAGTGGCAACGTGACCATCAGCGGCGTGGTCGGCAACGGCACCACCGCTGGCAGTGGCCTTACCAAGTTCGGCACCGGAACGCTGACCCTCAATGGCGTCAACACCTACACGGGCTCCACCATTGTCAACAACGGTACGCTGGCCATCGGCAGTGCCGGCCAGTTGAACAGCGGCGGCACCGTGACCGTCACTACCAACTCGAGCGGCTTGTTCCAATACGGCAGCAGCGCCAACCAGACCTTGAGCGGCACCGTCAACGGGGCCGGAGCGCTGACCAAGACCGGCTCCGGCATTCTGACGCTCAGTGGTACCGGTATCACTTACCTTGGAGCCACCACGATCAATGGCGGCACGCTGCGCCTGACCAGCACCACAGCGACTAACAGCGCCATCTCGGTCAACACTAACGGAACGCTGGCCCTCAATGGAGCCGGTTGGGGTGGTAATCAATTGATTACCCTCAACGGCGGCACCCTGCTCACAGATGAGAACGCTGGCTTTGTCGTCAACAATTGGGTCGTGAAAGTGACGGCCGATTCGGTCCTCCAGACGAGTGGCACCGGGATTGCCACCAACCTCAGTCAATACTTTCTGGACGGCGGCCTCAACATCGCCAGTGGCAAGACCCTGACGTTCAATCCTTCCACCGTGAATAACGGCATCGTGCTGCGCTACAACGCGGCCTCCAGTGGCTCGTTGGTCATCAGCGGGACTGGAACCACCTCCAACGCCGGTCGTTCCAACCTGCAATTCAGCACCGCTGGTGCCGCCAACTTCGCCAATACCGACCTGACCCTGACCAATGCGACGATGAATATCGGCGCAGGGTTAAATGACGCCAACACTGCGGGTGCCACCATCAAGAGTTTGAGTGGCAACGGTAAAGTTTTTGATGATACGACCGCCAACACCCTCACCGTCGGTGCTAACGATGGCACTGGCTCCTTCAGCGGCGTTCTGGCCGGCACCGTAGCGCTTTCTCTGACCAAGGCCGGCACCGGCACGCAGGAACTTTCCGGCATCAATACCTATACCGGCACGACCACGATCAACGCCGGCACGCTGAAGATTTCCGGCTCGCCGACCGGCAACAGTGCCACCACCCTCAATGGCGGCACGCTGCAGCTCGACTACACCACCAACAATACCAGCAAGATCCACGATTCGGCCATCCTGACGCTGGCCGGAGGGACCCTTGACCTTAAGGGCGGCACCACCAATGTTGAAGTCGTCGCCTCGACGACGCTTACCGGCGGGCTGAGCAACGTCACCCAGTCCCAAGCCGGCTCCGTGCTCCGCATGGGAGCCATCACCCCCGGTGTCGGTGTTGTCAATTTCGGAGCGGACAGCATTGCTAGCACCAGCAATGCCAACAACAGCGCTGGCATTCTCGGTGGCTGGGCCACCCGCGGCTCGACTTGGGCGGTCAATTCGGGCACGGTCGAAAATGGGACTAACAATTACATCAGCGCTTACACCGGAACCTTTACTGATGTGAACCGCCTCGGAACTGGCAACACGATCGCCAGTTCGGCCAACAGCAATGTCCGCATCATCGATGGGGGCACTACCGGCGACATCACTTCGGCCGCCAGCGGCACCACGGACATTGCCTCACTGCTCCAGAGTGCCACTGGCGGCACGGCCGCATACACCCCCGGCACCACAGACGTCCTACGTCTGGGCGCGGCGGGCGGCATCCTGGTTCCCAGCGGGGCTGGCGGACTGACCATCGGCAACGCCGTTGGCAACGGGCAACTGACGGCGGGCGGCAATGTCCTCAATGGCGTGGGCACCCTCTCGATTACTAACAACTCCGCCAATCCCGTCACCATCAACTCCGCCCTCGTCAACAACGGTTCGGGGGCGGTTGCACTGGCCACTGCAGGCAACGTCACGCTCAACGGCGTGAATACCTACACCGGCACCACCGGCATCGGCGGCGGCACGTTGACGATCGCCGGCACCGGGAGTTTGAATTCCGGCAGCTATGCAGGGGCCATTCAGATCGGCGGCGGTGGCACGCTCAATTTCAACAGCACCGCGAGCCAGACCCTCAGTGGCGGCATCAGTGGTGCCGGTGGCCTGGCCAAGAACAACACCAGCACGCTCACTCTCAGCGGGACCAATAGCTATTTTGGGGGCACCGTGATCAACGCCGGCGCCATTAGCACCCTCAGCACCACGGCCTTGGGCAACGCCTATAGCCCGCTCACCGTGAATAACACGAACACGGGGGCGGGTACCGCAGTTGCGCTGAACATCAACACTAGCAACACCCGGCGCGATCTCACCATCGGGAACTTGAGCGGCACGCTTGCCACGCCCTCTTCCGGCACGAATACCGCGACGATCTACATCAACGGCAATTCGATTTTGACGATCAATCAGGCTACGCCCAAGACTTTTGACGGCTTAGTGAGCTCTGGCACAGCTGGAAATGGCGGCGGCGGCCTCATTTACAACGGTCCGAGTACATTGACCTTGACGAGGGGATTCACTGTTGGTGGCTCGGCCAACGCCGCCACTTCCAATACTGTTATCCAAGGCGGCACCTTGATCGTCCAAGGCGGCAGTTCCACCGGTGGTATCAATGGCTCATGGGGCACCACCCAAATCCAGAACGGCGGCACACTCGTCCTTGACGGCATGAATGCCTCGTATTGGAATGGAAATGGTGGCCAAGTTCTTGGCAATGCTGGCAATGGCAGTGGTCTTACAATCAGGAATGGTGCTACCTGGGGTGACAGCATGCCAATTGGAGGGGCCAACAGTAACAATAATACCATGACCGTCACAGGAATCGGTTCAACCGCTACTGCTGCTGTGACGATTGGCAACTCTGCCGGAGCAAACGGAAACTCTCTGATTGTGCAGCAAGGCGGAGCGGTTTGGGGTGGGGCTGCCACAACTGGCGTGGCGATCAACCTCGGCAGCAATGCGACCTCACTTAATAACTTTCTCATCGTGGATGGCAGCAGCGGCGGGGCGCTCGCAGTCGGCACCCTGAGGGTGGGTAACACCGGTGCTTCGTCGGGCAACGCCATGACCATCAGGAATGGCGGCGTCTTCAATAGCACTGCTGCCGCCATCCTCGGCAATGCTGCCGGTTCCAACACCAATAGTGCCACGGTCACAGGGGTTGGCTCGCTTTGGAATTTGAGCAACACCAACCTGACGGTCGGCGGCACCGCCACGTCCAATGGCAACGGTTTGTATGTCCTGAACGGCGGGTTGGTGAGCAACGTCGCCACACTCGCCATCGGCACAACCACCGCCACGGGCGATTTGGTCAACCTCGGCGATGGCAACGCCACGAGCACCCTGTCGGCCACCGCTGTGACCTTGGCCGGGGCCACCGACACGTTGAACTTCAACAACGGCGTGCTGATGGCCAGGGCAGGGGGCGGCAGCCTCGTCTCCGGCAGTGGTACCGTCAACCTCGTCGGTGCGGGCACAGTGAACACCAATAGTTTCGCCACCACGATCAGCTCGGTGATTGCCGGTGCCGGAGCCCTGAACAAGACGGGCGCGGGAACCCTGACGGTATCCACCAATACCAACACCTACACCGGCGGCACGAACGTCAGCAACGGCACGCTGCTGCTGAGCGGCGCCATCAACATGCCCGCCAGCGGGACTCTTGCGGTCGGTGCGGGCGGCGCCTTCAGCTTGAATGACGCCACAGTGCGGACTTCCACGACGGCCGCGAGTCTGGGCCTTGTGTCCGGTGCCGCGTTGCAGTTTGATTGGGCTCTTGGGACCGCATCCAACG
>JBAXPF010000022.1:0-23605 GCA_037132955.1 Verrucomicrobiota bacterium | reverse complement strand
ACACCGAATGGAAGGAGTCGTGGCGCGACGACCTCCTCCGCTGGGTCTGCGGATTTGCCAATGCCGAAGGGGGGCGCTTGGAAATCGGACGCAACGACAAGACGCGGTTCTTGGCCAACGCCTTCTTCCGCGCCGGCGAAATCGAGACT
Organism: Verrucomicrobiota bacterium; assembly: GCA_037132955.1. Taxonomy (GTDB): domain Bacteria; phylum Verrucomicrobiota; class Verrucomicrobiia; order Verrucomicrobiales; family Akkermansiaceae; genus Luteolibacter. Next base: position 23,456 of record JBAXPF010000022.1, on the reverse strand, counting down.
TGGGGCCGCGGCATCCAACGCATCTTTCAAGCCTGCCAGGAAGCCGGAACGCCCACACCCATCATCGACTACAAGCCGAACGACCTGTGGATCGAATTCCCGTTCTCCCCGGAATATCTCAAGGCCATCGCCACGACTTCCCAATCAAATGCCCAGGCAGGGGTAGAGGCAGGGGCACCAGTCACGGCACCAGTCACGGCACCAGTCACGGCGCCAGTCGGCGACTACGTCGGAAAGCTGCTTCGCCTTCTAGGGGAGCGGGAGCCACTTGGTAACGAGGATGTTCGCCTCGCATTTTCTCTAAAAAGCCGCCGCCGCCTGCGGGAAACCTACCTTGCCCCAGCGCTGACATCAGGCTTTATCGAATACACCCTCCCCGACAAACCCAACAGCCGCCTCCAAAAATACCGTCTCACCGAAATTGGCCGCGCCTGGCTTTCCCGGAATCAGACCTGATTTCCACTACTCTCCATTCCACGTTCTCAGCGTTTCATAATTTCAGCTTTTACCTCTCAATGCCCGATCTCCGCCAGTCCATCCAATCCTGCCTACTGGACTTCACTTCCCAGTCTTTACGGCCGGCTGCTACATCCCTGTTCCACACACTGGGCTACACGAGTAACCGCACGCTGCCCATCGATAACCTGGAATCCCTCCAGGAACAGCTCGATCCGAACGGATTCATCCGCGAAGAAAACGCGCACGTTTCGCTATGGAAAACCGCCCACCTCATCTTCCAGCTCACAGAAAGCGACCTCAGACCCGCAGATCAAGGACAAGGCATCCTTTTTTCCGAGCCAGAACCGATTGATGAAAAAATCGTTAAGTCCTACATTTTCTTCGCTCTCGATTTGCATTCCCGCCCCGACGGGCAGCCTCACACCCGCGAGACCTACGGCGACATCACCCGCGCACTGAACCGCCTCGTCCCTCAGCCGGTGTTCGTGCTCTTCCGCGAGGATGCCCGACTTTCCCTCGCCGTCATCAACCGCCGCCGAAACCTCCGCGACGGCACCCGTGACGTGCTCACCCGCGTCTCCCTCATCCGCGACATCGACGTCCACTCTCCCCACCGCGCCCACCTCGATCTCCTCCAGCGCTTCTCCCTTGCCTCACTCTCCGACGAGGCAGCCATCCGCACCTTTGCCGATCTCGACACCGCTTGGCAGAAAATCCTCTCCGTCGAGGAGCTCAAGGACAGCTTCTACAAATCCCTCGCCGCATGGTTTCGCTGGGCCAGACAGGAAATCCACCTCGCTCAACTTCCGGACCAGACCCCGGACACGCAAGCCAACCGCACCCGTGCCACAGACGAGTTCACCGTCCGCCTCATATGCCGCACACTCTTCACATGGTTCCTCAAGGAGATGCGGCTCATCCCCGCCGAGGTGCTCGAACTCTATGACACGGCCGATAACCGCCGCATCCTCACGAACGACGGTGGCTCTCGCTCCTTCATCGAAGGAAATCATTACTACCGAGGTATTCTGCAAAACATCTTTTTCCAGTCGCTCAACCGACCCATGGACCAGCGCCGGAAATCCGGTCCCGAGGCAACCAATGACCGAGAAGTCACCGCTCCCCAGCTCAAGAGACTTGCCTATGTCGGTAAACAATACCTCCCCGCCGATTTCGACTACTCCCTTTTCGATCGCATCCCCTACCTCAATGGCGGCCTCTTCGATGCCCTGCCCGAGGATAACCTGAAATTCACCCACGAGGAAGGCAATGCCTTTAAGGTGCCTAACAAGCTCTTCTACGCCCGCCGCGAGGACGGCTTTACCCTGCCCGGCGAGGGTGCCCGTGCCAGACCACAGCCGATGGAGGGACTCAACCGTATCTTCGACCGCTACCGCTTCACCGTCGCCGAAAATACTCCGCTGGAAGAGGATGTCGCGCTCGACCCAGAGCTGCTCGGCCTCGTCTTCGAAAACTTGCTCGCCGAGATCGACCCCGACGATGAAGCAGCTGCCAAGTCCGCCCGCAAGGCATCCGGCTCCTATTACACCCCGCGCCGCATCGTGGACTACATGGTGAACGAGGCACTCCACCTCCACCTCCGCACCGAGTTTGAGAAAAACGGAGCTACCCCCGCCGACCTCCAATTGCTCGGCCAGCTCTGCTACGATCTCAATCCGCACGCCGATTACTCGTCCATCGCCGGGCGTGTCGTCGATGTCCTCGAAGCCGTGCGCGTTCTCGACCCCGCCTGCGGCTCCGGTGCCTTCCCCATGGGCATGCTCCACCGCATGGTCGAACTGCTGCGCCGCGTCGATCCCCGGGCGGAACTCTGGAAACAACGACTCCTCTCGCGCATCCCCGCTGTCTTCCGTGACAGGATCGCCGAGGAGATGGAGAGCAAGAGCTACAACTACCTGCGCAAGGTCGGCCTCATCCAGAAAAACCTTTATGGCCTCGACATCCAGCCGCTGGCCACTCTCATCGCCAAGCTGCGCTTCTTCCTCACGCTCGTCGTCGAGCAGGAAATCCACCTCGCGGATCCCGCGCACAACTACGGCCTATCCTCGCTCCCCAACCTTGAAACCAACCTCATCTGCGCCAATACCCTGGCCGATGTCGGTCACGGCCTGCTGAGCAACTCCATCCTCGCCGAACTCCGCGGCGTCCGCGAGGAATACTACCAGCCCACCACTACCCGCCATCGGCGCGACGAACTGGCCAAGTCCATCGGTGAAAAGCTCGCCAGTCTGTTCCCCGGCTTCGCCGAAAAGGCCAAGGGCGTGAAACCTGCGGGAGCCACCCCTATGGACCGCGAAAACATGCGCCGCCAGCAGGACGCCCACTGGCTGGCCGAATGGTTCAAGCACGCCACCATCGCCGCACCCTTCTTCAATGTCGAAACTTTCTTCCCCGAACTGGTCTCAGATGGCGAGCGCCACCCGGCTCCCTTCCACATCGTCATCGGCAATCCGCCCTACGGCGGCACCAAGATCGAGGATGATGTGAAGGAGTCTCTGGGTCTCGGCTCCAAGGACCCCTACGGTGCCTTTATCGCCCGCTTCCTTGGCGATCCCGACCGCCCAAGCCCGCTCGCGGAGGGCGGCGTGCTCTCCTACATTGTCAGCGACACCTTCATGACCATTAAGACGCACCGCCCGCTGCGCGAGCAGATGCTTCGACATCGTGTTCACAAGATGATCCGCGTCTCCGGTGACACCTTCAAGGCCACCGTCAACTGCGCCGTCATCCTTTGCCAGAGCGGTGGGGCATCCGAAGCCCACACCTGCCAGATGGCCGACCTCACCAACGTCTCCATCCACGACCGATTTGAGTATTTCATTCACCTGCTCTACCAAACCGAGGGCTTCACCCGTCGCGCCATCGTCTCCAACCAGACCTACGCGATCTACCACTTCCGACAAAACCTGATCCAAACGAACACAAACCTGCCGTTCTTCGTCGCCTCGCCCAAATTGTTTGCACTAATGAACGACACCACCGCCCCGGTGGCGCATGAGACCATCGGAGGAAAGCGCGTGCCGGTGCGAACGGTGCAAATGAACGGCAATGCCGTGCGGCTCGTGAAACTCGGCGACATCGCCGAAGTAAAACAGGGACTCGCGACGGGCGACAACGACAGTTACCTTTTCCAGAATCCAGATGCCCGTGGCTCTTACCGTTCAATTGAGGAGTATACTTCCTTCCTGCTCTCGCACCAAGATCTAGAGCGAATTCGGTCTGACGAAGAACTCCGCAATGAGATCATTCAGAGAGGGATTTCAACAAGCGATAGGAAGTCTCCACGCTACTTCGGAGGAAAATACATTGTTCCATACGATAAAGGTGGCGAGGGCGACGCTCAAGGAGGCTGGTTGCCTAAATATCTTTTACCAACTGAATACTTTATCGACTGGAGTGATTCAGCCGTAAATGCATTGCGATCCGATACAATCGCCGATGTCTACCGGCGTCAAAGAAAGGCGGTTCCACAAGGAAAATCAAACTACAACAAGACCTTGGCGTCTGCTTTAAGAAATCAAGACTTTTACTTTAGGCGAGGCATCACATTCTCGCACACCGGTATGTATTCGCCAACATTTCGCGAGAGTGGAAGTGCACTATTTGATATGGCGGGTTCTACGCTGTTCTTGGAGGGGAAATCGCCAGATGACATCATTGGCCTGCTGAATTCAAGGCTGTGGATTTCACTATTTCGGAACTACGTCAATGCAACAGTAAATACGTCTGAGGACCCAATTAAAGATGTGCCATTGGCGCTGAATGTTTCCGCTGCGGTTGCTCAAGCTGTTCGGGCGATTTTCACTCAGCAGGCAAAAGAGAGGCGCTACGACTACGCCAGCAATGAGCAGCTTGAGATAGACCGTCTCGTCTATGCCGCCTACGGACTGAACGACGCCGACATCAAGGAAGTGGAGAATTGGCATGCCCGCCGCTATACCACGCTGGCGGAGGCGCAGCGGCGCAACCTCGCCGCCAAGCAGGGCAAGACCGAAGAGCAGCTTCTCGACCGCCCGGTCATCCACTTCTACTGCGACGAATCCTGCCACCTGCCCGCCGACGGCGAGCCGAACATGCTGCTAGGACTGATTTCCTGCCTCGCATCTCGCGTGCGCCCTTTGCATCAAGAATTGCAAGCTTTATGGAAACGCCATGGCATGGCAGAAGACTTCGAGGTCAAGTGGACCAAGGTCAGCCCGGCGAAGCTGGATTTCTACAGCGACCTGCTCGACTGGTTTTTCGCCCAGCCCGATCTGGGGTTCCGCTGCGTGGTGCTGGCAGACAAAGCGGCCGCCTATCAACGGCTCCCGGATGACAGCCAGGATCAGGTTTATTACAGCCTCTACTACGAACTGTTGCGCCACTCCACCGAACCGGAATCCAGCTACAGGGCGTTTCTCGACATCAAGGACACCCGCGGCCGTGAGAAATTGCGGGCACTGCACGAGGCCTTGAAAATCGATGCCAACGACCCCCTTGGCCAGCGCATCGCCCACTTGCAACACATCCGCTCCCATGAAATCCGTCTCTCGCAGATTGCCGATCTGTTGCTGGGAATCGTCGCCTACGCCCGCCGCCCGCGTACACCAGGGGATTCCAAGGCCAAGCGCGCGTTGGTGCATGCCTTCGAGGACAAGGCCGAGTTCATGCTTTCCGGTGATTCCCCGCCTGGAACCGAGAAAGTGCGGGTGCTGACCATTCGAGAAACCGAGGAGGTGGCTCCATGAGTTCCCCGCCCGCATGGTTGCCACAGGCACTTGCTCTGGTGAATTTCCCCGATCTCAACAGTCTTGAAGCCGCTGCTTACTCGCACTTTCAGACAGACTGGGCCACCCATCCCACATTTCGGGGCGACGAGGTGCGGGTTCATCGCCATCCTCACCTTGCCAACTCGAACCGCTGGAACACCTACTGGCATTGCGTCACCGAGGGAGAACCCGAGACAACCCGCACCACTCCGATCCAAGACAGGTTGGAACGCATCCCGTGGGCACGCCCGGTCATTGTTAACGAGACGGACACAAACTCAGGCATCAAAGTCTGGGCCAACGTCCGTGGCAGGGACCAGCACGTCTGCGTCTGGTTCGAGCCGGAAAACTACCTCATCGTGCTCAAAATCGCCCGAAACCACTTCGTCCTTAAAACTACCTACCGCCCCGAGTCAAACCGCCGATCCCAGCTTCACCGTGACTACACCGCCTGGAAAAAAACGGGCCGCGACTTTTGATCGCGGCCTAATGCACCTACCACACATGGTGGTTGTGACGGGGGAAACCTAGGCGCTTAGGTTTCCGCCTGCAACAGAAATCTTTGCAAAAATGCAAAAAAGATCACCTCGCTGGCTCATCAAATTCGCTTCATTTCGGACTCCTTGGGCCGAAATTGTAGCTCGTGGCACCTTTACCCTCCGTGGAATTCGCAGCCCGCAAGCCCGGAAACACCTCCGTTCCATGCAAATCGGCGACTCTGTGTTTTTCTTCCAAAGTCAGCGGGACCAAGCCGTCATGGGTCTTATGGAAGTCACCCGAACCGCTTATCCTGACCCCACCAGCGCCGATCCAGCCTGGTTGACCTGCGATTTTCGCCCGGTACGCTCGTTTTCCCAGTCCCTCTCCCTCACGGCAATCCGATCAGGGGAGTCGTTTGCCGCGTCACCTCTCCTCCGCCAGCCGAGGCTTGCTGTCATGCCCATCAGGCCCGAGGAAGCAGACTGGATCATCGGCCAAATCTCACTTGATCAAACCACCAATGGTTAAAATTCAGCCACGCGAATTCAGGACTTCCGAAAGCTATCAGCCCGACATCCATTAATTCAACCCTGCGATTACCCTTACAAGTCATGAACAACCAACCGGATCAGAACGACGTTTCCACTGCCCTCGCTCTACTCCGCGACTCGCTATCAGAGGAAGAGCAACGCATCCGCAACGAGGGAGCCAAGGCGATGCAAGGCGGCGACTATGACACCGCTACCTCGGTCATTGAGTTCGCCAAGCGCCTGCTCACATTTCAGAAAAAGGTGGAGGGACTGGTTGGCGAATGGGATGAATTGGAAGACCTCCGGGATGACGCCAGCCCGGCCGTGCAGGAAATTGTTAGCAAGCGGTTCTTTGGCAAAAAGAAAAAGGGCGAAATCACACCACACACCGAATACTACCGCGTCATTCTTGAGGTGCTGGTAGAGATGGGTGGTTCGGGCAAAACCAAACTCATCCTTGACCGAGTGGGTGAGAAGATGAAGGGCATACTCAAGCCTATCGACTATGAAGCGCACAAATCCAGCGAGAAACAGATCCGTTGGCGCAACTCCGCCCAGTGGGCGCGCAACACCATGGTCAACGAGGACGGACGGATGAAACAGGGTAGCCCGAACGGCGTCTGGGAAATCTCCGACAAAGGACGGAAGTGGCTCAAAGAATACAAAGTGGCCTGAATAACCAACGCCCCGCATCTTGAAACTGCTCATCCCAACCCACGCCAACAGCCAGCATGCCACTCTACGCAATGACACCGAATGCCTTCCGACCGATCACACAAGCATCGTTTGCCAACATGCGAGTCCGGGAACGCGATGACCTGCAACGACTGCTCCGCACTCAGATCGAAGTGCTGAGCGACGATCTTTATGTGCTTGCGGAGGAATTTGGAGACTGGGAGGACAGCCGCCGCCGCATCGACCTGCTGGCCATTGATCGGCAAGCGAACTTGGTCGTGATCGAACTGAAGCGCACCAACGACGGCGGCCACATGGAACTCCAGGCCATCCGCTATGCGAGCATGATATCTGCCATGACCTTCGAGCGGGCGGAGCAGATTCACGGCGAGTTTCTGGCGAGAATGGGCGAGCCTCCGGATGAAGCAAAGTCGCGGATGCTCGAATTTCTTGGATGGGACGACGCCGATGAGGAAAGTTTTGCGCCGGATGTCCGGATTCTGTTGGTTTCCGAAGACTTTGGCAAGGAACTCACAACCGCCGTGTTGTGGCTCCGCGACCGTGACATCGACATCCGCTGCATTCGCTTGCGTCCCTATCAGGATGGCGAATCCCGTTTGATTGATGTTCAGCAGATCATTCCATTGCCGGAGGCTCACGAGTATCAGATTCAATTGCGGGAAAAGGAACAGGTTGGGCGCAAAAAACGAGCAGAGCGCTACGACGTGCGCCTGAAGTTCTGGGAGGGACTCGTGGCGGTGGCTCGCAGCCGTCAAACCCGCCATGCCAACATCAAGCCCGGAAGCTACCATTGGCTGGGCGCGAGTTCAGGCATACGCGGCCTCGGCTTCAACTACGTCATCGTCCAAGAATATGGCATCACCGAGCTCTATATTGATCGCGGCGAGGTCAGTGAGAATAAGCGCATCTTTGATCAACTCCATGGTCGCAGGGAGGAAATTGAAACGAATTTCGGTGGCGCGCTCTCATGGGAACGCCTCGACACCAAGCGGGCCTGCCGCATCAAGCATGTCATCGAGCGTGGCGGCTACCGCAGCCCGGAGTCGGAATGGCCGGCAATCCAGTCGGAAATGGTGGAAACGATGGTAAAACTGGAAAATCCCCTCAAACCGGCCTTGGATGCACTTGGCCTCTAACCTGGAGATTCCATGTTACCAGATCAAACGCATTTAGGGCAAGAAGCCATGACAGCCACCACCTTCCGTCTCCGCGCCGATTTGCCGCACGGGATTCTCCCTGAGTCCTTCGCGATCGTTTCAGCGGCGGTGCCCGCGGATTTGCGGGCGGTGCGCGGGTTGCCGGGTGATCTGCTGGCCGACGTGCTGCGGATCAAGGAATGGCTGCATTTTCCTGCGGAGTTGATCGTGCCAGGCGAGACCGAGCCGCGCATCACCTTTGGGGTCGTTAATAATTTGTCCCCTGTCCTTAAAGTGGCCCGTGAATTCCACCGTCCCGGCGTGTTTTGGGTGAGCCGCGGCCGGGTCGAACAATTCCACCTGAGTGGCGAGTCGCCGATCCGCCTGCTGGATTGGGACAGGCTCACCGGGGATTCGCCCGCCACCCTGCACGGCATCGGGAATTTCGCTCTGGCCGGACAATCCGCCACGGCCTTCCTCTGTTCCACCCAATGTCCTGCCGCAAAAGCGGTCGATGCCCTCGAATGGGCCCGCCGTCAGTGTGATGAAGGCACCACCATCATTTCAGGATTCCACACGCCAGTGGAACAGGACGTGCTCGCCATCCTCGCCCGGCGCGGCGCGAATCTCATCTGGGTGCCCGGCCGCGATATTCCAAAAACCATGGACGCCACATTCCGCCAACCGATGGAGGAAAACCGCCTGCTGGTTCTTTCGCCCTTCGCCTACGGCAATCCCTCGCGCCCGTCCACGGAATCCTGTGGTCTAAGAAACCGCTTCGTTCTGGGATTTGCGAAAGACCGCTATCTACCGCACGGCGCCGACGGCATGAACGACGCACCAGGGTTTTCACCGCACTGATCAACATGCGCTACTGGTGGGTCAACCATAGTCAGACTTTCGACCACGAGGTCGGAAAGGGCTATGTATGGTGCCCAAAGCGGAAAAAGAACGGAGCCCAGAATCACTTCTACGAAACTCTGCGTGAGATCCAACAGGGCGATTTGGTGTTTTCGTATGCCAACTCTCATCTTCAAGCGGTCGGAGTGGCAAAGCTGCCGTGCTACTCGTGTCCGCGCCCGGACGAGTTCGGCAAGGTGGGTGAGGCGTGGGACCTGCTGGGGTGGCGCGTGGACGTGGGCTTCCAGCGGTTCCTGCGGCCGCTTCGGATCGCCGCTGTGGCAGGCAAGATCGCTCATTTGCTTCCTGCCCGCCATTCTCCAGTTCGTCCCGACGGCCACGGCAATCAAGGTGCGTATCTGGCCGAGGTTTCCGAGCACCTCTCAAGAACCTTGCTAAATCTAGCAGAACCGATGCTGCTTGGTTTGATGGGCTCCTCGGTTGTCAGGGATGACGGTGAATCATCCACCGCGGACCCGGTGGTGCTGATCGAGTGGGAGGACCTGCTTCAAGCCAAGATCGCCGCGAACCTTTCGATTTCCGAAACAACCCGCAAGGCGCTGATCTTCGCCCGGCGGGGGCAGGGCAAGTTCAAGGAGAACGTCGCCCGGTTTGAGCGTGAGTGCCGTCTCACGCATGTGGTGAATCCCACCCATTTGATTGCAAGCCACATCAAGCCTTGGCGGGAATCCGACAACGAGGAGCGATTGTCCGGTGGCAACGGATTGCTGCTGACCCCATCGATCGATCACCTGTTTGACCGCGGCTTCATTTCGTTCGGTGATGAAGGTGATGTTCTGGTCTCGCCAGTCGCGGACACGGAATCCTTATCGAGAATGGGTGTGCGCTGTGACAGTCCTATCTTCGTAGGTCGCTTCAACAGCGATCAGAAACAGTTCCTCGACTACCACCGGAAAGAGATATTTTTGAAATCGGCGATGTGAATTATTAGATAGCCTCCAAACCAAATCCCCAGACTCCCATGCCACCAGATTTTCTCATCAAGCTCATTGGTCCGGTCGTCCTCCTCGTGGTGCTCAGCGCGCTTTTGTCCGCACTATTCGCTGCGCTCTCCCGGGGCGGGAAGCAGGATTATCCCTACACGGCCGCTGATGCGCTGTTGACCCCGGCGGAGCGTTCGTTTTTTGGGGTGTTGCAGCACGCGATTTCTTCCGAATACCACCTATTGGCCAAGGTTCGTCTGGCGGATGTTATCGAGGTTCGGCGAGGTCTTGGAGGCAAGCGCCGGCAGGCCGCCTTCAACCGCATCTGCGCCAAGCACGCGGACTTCGTGGTCTGTGATCCGCAGACATTCCGCGTCGTCGGCGTCATCGAGTTAGACGACAGCTCCCATCGTGCCGCCAAGCGCAAGCATCGCGACGAGTTCCTGGATTCGGCACTCGCCGCCGCTTCAATCCCCATTTTGCACTTGGCAGCCCAGCGCTCGTATGCGGTGGCTGATCTGCGCGGACAGGTTCAAGCGGCCTTCAGTCCGAATCCGGACCCGGCGCCATCTCCGTTAGGCGCTCCTCTTGTCTTGGCACCCACCAGTTCTGGCCTAACCGAATGTTGAATGACAACCTTGAAAATCTGCTGACAGACCTCGGCGCGACCACGCCAGCTGTGATCGCCGAATTCAAGGGCGTCTTCGATCGAAGCCTTCCGATTGTGCCAATTCCATTCTTTGGAAATCTTGAGACGGCTAGAGTGCTCACGGTCGGGCTCAACCCGTCGGACGGGGAAATGCGTGGTCGGAACTGGGCGGGCATTGATTCCGCCACCGCATGCGCGCGTCTGACCAAGTACTTTAACGGCGCAGACTTCCCACCGCATCCTTGGTTTGAAAGTTGGGAGCGGGCGCTAAACGAGATAGGCGCATCGTTCGTTGACGGGACGGCCGCGCATATCGATCTGTGCCCGTGGCCAACGCGGCCCATGTCTGGACTCCCGGATGCGGAGCGATTTGAGGCGCTCATCAGACAAAGTCTCCCGTGGTTCTGGCGGTGCATTCGCCTCGCTCGGAGTCGCAGGCTTGTCCTGATGGCCGGAGCGGTCACGAAGCAATACTATCTGAACGAATACCTTGCGAAGATGGGAGAATCCGAGGTCACCGGCATCCTCGGAAAGGTGCCTCGTGGCGGCAAGGCATTTGTGGGATACCAGCGCATTCGCGTGGACAACAAGGAAACTCCTGTCTTCTTTTGTAGCGTCTCCCCAAGCGCAAGAACGGCGAAATTTCTCCCAATGCGAATCCGCGAGAACAATGTCCGTCTTAAAGAACTGCTTAGGCAGCCTGAAACACTATCATTATAATCCAGAACTTGCGCGAATGCCTTGAGGAGGAAAGCACCCCCCCGACTGCATCCGCCACACCTCCATCCACAAGGCAAAGGGCCTCGATTCCAAAGCCGTCATCCTCATCGGCCTCGCTCCCCACACGGACCTCACCTCCGACTACGACCACTACTCTTGGTTCATGGGTGTGAGCCGGGCACGCCAGTTGCTCGCCGTTGTGAAAACCGGGTGATAAGGGACACTATGAGACTCAATACGGAGTCCATACAACCAGCCGGTTTCAAATTCGTTGCGATGCGACAACCGGTAAGGCGCCATCCGAACCGATGCCCATTCCGACTTGCTCACCTCGAAGGATGGCAAGCAGGTCACGGTGGATGCACGACCAATCCTGGTTGAAGTCGAGTGTCACGATCCGCAGCGAGTGGCGCTTGTTGAGAACCAATGATTGGTCAAGCCGCGAGCCTGCCACCGGGTATAATAGGATACCCTCGGTATTTGCCCACTCCGGGTCTGCCGCGGCCTTGTTAGTCAGGTAGGCGTGCAGTTGGTACAGATGCCCGCTGCGGAATCGCTTCACTCCGCTGTCCAGGTGCCTCTCGACCAAGGCGTCGACGTAATACTTGCAATCCAGGATCACGCGGCGGTCTCCCGAGACGAGTGTCACATCGGTCCGCATTACTGGCAAGAAGGCCAAGGACTCTTCGGGACCTTCAGCCTGCCACTTCATTTCCATCGCACTAACCTTGGTATTCTTCAGGTGCCGCTCGGCAAAATGGAACACGAAATCCTCGAATACCCGAGCCATCAGCTTTTCATTGCGGGTGAAATCGCGGAACCGGCGTTTCCCCTGCCTCAACCGGTCCGGCAACAGCGAGGCATGGACCAATTCACACAAGGACAGTAGGAATCGGTAGGACCGGTTGTTGCGGTGCAGTTGGACCCGGCGGAAATCAGAGGGCATGACCGGACTCAAGGGGGTCACTTCCTGGAAGCTTTCCAGACAGTGTACGACTTTCTGCCGCAACTTGGTGTTCAAATTCCGATCATTGGCAAATAGCAACAGCGTTGACTTGATCAAGCGATTGTGGAGGACATCATGGCTGAATTCATCGAACTCGCAATGCAGGCGACCCATCAACCACGTCTGGTGGCGGGCCGAGGTGGGGAAATCGATGCGCCCGCGCACCCGCGACGTGGTCTCCTCATGCGGCACATAGGCACGGTCCAATCCGGTCTTTAGCAATTCTGTCACTCCCTTGAGCAGGATCTTCGCAAACAAATGGGTAAGATCCGGGCAGCGACCGGCTTCAAAATCGCGTTCTTCCGCCTCGTCCAACTTGTGATCCCAGGCGTAGACCAACAAGTAGAACAAGTTACGGATCGGAATGGATGGCTCGTCGTTCACGGTTGACCTAACATAATTTCCCCGAAGTGCTTCATCTTGTCGCTGTCATCCAGCCAGTACTCCGCCAGTAGGGGCAGGATCTCGTACTTGACCACATCGAGATACCACTGCTCGGGATCTTCCACTGGGCCGTTCGGCATGAAAAAGCTGTGCCCGATTCGGTAGCCATCTCCGAGGGTTGAGTCGGCCTCGCTGATTTCACCGTTCACCTTGCCCATGCGCCTCCGGATGCGCTGGATCATCTCACCGGCAATGCCGCGATCCGTCAGATGTTCCGCGAATCCGTCATGCCCGAACCCTGGATCCAACGTCACAAATGCAAAACGTCGGCGCAACGCGTGGTCCACCATCGCCAGCGAGCGGTCGGCGGTGTTCATGGTCCCAATCAGATAGACATTCGGCGGCACCAGGAATGGCTCCCCGCTGTATGCAAGTTCGACCATGTGTCCGCGCTTGTCGTGCTCGACCAACATCATCAACTCGCCGAAGATTTTCGCCAGATTGCCGCGATTGATTTCGTCAATAATCAGGAAGTGATCGCGCTGCGGATCGGCTATCGCCTCACGACAAAGCCTGTGGAAGATACCAGGGCGGATCTCGAAGCCGCCGCTCTCCTTCGGTCGAATGCCTTCTATGAAATCCTCATAGGTGTATGATTGATGAAACTGCACCATCCGGATTGTCGAATCGTCCTTTCTGCCCAGCCGCAGATGGGCCAAACGCTTCGCCAGGAATGTCTTCCCCACGCCCGGTGCACCCTGCAGGATGATGTTCTTCTTGCGCTCCAGTTGGCGGAGGATGGTGGTGAGCACATCGCGCGATGTGAAGATCTCGGCCAAAGCGTCGTCAAGCGTGTAAGGCTTCTCGACGCGACGCGGTGGAACGACCCCTCCGCCCGCAAGGCTCTTGATTGCGGAGTACTCTTCGGGCGTCAGCCTCATCAACGACCCCATGTGATTAAGGAATGGCTCCATCTTTGCCAACTCCTCAACCGCCTGCAATTCCTCGCGCGTGACCGGCTGTTCCAGTTTGTGTGTGATCTCCAACTCAAGCTCCCCTGTGTCGGTTTCTCCGAGTGCCTTACGCACAATCCCAAATCCGCAGACATATTTTTTCGGCGTTGTGACGTAGGCGACGAATGAATCCCCCGCCCGCGCCTCTTTGAACCACTGCCGTTTCTGACGCTCTTTTCCTTGCGAGTTGGTCGCCGAATACCGGAACAGTGCTCCTTTTGCCACATCTTCAATCGCAAACAATCCGCCCTCATCCTGATATGCTGGCGTGAACTGGAACCACCAATGATTAGCACCCACCGGCTTCGGTGGTGTCACAAGCCCCGGAATACCTGTGTAGGAACTCTTCATCAAGTTCAAGAATTGCAGATTCTCGCTCATGAGCGTCACGGTCCTTTGCGGCAACACTTGGCCAGCAGGCATGCTCACGATGTCTTGTGACTTCCACTCAACCGGAATCACTCCCATGTGCATTTCGCGCGTTTTATCAAATTGATATCCGCCAGTCACCAAACCCCATCCAACAACCTTCGAAACACCCTGCTTGGCAAAGATCACGTCGCCGGGCTTCACCTCTCGTGAGAACGAGTAGAGCATCTGCGCCGACTGAGTCGGATCTGTTTGGGGAAACGCTTTTTGATGAGCCGCGCGGAGTTCATCCATCCCGCCATATTGGTCCAAGTCACCTAACTCCTCCCATCCGATGGTGATCTCGCCCCGTATCAGGGACTGTTCCCAGTACTCGGCATCGCGGCCCGGTGCAATGAGCCAGTATGAGGGGCTCTCCTCGACCGGTGGAGGCACCGGACCCACTTTCGGCCCGTCCCGGAACAGGCCCTCCCTTGTTTCGGGATGGAAAGCCGCACCCAGGAGTCTTGGCCTGTGGGCCTCCGGCCAAGTCCGCTTGCTGATGCCCTTGTAGTAGCCAGCCACGGCCTCGATGCCCTGAAAATGCAGTTTTCTTTCGGGTGAGTCTGGACGCATTAGATCTTCAAGCGCCAAATGATAGAACCCGATTTTTTTACCCGAGTATGTCGGTTTGAGCGTGTCAATCAGGCGAGACGGATCGGCTTCATCCACCGGCACGACAATTCCACAATTCACGGGCTTGCCGGTCCGCTCTTCCACAGAAATCACCTGCACGCCGCCACAGTTGACTCGCATGGAAAGGACACCCTTCGTTACAAGATAGGTAAATGAAATCCTCTGGGCTGTCGAACCTTTTGAATCTTCGACGCCACAGGCCCTCAAGACATCGCGCAAGTAGTCGAAGGCTTGGTGAGCCTGCTGCTCGGACTCGAAGAATCTCGACCACCATGACTTGGTATCGTCATACGAATTCGGGCACACCACCCACAGGAACGACTGCACTTCAATCCAGCCCTTCGCACCTGCCGGATCCAGGAATTTGCTAAAGGCCGCGCCAAAAGACAGCATCTCGCTGAGGCCTACCGCATTCGGAGCGCCTTTGTGCTTTAGTTTGATTTCCAACTCGGCGGCAAGCTCCCGGTAATAGGAGATTTTGATCGGGAAAAACGACTCCGGGTCAAGCAGCCAGAGAACGTAGGACAATGCGTCCCACGCCAGGGTGAGGCCGTGGCCTTCGGCGGTATCGAAGACCGGACCCAGAGCAGCCTCTGGTTTGTAGCGACTTTCTGCGGCTGACAAGCAAGCGCCCAACATGGCCGCCGTAACCTGCTCGTCGGTCCCGAAAGTGCTGTCCCATGCCCGGTAGTCCACGATGTTCTTGTCCGCCCTACGCATACTGTCCAATACTTGCCGGGCGTGGCCCGCCCCGATCTCCGCCCGTAGCTTGCTCTGGTCATCACCCCACTCATCCCGGAACCGCTTCTGAATCTTGTCTTTGTAGTCAATCTCCTGCTCTACAAACCGACTGCCAGGTTCTCCAAAATCCTTGAAATCCGGCATTCGCGTTCTGAAGCGCAGCCAGAGCATGTCTTGATTCGCCGTGATCTGCTCCAAGTGATTTCGCGTCTCCGAGTCCCAATGCGCTCGGGTCGAAAATTGTGCCACGTCTTCGCGTCCGCCAGACAAATTGAACGTTGAAGTCACCTCGCGCATCCAGTCGACGTAAGCATCCGCGCTTTTCACATCTCCGACGTCCCCACCGCCATGCATGCTACTCTTGCCTTTCGAGTCCAATGGCAGAGCACTGCGAGGGAACGTCCAAAACAGTCCGCTCGTCAGTTTGCCCATGCCTACTCCCTTGATCTTGAGGCACTGGTCAAACAAATCCCGAGTCAGACCGTCGATTAAATCCGTCGGCGATTGGGGCTTGAGTGCATGCACACTGCGGAACAGCGCCCACAGTGACGGAATATCCTCGGGAGCCCGGTCCTTTTCGTAAGCAAAGAACCAAGCATTCAGCGACATCAACACCGGAATCCCGGGAAAGCTGGACGGAACCTCCGATGTCAGGCCCATTGCAGATTTCACCCAAGCCCACATCTCTTTCCGGTTCTTGAGTGTCGCGTTCCGACAGAAGTTCGAGAAAAACGTGAATGGGTCGATCTCACCGAGCTTTGTCTTCTTGTCTCCCGCTCCTTGGTCATTGATGGACAAGGCGTTCATTCCGGCCTCCTCCATCTGCCGCAACATTTCTATCAGCTCGGACTGCCGATTCTCGTAGTCAAGTAATCGCAATGACAGCTCTTCGTGGATTTCTATCCAAGGGAATTCTTTCATGGCTTCGGGTCAGGGTCGGTGGTTGTGTGGAAAGCACTGGGCTTCCAAGATGCTGGTCGGGGCGGAAATGGCAGATGCCTTACGGCGGCGGAAATGGTGGGACAGATCGCTCCGGCATGGATGTGTTCCTCAACCGGAGTCGTGCCTGCACTCCAACAGATTTCCGGCAGGGATGCAAGGGCCATTCCAACAGGGCCATTCCAACAGGCACATCAAGTCCCGGCCCACCCTTCACGGTCGCCCTCACCTCCGCCCCCACCATTTGCCTCCATCATGCCTGACCGGACACCAAAGTTGCGGCGTTGCTGAGGCGGTTCACAGTGATCACACCTCCGCAGCGTCACCCCCAAACAACACCCGTCAGCCAATCCGGTAAATCCAGCCAGAATCCATAAGCAAATTGTCACCCCCCCCGCTGAAGAATGTGTAGAGTCGCACCATGGCGAAAGTGTCAAGCCGGCAGTAGGAAAAGAGTTGGTTCTCGATTTCCTTCTTGCGATCTGGCGCTGTAGCCGGAGCAATCGCCTCCATGAAGGCTGCGACTGCCGTGTTGCCGTCCTGAACTCCGTCGAGCTGGTCGTAGGACAATTCCGGGACTGCGGCGGGCAACACGGCCTTGATACTCCAACTACCATGCTGGCTGGGGTGATAATAGCGATTGCGGGCGATGGGCAGCAGATCGACCACTCTGGCGACGATTGCTTCCAAGGAAACGGTTAGAGCTGAGAAGCGACCTGCCAGTTCCCGCATCACGCGGCACTCGAAGCCGGCGTTGTAGGCGAAGACGGGGCCTTGGTCGCCGCAGAGGTCGATCAGGGACTGGGCGCAGGCCATGGACGGATCGTCGCCGGATAGATCGAGAAACCCGTGGTGCTGGAGGGCGCCGTCTTCATCGAGGATGTGAAGGCTGAACTGGAACGGGATTTGTTGATAGGGCCGGGTGCCATTCCAGATCGGCACTGCAAACATGGCTGTCTCAAAATCGAGGAAATACGCGGGGAAACCATGGGGAGCAAGGTCGGCCGCCGCGCCTTCGGCATCGAAGAACACGGTGCCGTCGGTGGTGTGTTTTTTCACCAAAGCCTGAAGAGCAGACAAATGCTCGTCTGGAACATCCCGCAAGTCCTCGATTCCCAGTTCTTCCATCAGCGCCTGCTTGGAACTGCCAAATCGCGGCAGGGATGAGAGCGGATATTCCGGCCACACCTTGTCACGGTTGCAGTAGGCGCAGAAACCGCAGGTGAATGGATCGTTGCAATGTGGGCCAGTCGCAACTTCAGGTTCATCAGGCAGCGAGGCGACAGTTTGCGCTGCAGCAATCCATTCCTGAACCTCGCCGCCGCGGGAGTGAGCTTCTTCGGTCAGATCGTTTTCCTTGAGTAGGCCCCGATAGTCACCATTGCCGGAATAGACGAATGAGGTGTCGATGTGCGCCAGCGATACTGACGACAGGCTGACTCCGGCACTCGTCGCGATGTATGTCTGCACGGCGATGTCGTCGCGATGGTAATCTTTAACGCCGGTCGATGACTTCACCTCGATCATCTTCCAGCGGAGCGTGCCATCGGAGATGTCCGGCAGCATGACGTCCGCGTAGGCCAGGGCACCTCCCGCTGCCATGCCAGCCTCAAAAACCGAAGCCTGGCCGTCTCTCAGCAGCACTGCGCTGCGGGCCAATGCCTCCCCATGGCCCAAGGCCTCAATGTCGATCAACACGCCGCGCCCTTCTGGGTCATAGATGCTCCTTGCAACATCCCCGACCTGGTAGCCGATCTGGAATACCATTTCGGAAGCCGAATCATCGCGCAGTTCGGGCCGGTGGATTTCCAGCCACAGGCGCTTCGGGCATTGGCGATAGGCGATGATTTTTGATTTGGAGAGAGAACGCATGAGATGAGTCCTTGGCTTGTTGCAGTGAGAATATATTTGATTGAGACCAATGGCGACTGTTTAGGTTCCCTCTCGCGTGGTTTTTCCGGTTGGTTGTGGTGTATTGATCATGGGGATCTGATAAACTCTGCCCTCAAGGAGGCCATGGAGCGGGAGTGATAAATCCACGGGGCAAGCCCGCTACACACCCTCCGCCGCCGCGATGCGTTCGAATTCCACCAGCATTTCCCCATGGCGGCTGCCGAGGAAGCGCTCGATTTTGACGTTGGCCAGCAACTTGCGGACGTATCCTCTCAAAACAGTTAGGTTGAGCATATTGTCGCCATAGTTGTCCTCGATCCCCTTGTAGTCGCGTTCCAGGGTTTCCATCTCCATTTCCATCCGGGTGAGTTCCTCGCGGGAGATTTTGGTTTGTACCTTGTTAGCTCCCGGATCGACAAGCATGTCTTTGGGCGTGCCCAGCAACAGTGCCCCGATGTAACCTTTCGTGTAGTTGTTGGCGCTGACCATCAATTCGGCCATTTCGATTTGGCGCATGGTCTTGACCTTCCGCAAAATCTGGAGAGAACTCGGGCAGATGTGCTTGTCCTTGAGCAGATCCACGGCGTCGGGGCTAATGCCGTTGAGCATGTTGAGCCGTGCCTTGATGTCCCTCACGCTTTTGTTGAGTGCGGCTGCGATTCGTTCCACCGGCACACCATCCTTCACCGCCTTGGAAATCATGTTGTGTTCCTGAATCGCGGAGAGCCGGTTGATGCGGGCGTTGTAGGTGAAACTCTCGTCATCGGTGGCAACGAGACACTCAACCTCAGGAATGCCCAACTCCCTGAGGGCGTGGAGCCGCAAGTGTCCGTCCATTAACAGATAGAACCCCTCGTTCCCCTTCTGCGGATAGACCATCAGTGGTTCAACGACGCCGATTTCGCGGATCGACGAGACGATGGTCTGGTAACGCGATACGTTCTTGTCTGGATCTTTGACGACCCGCACCGGCAGTATCCGGTCGAGCGGCAAAACCATACGCTGTTTTTCAAATCCAATTTTGGGTGTGTTCATGCTAGACTCCTTTCCAATCCGATTTTTTCCGCGAGAAATGCAGGCATCGTGTCCAGTCTTTCGGCCCGCAGCAAGTTGGTGAAATCCTCGTCAATGGTGAGGCGGCGGAACGCTGTCGTTATGAAGAGGATGTGGGCGTCACAGACTTTGGCTTTGCGAATGAGCAACTTCTGCCGCTGGCTTTCCTTTTTGAACGCGTTCACCAAGCCGTCGGCTGTTGACCATGGTTTTCGCTGCTGGTTTTCGCGTTCGCGGGAGTGGAGGCGTTTGCCAAATGCCTTGCGTTGCATCAACAAACGTCGCACGACCTTGATGGACGCCTGATTGAGATTACCTCCCTCGTATGCCCGCAATAGTTCGCGCTGCGCCTCCGGGCTCTCTGTCTTGGCAATTTCGATGGCCACGCCCAGCGGGATGGAGCCTTTGACGGCCTCGCTCAGTAGGCGTTCTTCTCCAGCGTTGCGCAGGGTCATCAGGCCGGCGACCATCGTATCGGCTATGTCCAGCTTGCGACCGACGGCCACATTGCTGTAGCCCGCCTGTTTGAGTCGCTCGATTTCGGCGATGAGGTCGCCGGGGGCGGGATACCTGCGCGCCATATTCTCAACCAGGCTCATGATCATGAGATCCTCCTTGGATGCCTCGACCACCACGGCAGGAATCTCAAGATAGCCGAGCGCATGGAACGCCTCGACGCGCCCCTGACCGCAAACAAGATCATACGAGGGTTGCCCGTCGGCCGGCCCTCCCTGCCGTGGACTGACCTGGATCGGCTTCTTGAGTCCGAGGTTGCGGATGCTCTCGATGATCTTTTCGAATCTCCGGCGTTCCCGGTATCGCGGGTTGACGACACGAATGCGATCTAGCGGTATGAATACGACTTCGTTTTCCATGGCTTCTGTGTGGGTTAGAATTCCCTTCCGACGCGCGTCCGTTGGGCAAGAGTGAAAAAGTGACTGAGATCGTCAAACCGATAGCCGTCGAGGGACATGCCGTTGGCTTCGGCGAGTCGCAGTTTCCCGGCAGTCACATCAATGGATGGCAGCAAGTAGTAATCCCGAATACCGTCGTTGGCCGACGCAAGCCTGGCTGCGATGGTGATGTCGGGTCGCCCCGCCTGATCCATCATGATGACCCAGCGTGACGCGCCCGCCCCGGTGTTCCAGTGGCGGCAAAGTGACACCGACACACGGATCTCGCCGTTGACCCGCAACACATTGCGACGCTCCTCCATTTCCACCCCCGCGCCCACACCGCGCAAGCTGTTGGCCACAGAACCGACAACCTCGGGATGGTTGCTGCGAATCCAGCGGTTGATTTCGTGAAACCCGAAATCAGCGGGCGGCGTGTAGCCGATCATGGCGTATGCGCTGACAAGGCTGCCGAACCGGTGACGGAAGGCGGCGCTTGACGGCAGGTTGTCCGCTTCGTCGATCATCACGCCCGTGATTTTCCCATGGTTTTCAAGAATGCACTTGAGCGCCGCAAGCATTTCCGAATCAGTGAAACGCCGGCTGCGTGCCAAGATGATGCCATGCGCCGCTTGGAAAACTCCCGCTTCCACCACGCCCGACCAGGCACCATCCGAACGCACCCATTTTTCCGGAGGATTGCGAACATGGCGGCGCTTCAGCTTGAAAGACGTGCGGTGATAAACATTGTTACCGATGTATTTCTCGTTGGTGAGTACCTGATGGACGGTCGCCCGCGTCCACTCGCGGCCAAAGTCGGTGCGCACGCCCCGCGCGTTGAGGATGGCGGCGATTTCAGCCTCCGACCGGCCCTCGGTCACGAACGACTGATAGATCCAGCGGATATCAGCCTGCTCGTCATCGGGACCCGGAATGAGCACGACCCGGTCGGTTTGGATGCTCTTTTGCTCACCATGCGCCAGCACGCCCTTCGCCTGTCCGGCCTGGTCCACCAGCATCCGGCGCAATCCATAACCTGCGACGCCGCCCTGCTTGTAACCGAGGGTGATCAGGCGGCAGGCGCCCTGGAATACTTTTGAGGAAAGCTCGCGACTGTATTCTCCGGCCATGGCGCGCTTGACGCCCTTGACGATGGTCGAAACCGGGCTGCCGTCGTTGTCAAACGGCTCTGCGCAATAATGGACGGGGATTCCGGCACGGCGGCAGACGTATTCATAAAAGGCACTCTCGTGGGCGTGCTGAAACCGGCCCCAGCGGCTGATGTCATAGACCAGAATGCACGAATACTCGGTTCCGCCAGCCTCGACGTCGGCTATCATCCGGGCCAGCGAGTCCCGCCCCTGGATGTTGAGGCCGCTCTTGCCCTCGTCCGAATAGATTTTGACGATGTCGAGATTGCGGCGCGCGGCATACTCCAGGATCGCGTCCATCTGGTTGCTGGTGGAATACTGCTGATGTTCGGTGGACATGCGGACATAGGCAGCCGCGTTTGCCCTGGGGAAATCATTGCCGGTGTTAGGGTCGGCTGGAGCATCGTTAGAGTGCTGAGGTAAAGTGGTCATGATAGGTGCGGGTGATTGGGGTCAGGGATCAGATGGTGCAATCAGGCATGGCGCTGCTTGCGAATGGGAAACGCCATTTTTGGGTCTCCCTGCCCTCACCGGCTGACCACTGGCACCGAAGTTGCAGCGCCTGAGAATCTTGATCGGTTGTTAGGTCAGTTGTCATGCCCGAGCGCCGATATTGGCGGGTCCCGCCCATGTGCCAATTTATTATCTATGTGTTTAGAAGAATTTTCAGTCGGACGGTGGCAGCGATAGATGCCGAACACGGTCATTCCAACCTCACCGGCAAACCGCGCCGTGAACCTGCGTGCCCCGTCAAAGGTCCGGCAGACCTCGCCCCACAGGTCCGTTGCAGCAAGCGACAACTCCCCGATATTGTATGCCGTTGCCAAGGCACGCCTTGTTTCCTGGATCCGGTCCTCAAACCTCTGTTGATAGCGGCCGAGGTGTTCCGACCATCTTGTCACCTCGGCGCCATCCCTTGATCCGGCGAGATATTCATTCACCGTGTCCGTCGCAACCAGCCGGTAGGGTTGCGCAAAATCAGGTAGCATGCTGGTCGTCCGACGACAAAAGAAACAAAGGAACCGCCGTATCTGGATCAGCAGACGCATGATCGGGCCTGGAATCGTAACCGATCTTGGGTAAAAGCCGTGAGGGCGCATTCCCCCGGATTTTCCGCAGATCGGGCACTCGTCCGGGCGAGCCATCTTGCGATGCGCGCCATCACGCACGTATTCTTCTGGGCCGCCAAAAAATGCGATGATCAGTTGCATACTCCGCCGGATTCATGGGTTGCGCCTAACCAGTTCCCCGTCGATGACTGCGTGAACCTACCATGGACGCGGCGGATGCGCGACACGAAATATCCTAACGGACAAGATTCTATTCTGGTGACGGCGCCCGCATATTTTCACGGAAGTCATCCAATCGAACGTCGAGATCCCAGTCATCGGCGTCAACAACCGGCTACCCGCCTATCGAATGCTGTAAAGGACACCCAAAGTGCTGATCCAGACTTGGCAAAGTGCGGGGTATCGTCATTGCGGAAGAGATTGGAGAAAGGCCATCAAGAGTCCGCCAAACGGAGGGCCTGGGAAGTTTCCTGATAATCTCCAGATCCCGTCCAATGTGGAACTCCGGCTGATCTCAAAAGGGCAATTCACGGACTAACCGCCGCTCGTTCCGCAGGGAAGTGCCCGATGAATTCACCCAAAGCGATGGGATGCCCAACTTGGCATACATGCCGCGCGTCCTCGGATTGCTTTCAATGGCGAGGTATTTCGAATCACTTCCCCATTGCGGGAAGACATTTCGGTGGAGAAGATGTTCCTTGATCGCCGGGGGATTCCACCATCCCGGCGGTGCAAAACATGCGGTGCCAGGTCGCCAACCGGTTTTTTGCTCTATCCTCTCAAGCGTGGCATCAAGCCAGCGATCCGGGCGGGCCGAAATCAGAATGACCGTGTGCGGCCGCACGAGTTCCACCAGCCATTGCCGGTATCGCTCGCCCGCGAGGCGTTTTTCCATGCGCTCGGGCGTGGTGCCGTGCTGGGGCGAGTTGGCCACCAGCGTGTAGTTGAGGTCTAGCAGGACGATCATCGGGGCGGGCGTGATTTTA
>JBAXPF010000021.1:0-24115 GCA_037132955.1 Verrucomicrobiota bacterium | reverse complement strand
GCATATCCTAAATCGCTTTTATAGTCGATTGTGCTGGTGTTTTTCATTCTAAACTAATCTATCAAATGAAACGCAAATTCGCCCTAATTTTCGCGGCCGTTCTCGCGACCGGTTATGCCATGGCCGCGGAAGGTCTCTACAATGTCGGCAGCGAGGCCCAGCAATCCATGCCGCTCAAGTGGAGCTTCGGCGTGGATGTGACCTATGACGATAATGTCAACCCTGGCGGTGGGACAGTAAAGGATGGTGCCACTTCCACCAGTCCGTATGTGGGGCTCTCGTTCGTCAACATGACCCCCCAGACGACGTGGGATGTCTATGCGCGTTTGGGCGCCCTATACTATCTTGACAAGCCGACGGGCTGCAAGGATATCTACCCCCAAGCCCGCGTTGGAGTGAATCTCACCCACCGCTTTGACGAGCGCCTGCGTCTTTCCAGCCGCAGCTTCCTAGCCTACGAGTTGGAGCCGAATTACGCCTATGGCTTTGCCACGGCCCGCCAGTCCGGCGCGTATTTTTTCTGGGAAACCGACAACGCGCTGGGTTATCGCTGGACCGAGCGGATGGCAACTTACACGGGCGTCACCCTCACCGGCCTATCCTATGCGGATGTCCAGAATCAGGATCGGTTCACTTGGGCCCTCTACCACCAGTTCCGTTATCAGCTCACGCCACAGCAAACCGTGCTGACGCTTGATTACCGCTACAGTCAAACGACGGCCGGCGGCTTGGCCGCAGATTCCAGCGATCATTATGCGACGCTCGGCATCGAGCATCGCTTCAGCCCCAACACGATTTTGATCACGCGCGCCGGGATCCAGATCCATGATGTGACCGTGGGCACCAGCACCAGCACTAGCAATCCGTATTTGGAAATGGCACTCAATTCCCGTCTTACCGAGCAGTTCTCGCTGCGGGGATTTGTCCGCTACAGTGTGGAACCCTATGACACCATTCAGCAAATCGGCCTCACTTATTACGATTTCAGTCAACGCGGCACCTTGCGCGTCGGAATCTCCGGCGACTATGCCATCACTCCCATGTTGTCCATCCAAGGCGGTGTTGACTACATTCCCTCGAATTTCAACGACGGGCGCAGGGTTTCCGGATTCGGCCCGGTGACAGCCAGCGGGCTAAGCGAGGATCTGGTCAACGCTTACATCGGGTTGTCGGTGAAGTTCAATGACAACCTCTTCGGCACCCTCACTTACAATTACACGAATTCCAGTTCGGATATCACCGCTCACAACTACGACCGCAACCGCATCAGTCTGGGCCTGCGCTACCAATTCTGATTTGTGACCGCAGCCATCCGCTTGGAGGCAATCGCTTCAAGCCCTTCTTTGATTGGGCAATCAACTCCCGCAATGTCCTTCATTGTGGGAGTTTTCTTTTGATTTTTGCCGGTCCGATGATACGCTACCTCCCCGTCCACTCCCTGCCATGCAGCAAAACACTCCCCAACAAAGCGAAGCGGTCCTCCACGCCTTCGATTACTGGCAGGTCATTAAAAACCGCTACGGCGTGATTCTCATCACCCTGCTGCTGGTTTTCATGACCGCGGCCGTCATCACCTACGTGATCCCCAAAAGATACGAGAGCTACACCAAAATCGAGGTCAAGCAGCGGGGGTCGCTGATCAATGTGTTTCCGGGGATGAGCGAGGCCAGCGGCTACAGCCGCACGACGCCGAATTTCTTCAACACCGAGTTTGAGAAAATCAAGAGTCGCAACGCCCTCATGAAGGTGTGCGACACCCTTGACCTTACAACCCGGTGGAGCATCGACCGTGAAATTGTCTATCAGATTCTCACCGGCATTGTCAGGACTGATAACATCCGCGGCACGGATTTGATCACCATCACGGTTCGGCATGCGGACAAGGAGGATGCCAAGGATATCGCCGCCGAGGTGGCACACGCATACAAAGACTATCGGAGCGAGTCGGAAAACAAGGAAGGTGAGCTGGCCCTGATCGAACTTAAGAAAGCGGTGCGCACGCAGGAGGACACCGTCGAGGAACGCCGTAAAGTGCTGGCTAACATCGTGCGCTCCAAGGGCATCATTTACTACGGCCCCGATTCCTATTATCAACACACCGGCATGGAAGATGACAACGGCGCCAAGAACGCCCTGGATACCTTCAATCAATTGGAAACGGAAAAAATGCAGTTGGAGAGCATGATCCAGAGCCTTTTGAAATACAGTGCCGACCAGCTCATGGTCTATGCGTCCGGCTTGCAACTTCCCGACAACGTGATCCAAACGCTCTATCCCAAGTATCTGGAGCAGAAGACCCAGTTTGAAGGCTTGAAGAGACAGGGACTCGGGTTGCAACACCCGACCATGTTAGCCACAGCCCAGGTGCTAGAATCCATGAAGAAGAACCTCGATGAAGGGGTCGTCACGCTGCGCGATACCCTCCAGGCGAAACTCGAACTGGCAGAGGCTCGCTACAAGCGCGCGTTGGCCAGTAAGAATGAGAAACGCTCCGATGCCATCAAGCGCGGCTTGGATGCCCAGGATTATGTGGATGCCAAGCGCGATTTTGAGTCCGAGCAGGAGATGCTGCAACAAATGAAGCTCAAATTGATCGGCGAGGAGATCGCCAGGAAGATGCCGGACCAATCCATCATCGTGCATGATGATCCGGTGGTTTCACAATATCCGGTGGTTCCCAATGTGAACCTCAATCTCATCCTTGGCGCAGTGGTCGGTCTGATCTTCGGCTTGGCTATCGCGTTCTTCCTCGAGTATATCGACACTTCCGTGAAGACGCTCGAGGACGTGGAGCGCTATTTGCAGGTGCCGGTTTTGGCGGTCATTCCCAAGGATATCGGCATCCTCCACAAGCAGAATGGCACCAGCCCGGATGCCGAGGCCTACCGCATTCTCCGCACCAACATCGAGTTCAACCGCAAGAACCCCGAGGACAATTCCATCACGGTCGTGTCCGGTGGCGCGGGTGAGGGGAAATCCACCACCCTGGTCAATCTGGCCTACGTCTGTGCCCAAGGCGGCTACACCACGCTGATGATCGATGCCGACTTGCGCCGTCCGCGCCTGCACACGTTCTTTGACATCAACAATTCCGTGGGGCTCTCGAATTACCTGACCACGGAGCTGATGCTGGAGGACGTGATCCTCCAGACGCCGGTGGACAACCTTTACTTCATGCCCTCGGGTATTCTACCCGCGGATGCCGCCGGCATCCTGAATTCCCGCCGGATGTCCGACCTCATTCTGGATGTCAAACACCGGTTTGATCTGGTGCTGGTTGACAGCCCGCCGATCCTCGGTGTGAGTGACGCCTCGGTGCTGGCCAGTGAAGTGGACCTTACGTTGGTCGTCGTGCAACATCGTAAATTGCCCAGAAACATGCTCCTCCGTGTGAAACAAGCGGTTGAAAACGTGGGCGGCACCGTTCTCGGTGTTGTGCTCAACAACGTGGATGTTCGCAGTGACAGCCAATACCAATACTACACCAGCTATTACACCTACTACGCACCGGCGGAATCCCAGGCGGGAGCTCCTCCATACGGTTCGTCCCCCAAGGCCCAGGCCACGACCAAGGCTCAAAGCGCCGTGCGTGGAACCGATGCGGAACTGTATTGAAAAATCAAAACTTTAGCCCCCTTTGACATGAACCTTAAAGTGATCCTCTTTGGAAGCCTTGCTTCGCTGCTGTTGGGCGTGAGCGTGTTTGCCCAGACCCTGATCATCCCTGGGAAGGCGATCACCATCACCATCACCGGCGTGCCGGCGGAAGAAAAACCCCGCGTGGATGGAATCTACCCGGTTTCGGATTCCGGCATGATCAACATGCCGCATATTGGGCAGATCCACGCCGGCGGCTTGAAGGCGGATGAACTCTCACGCATCCTGCAAGCGGCATACAAAAGCCGTCAGATCTACACCAATCCCACGATTCAGGTGTTGAGTTCGACCATACAAACCATTGACAAGCAGATCGTCCACATTGGTGGCCAGGTGCGCCGCACGGGGCCCACTGAATTCACCCAGGGCCTCACCCTCTATCAGGCAATTCAGGCGGCGGGCGGGGCCACTGAGTTCGGCTATATGAAAAAGGTCAAACTTTTCCGCGGCACCAAGCAACGTCTATATGACCTGACCCAGACACAGGACATGGCGATCCTGCTTGAACCCAATGACACGATCGAGGTGCCTCAAAAGGGTTGGTTTGATTGGTGAACCGCTTGCAGACACCTTCCCCTTCCGGCGCACTCGTTAGACCGGACGTTTCTTGAAACCATGTGCCCGAATCGGCCATACCCCCGCCTTCTGATTGCCGCTATGGCAATGCTGGTGAGTGTCGTTGGTGCATGGGCGATCGAGCTGCCGGCAACCTTGCTGGAGGGCTTGAAGTCGGAGACTTTCGCGGAGCGGGAGCGGGCGGAGGCGGATTTGCTGGCATGGACCCGCCAACACTCGGACGCGGCGCTGGAGGATCTCTATCAGCAATCGAGAACGGCGGGAGAGCCGGAGGTGCGTGAACGGTGTTTGGCGGTGCTGCGGGAACTCGTGGCTGATGATTACCTCCGCAACCGCGTCGGATTTCTCGGCATTCGCATGAATCCGAACACTGAAATGGTCAAGCTTCCCGATGAAGTCAAACCGCGCTTCGCCATCCGGATGCTCCAAGTCGAGCCGGACACTCCCGCGCATAAGTCAGGCATGGTCGCCGGGGATTTGCTGTTAGGCGTCAATGACACAGTTTGGCAGCAAGAGGACACCTCCGCCTCTGTGATGGAGAAAATCAAATCTTTCAAGGCCGGAACCCGGGTCACCATCAAGTTGTGCAGGGATGGCAAAGTTATGGACGTCCCGGTGGTTCTGGCACCCCGTCCGGCGGTTGCAGACCAATTGCAATTTCAGTTCGGCATGGGCATGCAAGCCGGGCCCGAGACGGCCGCCGCCGCCGAGCGGGCCGCCAAGGAGGACTATTTCCAGCGGTGGCTCGCCGAGCGAAAATCCCGGGAGTGACTGGCCGCCCCGGGTTTTAGGTATCGACAAGCCCGGAATTTGTGCGAGTTTGCTGCCGCATCCTGAATCTTTCCCGCCACCTCTCCATGATCAACGTCCCGTTTCGTAGCATGGCCACTGCCTTCGCTTTGGCGGCGGCGTGCAGTTCCGTTAGTGCCCAGCAGGCCGACTTCAATGAGGTCGGCAAGCAAATGGCCATTACACTGCAAAACAATCATTTTTCCCGCGTGCCGTTTGACAAGGAGCTCAGCCAGCGCTTTCTCGACACGTATTTGCGCGACCTGGATTACCAGCGCCTTTACTTCACTCAGGCGGATGTGGATGGATTCCGGGCGAAGTTCGGCGAGTCGCTGCACACGATTTTGTTAGAGAAACGGTGCATGGTTCCAGCCAAGGAAATCTACAGCGTGTTTCAGAAGCGGGTTGAGGCCAGGGTGGCGCTCACAGAAAAGCTGCTCAAGGGAGAGGACTTTGACTTCACCGCCGAGGAGTCGGTTGCTCGCACGCGCAAGGAGGCCGCATGGCCCAAGGACGAAAAGCGCGCGGTCGAACTCTGGCGCCTACAGGTCAAGGAGGCTGTTTTAAGTGAAGTGCTGCGCCGCGAACTCCTCACCAAACTTGCCAAGGAACAGGGTAAGCCGGATCCTAACAAGGGTGACCGCAGTCCCAAGGAGAAGATCAGCCTCCGCTACAAACGTTATCTCGCCAGTGTCAAGGATGTGGATGAGGAGGAGATCGCCAACTTCTTCCTCGGCGCGGTTGCCACCACCTACGATCCGCACACCGATTACATGAGCTTCCGCGAAATGGCCCGCTTCAAGGATGGGATGAAAAACGAACTTGTCGGCATTGGTGCTTTGTTGCAGGCGGAGGAGGATGGGGCCACCAAGATCATGGGTATTGTGGTGGGCGGACCTGCCGATCGGGAAGGGAACCTCAGGCTCAACGACCGCGTCGTCGCTGTGGATTCACTCAACTCCGGCAAGCCGGAAGACATGATCGACATCATGTTCATGAAAATCGACAAGGTCGTTGATCTCATCCGTGGCAAGGTCGGCACCGGTGTTGCCTTGAAGGTTGAGCCGGCGGGAGCCCCTCCCGGGCAGACAAAAATCTATGTGATCGCACGTGGCAAAGTGGAGCTCAAGGACGAGCAAGCCAGCGGCCAAGTCATTGAAATGAAATCGCCAAGCGGACCAAGCCGGCGGCTCGGGGTGATCACTCTGCCGTCATTTTACGCGGATTTTGACGAAGGAAAAGTCCGGTGCTCGGTGGATGTCGAGCGGTTGCTCGTGCGCCTCATGGAGGAGAAAATCGATGGTTTGATCCTGGACCTGCGCAATAACGGCGGGGGCTCACTCGATGAGGTTCGCCGCATGACCGGGTTTTTCATCGACCGGGGTCCGGTAGTCCAAGTCAAGGACAACCGTGGCAAGGTCCTAGTGAAGGAATCTGAAAACCGCAAGCCTATCTATGAAGGACCCATGGTGGTCTTGACCGACAAGAGCAGCGCCTCGGCCAGCGAGATTCTGGCGGGTGCACTACAGGACTTCAATCGCGTGGTTATTGTGGGTGAGTCATCCACTTTCGGCAAGGGCACCGTCCAGCAGCCGATGCCGATTGCGGAGATGATGCCATTTTTCGCGGCCAGAGAGCGGGCCGGCTATCTCAAACTGACGATTCAAAAGTTCTATCGTCCATCCGGGTCTTCCACACAGATGGATGGAGTGGTTCCCCAATTGGTGCTGCCGAGTCTCATGGATGGCTTGGAAATCGGTGAGTCGTTTCTGGACAACGCAATGCCCCATGACCGGATCAGCCCGGCACCGGGGTTCAAGCTGCTCGACGAGAAGGCGCTATTCCTTCCTCGGCTCAAGGAAACGAGCCAGCAGCGGGTTAACGACTCCAAGGACTTCGGCTATATCATCGAAGATGTGATGAAGAACAAGGAGCGCCTCAAGAAGAACAAGGTTTACCTCAACAAGGAAACCCGTGAGCGCGAACTCGCGGAGGCGGAAACCCTGCGCCGCGAGCGCAACTTGGAACGCCGCGAGCGGTTTGCCAAAATGCTGGCTGCCGACAAGAAAACCCTCCGCTTCTACAAGCTCACCCTTGATGATCTGGAGAAGAATTCCGACCTCCGTGAATACGATCCGGCAGCTGAAAATGCCGATTACATGCGCCGCGCCAAAGATGAGACCGCGGACCTTGATGACTCGCCCAAGTGGCCTGCCGGCCTCGATCCCGTGAAGCGCGAGTCCATCATGGTGCTCAGGGATCTCGCCAATCTAACCGAAAGCGCGCGGCTGGCGGGCGTTCCGAAGAAATCCCCAGAGGAAAACTGATGGCGGGAAGCGTCGCCAACTTGATGACCGTCCGCGAGCGGATTCATGCCGCGTGTCAGCGGGCGGGTCGCGCGCCGGACGCAGTGGAATTGGTCGCTGTGTCGAAAACCATGCCGACTGAGGCCATCCGTGAGGTCTTCGACGCTGGCCAGACGCACTTTGGCGAAAGCCGTCTGCAGGAGGCGCTGCCGAAAATCGATGCGCTGCCCGGTGGTCTGCACTGGCATTTCATCGGGCGCGTCCAACACAACAAAGTCCGCAAGTTAGTCGCGTCGTTTGATGTCATCCACGCCATGGATAGCCTCCGCCTCGCCGCCTACGCGGACGAAATCGCCGCTGAACTCGGGCTTTTTCCCCAGCTCATGCTTCAGGTCAACGTCGCTGGCGAAGCCTCAAAGGGTGGCTTTGAACCCGCCCAACTCCGCGCCGAAATGGCGGCTCTCCTGCGCTTGGAACGGCTCGAGATCCTCGGTCTTATGACGATTCCGCCCGCCGCGCCGGAGGCGGAATGCGCCCGCCAGTGGTTTGTGAGGCTACGGGACTTGCGCGACTCCCTGGAGCGGGAGTTTGCGGTTTCCCTGCCCGCCCTGAGCATGGGCATGAGTGGGGATTATGAAGTGGCCATCGAGGAAGGCGCCACTCACGTCCGCGTCGGATCGGCGATCTTTGGCCAGCGCGCCTATCAGGTCTGAATCGGTGTATTTCGAGTGGCTCTGGACTTAGGTCTCAGCTCTTCTTCTTGGATTCGAGCTGTGCCTTGACCTGGGTTTCGATATCGGCGTAGAGGGCGGCATCGCCTTTGAGGAGTTCCTTGGCGGCATCGCGTCCTTGGGCGAGCTGGGTGCCGTTGTAGCTGAACCACGACCCGCGTTTTTGCACGATTTCCATTTCCAAGGCCATATCCAGCAGTGAGCCGGTGGAGGAGATCCCCTCGTTGTACATGATGTCGAACTCGGCCTCGGTAAAGGGCGGGGCCACCTTGTTTTTGACCACCTTGATCTTGGTGCGGCTGCCGGTGACGGTGCCGTCGGAGGCCTTGATCTGGCCGATGCGGCGGATGTCGATGCGCAACGAGGAGAAGAACTTGAGGGCGCGGCCGCCGGGAGTGGTTTCCGGGTTGCCAAACATGACGCCAATTTTCTCGCGGATCTGGTTGGTGAAGATGCACACGGTGCGGGCTTTGGAGATGAGCGCGGTGAGCTTGCGCATCGCGGCACTCATCAGGCGGGCTTGAGCACCCACCGTGGAATCGCCGATCTCACCGTCGAGTTCCTGCTTGGTGACAAGGGCGGCCACCGAATCCAACACGATGACGTCGATGGCATTGGAGCGCACCAGCGCCTCGCAGATTTGCAGCGCTTCTTCACCGGATGA
Organism: Verrucomicrobiota bacterium; assembly: GCA_037132955.1. Lineage (GTDB taxonomy): Bacteria > Verrucomicrobiota > Verrucomicrobiia > Verrucomicrobiales > Akkermansiaceae > Luteolibacter. The sequence continues at coordinate 15,392 of JBAXPF010000021.1, read as the reverse complement.
CGGCTGGGAAACCAACAGGTCGTCCATGTTGACGCCGAGTTTCTTGGCGTACTGCGGGTCGAGCGCGTGCTCGACGTCAATGAAGGCGGCGATGCCGCCGCGCTTCTGGGCTTGGGCAATGACGGTGAGAGTGAGCGTGGTCTTGCCGGAAGACTCCGGACCGAACACCTCGACCATGCGGCCGCGCGGGAAGCCGCCAACCCCTAGGGCGCGGTCGATCAAAAGGTTGCCGGTGGGAATGACGTCCACATCGACGCGGTGGCCATCCCCCATGCGCATGATGGCGGCTTCGCCGAATTCCTTCTGGATCGAGGCGATGGCGAGGTCGAGGTTGCGCTTGCGGGCTTCGGCGTGTTTTTCAGCGGCGGATTCTTCGGAGGTTGGTTTGGCGGCCATGGGGGTGTGGGGTGTTGGCGGATGAATTACACGCAATCCGCGCGCAACGCAAGAAAAAAGATGTTCGGGTGAACAAAAAAATGAGTTTTTTCAGCACCGGCGGGGATTTTTCGGTGCCGGGCGGACGTTTCAAGTTCAAGGAAGGGTGATCTGAACTGCCGGGCGCAAGAGGCGTGCTAGTGAGTGCCTGAGACAGCCCATGGGCATGGGCGATTCGGCGAGCGCCCCCCTTGGGTTAGAGCCACCTCAGCCCGCTGCCCGATAACACCGCTGGACCCGTGGCGTGATGCCGGTGAGTATTTCCCAGACAATGGTTTGGGCGTTGGCAGCCACCTCCGCCACCGGCAGATTCGGCCCGAAGAGTTCCACTTCAGCGCCCTCAAGAACGTCCGGACCGGCGCTCACATCGACCATCATCTGGTCCATGGTCACTCTGCCGAGAATCGGATAGCGCCGGCCATCAATCCACACCTGCGCGCCATGCCCGGACACATGCCGCGGGTAGCCGTCGCCATAGCCGATGCCCACGGTGGCGACCCGGGTCGGGCGGGTGGTGACAAACGCCCGGCCGTAGGACACGCCGTGGCCGACCGGCAAGGTGCGCACCAAAGTCACGCGCGACTTGAGCGTCATCACAGTGCGGAGCTGCGGCTGGAACCCCGGCAGCGGCGCAATCCCGTACAGCATCAAGCCCGGACGCGCGAGGTTGCACACGCCGTTGGCATAACCGAGAATCCCTGCGCTGTTAGATAAATGCCGCCAGCGGAACCGCGCCGCGCCACCCAGCTCATCGATGATCGCCTCAAACCGCGCCATCTGCCTCCGGGTGAATTCCTCATCTTCATCCGCCGAAGGCAAATGCGATCCGATGCCCTCGATTTCCAAACCCTCCAGCCGCTCCAAGGCCGCCAGCATAGCCGGCAAACCTTCGGCCACAAAGCCACCCCGCCCCATCCCGGTGTCCACCGCCAAATGCACCCTGAGCCGCACGCCGCGCGCCACCGCCAAGCGGTTGAATTCCTGCGCTTCATCGAGCGAGGACAGGCACGGCGTCCACTCTCGCGCCACGATTTCCTCACGCTCTGCGGACCAGGTCGGACCTAACAAATATATCCGCGTGGCCACCCCCGCCTGCCGGATCTGGCGGGCCTCCCGCACATTGGCGACGCCGAAGAACGCGATGTCCTCTGCGGCCAGGGATTTGGCGATCTCCTCCAACCCGTGACCGTAGGCACCGGCCTTGACCACGGCCATCACGGCCACGCCGCACATCTGCCGCGCCACGGCCAGATTCGCGCGCAGGGCCGTCAAATCAATCTCCGCCCACGCCCGCGGGGGAGAAGCCGGAAAGTCAGCGTTCACGCCCCGAACCTATCCTGCCACGCCTTCAGGGCAAGCCTGGTTTAGGGCCTCGCAAGAGGTCCGGGAAATGCGCAGGCTCGTCGTAGCTGCGGCTACCGCCCGCAGTAGTAAGTTTGACCGGATTTTTGCAGCGGCTGCCCGCCGCAGGGGGTGGTTCGCACAGTCCTCTTGGGGGGGCGTCGAAGGTCGGGTGCGTATGCTGGCTTGAAAAAATATGATATTCCTGGCAAGCTCGTTGCCGTGCATTCCGCCCACGACGTTCTGGCCTCGCTTCCGCTTCTAGCGCCCAAGGATGTCGCCGCGCTTGCCGCAGTGGACCTGACCACGTCCACCGCGGTGCTAGATCACCTGCCGCGGCGGTATGAGGACCGTCGCCGTTTTGACGCCTTTCCTAACCAATCCTCCACGATTCCGGTGTGTCTGCGGGGCACGGTGATTGATGCCGCGCTGCGGGGATTCGGGCACGGGCGGAGGTTTTATGAAGCCATCGTGATGGACGGTTCCGGAGGGGTTTTCGGCAGTGGCAAAATCACCTGCCGCTGGTATAACATGCCTTTCATTCACAAACTCGTGGCCACCGGTCACGAAGTCATCCTCTATGGCAAGGTCAAGGACTCTAACGGACGTCTTGTCATTGATCACCCGGAGTTTGAAATCATCCGCGAGGAGGATGAACACGAGGCCTCCATTCATCTCGAGCGCATCGTTCCCATTTACAAAAACATCCCAGGACTTGCCCAGCGCCGCCTGCGCGAGGTCATCCACCTGCTGCTGCATCAAACCGATCCCGGCACCTTGCAAAGCTGCGCCGATCTCAATCCGGCCACGCCACGGCATCAGGCGCTGTGTGAGGTGCATTTCCCCCAGTCCATCGAACAAGCCTACGCCGCACGCCGCCGCTTTGCACGCGAGGAATTCTTTGTTCTCCAACTCAATGTTGTTTGGCGTCGTGCCCGCTATCACGAGCGCCCGGGTCGCGTGCTGGGCACCCGGACCACCTTGCTCAAGCGATTCTACGCCAGCCTGCCCTTCGATCTAACCAACGCGCAGAAACGCTCGATCAAGGAGATCGTTGCGGACATGCGCGAACCCCGCCCGATGAACCGCCTGTTGCAGGGTGATGTCGGCTCCGGCAAGACCTTTGTCGCCATGGCGGCGATGTTGCTGGCTATCGATTCCGGCTGTCAGGCGGCCCTCATGGCCCCCACCCAGATCCTTGCCGAACAACATTACCTCACCTTTTGCCGCTGGCTCGAACCGCTGGGCTTGCGCATCGGCCTGCGCACCGCCAACCGCGATGAAACCAGCCAACTGCCGCTGGCCGGCGATCCCCAGATCATCATCGGCACCCACGCCTTGCTCTATGATTCCGTCGCCTTCCGCGATCTCGGGTTGGTCGTCATCGATGAACAACACAAGTTCGGAGTCGCCCAGCGCGCCGCGCTCATCAGCCAGGGTCTGGTGCCGGATGTGCTGGTCATGACTGCCACACCCATTCCGCGCACTCTGACCATGACGATCTACGGCGATCTCGACGTTTCATTGTTAGATGAAAAACCGCCTGGGCGCGGCAAAACCATCACTGCCTTGCGCATCGCCCCGAAGCAATCGGATGTCACCCGGTTCATCAAGGCACAGATCGCCGCAGGCCGGCAGGCGTATCTCGTCTATCCGCTCGTCGATGACAGCGAAGCCATCAAGGCGGAGTCCGCCATCGAGGCCTACGCCAAGTGGCGGAAACGGCTCGCCGGCAGCGAAGTCGGCCTGCTCCATGGCAAGCTCAAACCCGACGAAAAGGCGGAGGTCATGCGCCGCTTCCGGGAGGGCGGGATTGCCGCGCTGGTGGCCACCACGGTGATTGAGGTGGGCGTGGATGTGCCCAACGCCAGCGTCATGATTCTCCATCATGCCGAGCGCTTCGGCATGGCACAAATCCATCAACTCCGCGGCCGCATAGGACGTGGCGAACACAAAGGATGGTGCGTTCTTCTCACAGACGGCAAGGCTCCGGACGGCCTTGAAAAACTTAAGATCCTTGAGCAGACCTCGGATGGCTTTGAAATCGCCGAGGCGGACCTGCGCTTGCGCGGGCCGGGTGACGTGTTAGGGACCGCCCAGAGCGGCCTCGCCGACCTCCGCTTCACGGATTTCCTGGCGGATGCAACGCTTCTGCGCGAAGCCCGCGCCCTTGCCGATGCCGTCATCGCCGCCGATCCAGATCTAACCGGCCCGCATCGCTCCCTGCGTCCGCTCATTCAAGCGAGTGCCGATACGGCCCCCCACCCCGGTGCCGCGTGAGGTTTGATTGGTTGGAAACAGCCATCGCTATCCCCAGAGCAACTTCGTGTTTCCTAACCGGCGGCGGTTCGTAGACCGCCGCCAGTTAGGAAACAGGCGTCCTATGCGCCGCTCACTGTCCAGTCTCCCCCAGCACGGTCTTGAAGCGGGCGTAAGCGGTTTCCCAGGTGCCAGTGTTGTTAGGTGTGAAGGTCCTGAAATCAAACGACTTGCGGATCAACTCGCGGCCCGCCTGATAGTCCGGCAGGTGACCGGTGCCGATCATCTGGGTGATGAGGTTGCCGCAGGAGGTGGCTTCCACCGGCCCGGCAATCACCTCGATGCCCAGCGCATCCGCCGTCGCCTGGCTCAGCAATTCGTTTTTGATGCCGCCGCCACCGGCGTGGAGGCGTGCGAAGCGCCGACCGGTCAGCGCACAGAGGCGTTCGTAAACAACGCGGTATTTGAGGGCGAGCGACTCGGTGGCGATGCGCAGGATCGTGCCCTTTTTGTTAGGCACGACCTGACCGGTGCGTTGGCAATAGGCGCGGATTTTCTCCGGCATGCCGCCCGGGCTGGCAAACGTCGGGTCATCCGGGTCGATGAAAGCGGTGAATGGCTCGGCCTCTTTGGCGAGTTCGTCGATGCCGGCGTAATCGAGGTCGTCGCCATCGAGAGCCCACTGGCGTTTGCACTCCTGGATCAGCCATTGGCCGCAGATGTTTTTCAAAAACCGCACCGTGCCGGCCACGCCCAGTTCGTTGCAGAACCCGAGCTCAAACGCCTGGGCGTCGGTGATCGCGTGGGGCGACTCAATGCCCATGATCGACCAGGTGCCCGACGACAGCCACAGGTTGTCGTCGCCGCTCATCGGGATGCCGGCCACGGCCGAGGCGGTGTCGTGACAGGCAGTGGCCAGCACCGGAATGCCCGCCGCACCGGTGGCCGCCACCACCTCGTCGCGCAAGGGACCCAACACCGTGCCGGGTGCCACCACTTCCCCGAAAATGCGCCTGGGCAGCCCCAGCGCCGCGATTACCTCCCACGCCCAGTCGCCGGTGCGCGGGTCTAACAACTGTGAGGTCGACGCAATGGTGCGCTCGACCGCCTGCCGCCCGGTGAGCCAATACGCCAGCAAATCCGGCATGAACAACAAGCGGCTGGCATTGGCCAGCGCCGGGCTATTGTGGCTCGCCTCGGCCAACAGGTGCAACGAGCTGTTGTAGAAATTGGTCTGGACCCCGGTGTATTGATAGATCTGGGCCGCCGGCAGCAACCCGTGCATCACCTCCGCCATCCCCTCAAACCGCGGATCACGGTATTGGTGCGGCATTCCTAACAAACCGCCACGCTCGTCCAGCAAGCCGAAGTCGCAGCCCCAGGTGTCGATGCCGATGGAGACGATGCGCTCGCCATAGCGCTCGACCGCGCGGCGCAAGCCTTCGAGGATTTCGCGATACAGGCCGATGGCGTTCCAGAACGAGCCGCCCGGCAGGTCGGTGCCGGGGTTGTCGAAGCGATGAACTTCCTCCAGATAGATTTTGGTGAAATCCGTCTTGGCGGCCATCACCCGGCCGCTGCCTGCGCCCAAATCCACGGCGAGAAATACTTTTTTCATATGATAGGTGGCTGAATTGCGGGGCGCAGCCTGTCCCATTCCCGCAGGATTTGCAACCGGGAATCCGGTGGCACCTACGGGTGGGTGATCTCCGGATCGCCCGGGCGGTGGAAGGCGCGAAAATGCGCGACATTGAGTGTGTAGAAACGGGTGGCCTTGGCTTTGCGTGCGGCGGCCAGATGCTGGAAATCAAAAATCGCCGCGCCGCGCACGCCCCGGGCTTCGCATTCACGCATGCCGCGTAGCATTTCCGCGGGCGTGAGTGTGACGATGGACAGAGAGGGCAAATAGTCTTCCTCGATGAGAGCCACCAGCTCGTGTGCCGGCATGCGGAACGCCAGGCGTCCGCCTGTTAGGGTGCTGAAGGTTTCCGACAGTGCGTGGGCATATAACCCGACCCCGCCGCGATCAAGCAGGCTGGCGCACGGTTTGTGGTAGGTTTCCGACGAAATGATCGCCGCGACCAGGACCGAGGTGTCAATCGCGAGGATCATTGATGTGATGGGTCTTCGAGCCGCTCCAGATATTCCTCACGGGCGGCCTTGACCGCCTTGGCGGCGTCAAACCCATCCCAACCCACCACCACGCGCCGCTTGCCAATTTTCTCAAGCCTCGCCTCTGCCGCCACGGGCGTGAGTTCCAAGGTGTCGCCCGTGAGCTCCAACCGCAGGCGCGCCCCTTCCCGCAGGTGCATCCGCTCGCGAATCCGCTTGGGAAGCACGCAGCGCCCGGCTTTGTCCACGGTAATGGTAGCTGTCATGGGTGAACAAATACCACACACGATGCCATTAGCAATGCCAATTCCTGCAAAAGCTTTGCGCCGGCGCGAGGGATGATGGAATTCGGGAAAAAGCAACCACTGGAAGAACTGATGACCACTGAGGCCACTGAAGGAAGGCAAGAGACCCCTGCTTTTTTCTTCAAATCAGTGTCTTCAGTGGAAATCAGTGGCCTCAGTGGTAAAAAATCCCCGCCTTGTCCTAACAACGCTGATTGATCAGCGGCAGGTCACCCACGCCGCACTTCCACGCCTTTGGCCTCCAGCGCCTCGGTGAATGCAGGGTCGGCCGCGGCATCGGTGATGAGGCAACTCAAATTGGCCACCTCGGCGAAGAAGAACGCGGATTTCTGGCCGAGCTTCGAGGCATCGGCGAGCATGACCACATCCACGGCACCGGCGATGACGCGTTCCTTGAAGGCGGCCTGTCGCGAATTGCGTTCGCTCACGCCGCGTTCAAGGTGCAAGCCGTTGCCGGAAAAAAACATCCGGTGGATGTTGAAGCGTTTGAGCGAGTTCTCTGCAATGAGCCCGATGAAGGAGCGCGAGCGCGCGTCAAACGCCCCGCCGGTGCAGATCAGGTCCAGATTCGGCCGGTCGGCCAAGGCCGTGACCACATTCAGCGCATTGGTCAGTACCGTCAGCGGCACGTCCGGCAGGAATTCGGTTAGGGTGAGGACGGTCGAGCTGGCATCCAGGAAAATCGTTTCATTGGCTTGGATGCGGCTGGCGGCGAGGCGGGCGATGGCCAGCTTTTCCTCGCGCCGCACTGCCTGGCGTTCATTAAACGGCTGTTCTTCCTTGATCCGTTCCGGCCGGCTCGCCCCGCCGTGGATGCGGATCAACTCCCCCCGGTTCTCCAGCACTTCGAAGTCCTTGCGCACCGTCTCATCCGTCACCCCCAGCCGCGTGGCTGTGTCGGTCGTCCGCAACGACCCTGCTCCATTCAGAAGATCCAAAATCAGGCGTTGACGATCGATGGCGAGCATAAATTCATGGTTTTTCTGTGTTTTTTTGGGAATTATTGGGATTTTAGTTGACGGGTCAAGAAAATAGCATAAAAAACGCTCACCGATGGCTGCCCCAACTCCTCCGTCCCCGCCCCGAGCGATCGTGGAACACCTCGTTCGCGAGCAAGTCTATGGCCGCTTAGGTCTGCCACTGCCTGCGGCGGCGAAGGCCCCCAACGCGTTGCTGGTCAACATCTCGGCGCGCCATTGCCACCTGACGCAAGCGGCGGTGGAGGCGTTGTTTGGCCCCGGCCACCAGCTCACGCCGATGAAGTGGCTCTATCAAGAAGGCCAATACGCCGCCAAAGAATCCGTCACCCTGATCGGCCCGCGCAGCCGGGTGATTTCCAACCTGCGCATTCTCGGTCCCTGCCGCACTTTGAATCAAGTGGAGCTGGCCTACACCGATGCCATCGCGCTTGGCTTTGACATCCCGGTGCGCATGTCCGGCGAAATTGGCGGCACGCCCGGCTGCATGCTGATGGGGCCGCACGGGTATTTCCAACTCGACGAAGGGGTCATCCGCGCCCAACCCCACGTGCACATGCGGCCGGATGATGCCGCCTTCTACCGGGTTAAGCACCTCGACACCATGAAGCTCAAGGTCCACGGCCCGCTGGCCATGACCTTTGACAAGCTGGTGGTGCGCGTCGATCCGTCCTTCAAGCTCGAAGTCCACATCGACACCGATGAAGGCAACGCCTGCGGACTCAAGTCCGATACCTTCTGTGAACTCGTCCGCTAAATGAAAAGCTGAAAACTGAAAGCTGAAAACTGAAATCACCCATCTCCAACTCCACCCCAACCACCCCCCCCCATGAGCACTGCACTCGGCATGATCGAAACCAAAGGCTACGTCGGAAGCGTCGAAGCCACCGACGCGATGGCCAAAGCCGCCAACGTCCAACTCGTAAGTCAAATCCAAATCGGCGGCGGCTTCATCACCGTCATCGTCAAAGGCGACGTCGGCAGCGTGAAAGCCGCGGTTGACGCCGGCGCGGACGCCGCCGGCCGTGTCGGCGAACTCGTCGCCTGCCACGTCATCGCCCGCCCGCATCCCGAGCTGCTGAGCCAGTTCGGCCTCGCCTGAGACCAATCTAACAACAATCAATCAGCAACCTCACACCATCATGGCCAAACAAGCAATCGGCATCATTGAAACCAAAGGTTTCATCGCACTCATCGAAGCCTCGGACGCGGCTCTCAAAGCCGCCGACATCAAAATGACGGGCTGGGAAAAGATCGGCTCCGGCCTGGTCACCGGCTTCTTCACCGGCGACGTGGCGGCGGTCAAAGCCGGCCTGGATGCGGCGGCTGCCGCCGCTTCCAACCTCGGCACCGTCACTTCCGTGCAAGTCATTCCACGTCCCCACGACGACCTGTCGAAGCTGGGCGCATGGATGGGCTAAAAGACAGAAGACCGCTTCGCTTCCAGACAGAAGATAAGACATTCGGTCACTCTGGATCTTTTCTTCTGTCTTCTGTCTCGAAGTCTTCTGTCTTTCCGCTAACTGATAACTGGTTACCCCTCGCCCGCATGCTCATCCTCGTCGCCAACCTTGGCTCGACCTCTTTCAAATACCGGCTCTTCCGCATGGCGGAGCAGGGTGGGGAAGTGATTGCCAAGGGGGCCTACGAGCGGGTGACGGACTACGCCACGGTGATTGATGAGGCGCTGGTCACGTTGCAGCGCGATGGCATCATTGCCAGCGCGGATGACATCGATGCCGTGGGATTCAAGACGGTGCTGGGCAAGGATTTGAGCGGCTGCGTGATGGCCGGGCCGGAGGTGATTGCCGCGCTCGACGGCTTCACCGCCGTGGCCCCCGCGCACAATCCGCCGTATGCTGCGGGCATCCGCCAGTTCGCCAAATCGCTGCCCAAGGCCCGCCTCGTGGCGCTGTTTGAGACCGCCTTCTATCAATGGACCACGGAGGCCTCCGCCACCTATGCGGTGCCGCGGAGTTGGCGGGACATTGGCATCCGGCGCTATGGGTTCCACGGTGCCAGCCACAAATTCATTGCCGAGCGCTCCGCGGAGTTATGCGGACGCGAGGATGTTGCGCAAATCGCGCGCCGCCTCTATCTGGATGGACCGCAGGCGGTTGCCGCTGCGCCCCTGCGCGTGGTGTCCTGTCATCTGGGCGGATCGAGTTCGGTCACCGGCATTCGCAACGGCGTGGCCATCGGCACCAGCATGGGCTTCTCCCCGCAGAGCGGAGTGCCGCAAAACAACCGCGTCGGTGATTTGGATTCCGGCGCCATCCCCTACGCCATGCGCACGCTTGGCCTCACCCTCGATGAGGCCGAACGCCAGCTGACCAAGGCCTCCGGATTGTTAGGATTGTCCGGGGTTTCCAATGACATCCGAGATATCTATGCGGCGGCCGCCGCCGGCAATGCCGAGGCGCAACTGGCGCTGGACACGCTGGTCCACTCGATCCGGCATTGGACCGGGGCGCTTCATTTCGAATTGGGCGGGCTCGATGCCCTCGTCTTCACCGCCGGCATTGGCGAAAACGGGCCGATCGTCCGCGCCGCCGTCTGCAAAAACCTCGAACTCTTCGGCATCCATCTCGATGCCGCCAAAAACGCCGCCTGCACCGGCAGCGAGGCCGTCATCAGCACCGACGCCTCCCCCGTGAAAATCCTCGTCATTCCCGCGAATGAGGAACTGGTTCTCGCCCGCGAGGTGTTCCGCAAACTCTCCTGATAGAAATCAAACCATCTCCAACCAAACCTCACACCCACCAAATACCACCATGGCCAAACAAGCAGTAGGACTCCTGGAAACCCGCGGCCTCGCCTGCCTCGTCGTCGGCGTTGACGCAATGCTCAAATCCGCGAATGTCGAACTCCTCGGCCCGATGAAACAAGTCGGCAATGGCTTGTGCAATGCCGTCGTTGGCGGCGACGTCGCCGCAGTCAAGGCTGCGATCGACTCCGGTGCCGCGATTGCCGCGGGCATTGGCGAAGTGGTCAGCGCCCATGTCATCGCCCGTCCCGACGAGGCGATTGACGGCGTGCTGCCCAAGGAAGTCGCCCGCGCGCCGCGCAAGTAACCCCGCAGGAGGTTGTTAGGGAAGCCGTGGCACCTCCGTCGCGGCTCATCCCTGATGACTCATAACCGATCACATCACCACCCCATGTTCCTAGCGGAAGTCATCGGACAGGTTGTCGCCACCAAAAAAGACGAGCTCATGGTCGGCAGGAAACTGCTGTTGCTGCGGCCCAAGTTGGTGGACGACAAGGACCCGTCGAAATTCAAGGACGGCCAGAACACCATTGTCGCCATCGACACCGTGGGTGCCGGGGAAGGTGAGTTGGTCTTGTTCTGTCAGGGCAGTTCCGCGCGCAACGCGCAGGGGCTCAAAAACATCCCGGTGGATGCCGCCATCGTGGCCATCATCGACCGCGTCGAAGTCCAGGGCAAAACCCTCTACAAAGGGGGGTGAGCAAAGTGACCATTTTCTAACCACAGATTACACGGATTTCTCAGATTATGGGTAACGAAGCTCTTCACAAGGAATTGACTGAGCGCATCATTGGTGCCGCGATGGAAGTTCACCGTGATCTTCGCAATGGTCTTGACGAAAAGCTGTATGAGAACGCGTTGTGTATCGAGTTCGCCGACCAAGGGATTTTCTTTGAGCAACAAAAACGCTTCACGGTGTTCTACAAGAAGCGGACCATTGGCAACCTCGTTCCTGATCTCATCGTGGACAGTGCCGTCATCGTGGACACCAAGGTGGTGGATTTTTTCAACGATGCCCACATCTCCCAAATGATCGGCTACCTCAAGATCACTGCCCTTCGGGTGGGTCTCCTCCTTAATTTCAAGCACGCATCTCTGCAAATCAAACGCATCACTGTCTGAATCATTCCCAAAATCAATCTGTGTAATCTGTGTAATCCGTGGTTAAAAATCCCCGCCCCACCCCAAACCTCGCGCACCACTCCCCCCCAATAAAATCAGTGACCTCAGTGGTTTTCAGTCATCTCAGTGGTAAAACTTCCCCGCCCCACCCCAAACCTCGCGCACCACTCCCTCCCTAATAAAATCAGTGACCTCAGTGGTCCTCAGTCTTCTCAGTGGTAAAAAATATCCGCATCACCCAATTCTCCCGAATTCCCTATCAGTGGTTCAATTTCCCCGCCAACCCTTATGAGTCTCAATCAAGATCAAATCAAAGTCATCGTTGAAAGCGTGCTGTCCCGCTTGGTGCTCAAGGACGCCGGGGCCCCGATGGTGGCGGCGCCCGCGGCCAAGCCGGACTGCGGTTGTTCCAACGGCGCTTCCAAGGCGGCCGCGGCCGGCAAGCTGGGCGTGTTCAGCTGTGTGAACCGTGCGGCGGAAGCGGCCCATGACGCGCATCTGCAACTGCGCAAGCTCGGGGTGGCGGGCCGCGCCAAGGTCATTGAGATTGTCAAGGGCATGGCCGTAGGCAATGCCGAGGCCTGGGGTCGCTTCGAGATGGAGGAGACCAAGATCGGGCGCGTGGATCACAAGATTGCCAAGTTGCTCATCACCAAGGATGTGCCCGGCACCGAATGGTTGCACCCGGATGCGTTGAGTGGCGACGGCGGCATCACGCTCGAGGAATATGCGCCCTTTGGCGTGATCGGGGCGATTCTGCCCGTCACGCATTCGGTGCCGACCCTAACCGGCAACGTCATCAGCATGGTGGCCGGGGGCAACACGGTTGTGTTCAACCCGCATCCGGGCGGGGCGCGCAGCGCGGCCATGGCCGTACGCGCCTACAACGAGGCGATCGTGCGCGCCATCGGCATCGACAACATCATCACCACGGTTGAACAACCGTCGTTAGAGTCGTTTGACCTGCTGTGCAAGAACCCGCTGGTGGCGTTGTTAGCCATCACCGGCGGCCCGGCGGTGGTCAATGCCGCGATGAAATCCGGCAAGCGCGCCATTTGTGCGGGTCCGGGCAATCCCACGGTGGTGGTGGATGAGACGGCGGACATTGCCAAAGCAGCGCGCCACATCATTGAGGGTGCGGCGTTTGACAACAACCTGCTGTGCATCGGTGAAAAGGCCGTGTTTGTGCTGGGCTCGGTGTTCAAGCGTTTCTGTGAGGAGCTTGAGAAAGCCGGCGCCGCCCGCCTCAACGCCCAGCAACTTGAAAAGCTCAGTGCCGCCGCCTTTACCTACAAACCGGGCGATGGCGGGTGCTCGCACCCGGTGCTCAACCGCACGCTGGTGGGGGCGGATCCGGCCAAACTTGCCGAGCATGCCGGGGCCACCATTCCCTCCAACACACAATTGTTGTTCGCCGAGACCGATGCGGATCACGCGTTTGTGCAGGAAGAACAGATGATGCCGATGTTGCCCATCGTGCCGGTGCCGGACTTTGTCACCGCCGTGCGCGAGGCCAAGCGGGCCGAACACAACTACAGGCACTCCGCCATCATTCACACCAAGGACGTCGATCACATGACCTACATGGCCAAGGAAATGGACACCACCATCTTTGTCAAAAACGGTCCGTCCGTCGCCGGCCTCGGCCTCGGCGGTGAGGGCTATCTTTCCTACTCGATCGCCACCACCACCGGCGAGGGCATCACCACTCCCAAAACCTTCACCCGCATCCGCCGCTGCGTGCTCGTCGAGAACCTGCGGATTATATAGAGACACAAGACAAGAAGACAGAAGACAGAAGACAGAAGACAGAAGACCGCTTCGCTCCCAGACAGAAGATAAGAACATCATGCATAGACTGAAGAAAGCTGCACTCGAAGATAAAGATAAGACATCCGCTCACTCTTCCTCTTTTCTTCTGTCTTCTGTCTCCAAGTCTTCTGTCTTTCCCTGATAACTTATAACCCCTAACTGATAACTCTTACCCCTCATGATCCTCGCCCAAGTTGTTGGCCACGCCGTCAGCAGTCACTCGCACTCCTCACTCAAGGGATGCGGGTTGCTCTTGTGCCAAGCGCTGGACGCCGAGCACAGGTTGTCGGGCGCGCCGATGGTGGCGATTGATCTATTTGGCGCGGGTTTGCACTCCAAGGTTTTCGTTTCCACCGATGGCCTCGGTGCCCGTCATATCGTCCATGACGATTCCTCTCCCATCCGCAACTTCATCCAAGGCGTCATTGACTAAGACACAAGATCGCTTCGCTCCCAGACAGAAGACAGAAGACAAAAAACCACTGCAACTCGTGAACATACAACCAGTGCCCTATCCTGCTAGAGATCAAGCCGAAGTATCCGTGAATGCTTCGTTGGCGTGCTGCCTTTCGCCGTTTTCTGCCTTTTCCCACTCGCCTCTTGTCTTCTGTCTTCTGTCTCAAAGTCTCCTGTCTCTATCCTGATGCGTGTTGCCCAAGTCATCGGTCGCGTGACCCTCAGCCTGCAAGACCCGTCCTTCAAGGGCGGGCGCTGGTTGCTGGTCAATCCGTTGGACGCCGGGCAATTCAACGGCGCCTGCACCAAGCCACCCGCGCTGTCCGCACAACACACCCTCATTGCCTACGACAACATCGGCGCCGGAGACGGCGACATTGTCGGCATTGTCGAGGGCGCGGAAGCCACCGCGCCGTTTGCCTTTCCGATTCCCATTGATGCCATCACCGTGGCTATTTTTGATTCCCTTTCATACCAGCCACCCGCCGCTTAACGCCACCAAACCAACAATCCTATGAGCAAGAAAGTATTCACCGCCGCAGATATCGAAACCTTCCTCAGATCCGGCAAGACCGCCGCCGACCTGCCCAAGGATGCCCTCCTCACCCCCTCCGCCAAGGATGTGCTGCGTGATGGAACCGGTTCGCTGCGTGCCAGTGGTGCCACCTCCCAAGCCGTGCCAGGTACGCCGATTCTTCCCGACTACGAATACCACTGGACGCCCGGCAAGGACCCCAAGACCCCGGCGGAAATCCAGGCGTTTTTCGACTCACCTCCCATCGTTGCCATCAAGCACCGCATGGTGGACATCGGCAAACGCATGTGGGCGCGCGAGTACACTGATGGCAATGGCGGCAATCTAACCATCCGGGTCGGCGACAACCTCGTGCTGTGCACCCCCACGCTGGTTTCCAAAGGCTTCATGACCATGGAGCAAATGTGCATGGTGGACATGGAGGGCAATCAAGTGGCCGGCAAATACAAGCGCACCTCCGAGTGCATCACCCACCTTGCTATCATGAAGCGCCAACCGAAGTGCAAGGCCTGCTGCCACGCACATCCGCCGCACGGTACCGCCTTTGCCGTGGCTGGCGTGCGTCCACCCACCTGCATGGTTCCGGAGGCGGATGTCTTCCTCGGTGAGATCGGCTTGGCGGAATACGGCACCCCCGGCACCCCGACCGTGGCCGACAACGTGGGCAAGATTGGCGTCGATCACATGGCCGTGCTCATGATCAATCACGGCGTCATCACCTGGGGCAAGGACGTCGAGGATGCTTACTGGAAAATGGAAAACGTCGAGGCCTTGTGCAAGGTCGTGTGGGTGGCCTCCCAACTCAACCGCGGCAAAGTCATGAGCATGACCGGCAGCCAAGCCAAGGAACTCATTGCCGTGCGCAAAAGCCTCGGCATGGATGACAAACGCGCGAGTTGGAAAGAATGCGAGTTGTGCGACAACTCCGACTTCCAACCGGGCACGGTCTGCGAGGTGCCCGCCGCCGGCGGTTCTTCTAACAAATCTGTCGCGCTCGACCCCGAGGCTGAGAAACTGGTCCAGGCACTCACCGAGCAAATCCTCGCCTCGATGAGGAAATAACTTGGCATGGCAGCACGCCGCGGGCCCTTGCCAAGTCCCGCTCCATGCCGCCTCTGCCACCTCTACAAAGGGGGGCACGGGCGGCCCGCCCAATACTGTCAGTTTAGCAGGAGGACAGGCGTCCCGCCTGTCAGGGCCGACGGGCGTCCCGCCTGTCGTTTCATCGGCGGACAGGCGGGACGCGCTGTCTTCCCTGACAGGCGGGACGC
>JBAXPF010000020.1:0-25716 GCA_037132955.1 Verrucomicrobiota bacterium | reverse complement strand
TCATCAACCTCCGCAAAGGACACGCCGTCCGCCACAACAACGAAGTCTGCATCGTGAACGAACATGAACTGAAAACGCCACCCCGCATGGCGTCTTACGTTCAGATGTCCATCCGCAGCGTGGCGACCAAGAAGGTGTTCAACCTTCGTCTCACCTCCAATGATTCGCTCGAAGGCGTCCTCCTCGAACGCATCCCCCATGAGTATTCCTACAAGGATAGCAGCGGCTACCACTTCCTCAATCCGGAGACCTACGACGACACCGTGATCTATGAGGATCTCATCGAAGCGGTCAAAAACTACCTGATTGAAGGCCAGCTTTATACCGTGTTGCTCGCCGATTCTATCGTCGCCTCCATCGACCTCCCGCCGTCCATGGTCATGACCGTCACGGAGTCTTCGGAAGGCGTCAAGGGCGACTCCGCCAACAACGTTTACAAACCCGCCACAATGGAAACCGGCCTGATCGTCCAGGTGCCGCTTTTCATCAACGTCGGTGAGCGAATCAACGTCAAAACCGAGGACAATTCCTACCTCGGTCGCGCCTGACCCCCACCATCGCCACTCCTTCCCTGCCACGGGCGCTCCAGTTACGGAGCGCTCGCTTGATTTTCACCCCCACGCAGCAAGGGTGAATCTCGTTAGGTTGTTAAGAAAAGTTAATTTATTTGACAGCCCGGTAAAATTTTTAGAAATTTCCCGGGTCATGAAACGAACGCTGCTGCTGGCTGCAACCTCACTGGTATTCGGTGCCTCTCCCGCCCTGGCGAAAAGCGATCTGGAAACCCTGCGCGTCCTCTGCGCCGAGCAAGAACGCCAAATCCGCCAGTTAGAGGATGAAAATGCCAAGCTCCGGTCGCTAAGTGACCAGCCCTCCAAGAACACCAAAGCCGCTGACAAGTCCGTCACCCAAACCGCTGCCGCTAACAAGTCCGCCACCAAAACCGCTGCCGCTGACAAGTCCGTCACCAAAGCCGCTGCCGCCGACAAGTCTGGCACCAAAGCCGCTGCCGCCGACAAGTCTGGCACCACCCCCGTGATGGCTAACAAGAGCGGCAGTCCGGCAACGTCCGCCGCAAAAACGCCCGCAAGCAAGGTGCCGGTGCCAACCGCCACCAACCCGAAGGCCGCTGTTGCCACATCCAAGACCGCGCCGCTTGCCAAACCTAGCATTCGCTCGGTGACCCTGACTGGAACGACCACCTACGGCGAATTTGCGAAGAAACACGGCACGGATGTTCGCCATCTCAATGATCTGAATGCTCTCGACCTCGTTGAAACCACCGTCTTGGCCAAAGGCTCGGAATTGTATATCCCCGCCCAGCCATAAGCGTAAGCGCCCTTGGCCCATCACGACGCACAGGGCCCGCCCGGCAGGATCCGCCGGACGGGCCAATGCCTTCCCGGGGGTGGCAACACCCAGCTGATCTAACAAAAGGAGTGCTGCCGGCAACCGCTTGAGCCACGGCCAAGGTGCGCCATGCCTACCTGGGAGCATGCTGCGATGTGGGGGGGGCGTCCATTCTCCGGCTGTCGGGCTTGACCCAGCACCCCGTCTCTGTCAGATATGGCGTATGGCATGCTTTCCCGCACAACTCCCGGCGCTGCCGCGGGTGGCGTGCCGGGGTAACATCTGACTGATCCCATGAAACGTTCCCATAAGCGATTGCTGGCACTCCTTGCATCCCTCATTGGGGTACTGGTCATCTCCGCCTTGCTTTACATGGTGGGGATGGAGCAACTCGAGGGTAAGCCGCGCGGATTCTGGCAGGCGCTGGAATGGGCCTCCGAAACGCTTTCCACCACCGGTTACGGTGCCGATTGTTCGTGGAACCATCCCCTGATGGTTTGCCTGGTGGTGCTGGTGCAATTTTTGGGGGTCTTTCTCGTTTTCCTGATATTTCCGATCTTTCTGATTCCCTTTTTGGAAGAACGCTTTGAAACCCGTCTGCCGGGGGACTGCACGACGGCCCATAATCATGTCTTGATCTATCGCAACGGCCCGGCCGTCGCCTCCCTGCTCGAGGAGCTGAAACTCGCCGAGGTGACTCCCATCATCATCGAGGAGGACGAGGCTGAGGCTCGTCGGGTGTTAGATGCCGGCCACCGCGTGGTGTATGGCAGTCTGGAAGGCAACGTCATGACCCGGGTTGCGCTATGCAAGTCCCGCGCCTTGATCCTCAACAGCAGTGATCATCGCAACGCCGCAATCGCCATCACCGCACGCCAGCTCGGCTTCACCGGCGATATCTTCGGCCTCGTCGAAAACCCGTTGCATCGTCAGCCAACCATTCTGGCCGGGGCTACGGCTGCCTATACGCCGCGCCATGTGTTAGGAGCGGCCCTTGCCGCCCGGGCCAGCCGCAAGGTGAGTCCGACCGTGGCCGGCGTGCAAAACCTGGGTCACCGCTTGCAAGTGAGCGAGGTGCGGATCACGCCCGGGAGTGTATTGGCGGGCCGCACGATCGCCGAGTGCAAGATCGGCCATGACACCGGAGTCACTGTCATTGGCCAATGGGTCAATGGCCATTTGAACGCTGCTCCAAGATCGGACATGCGGCTGGAACCCGGAGGCATTCTGATATTGGTGGGAAGCATTGAAAACATCACAAGGTTCACCGAGATCTGCTGCGGCACCACAACCCTCAATCGCCATGGCGCGTTCATCATCGCAGGCTATGGGGAAGTCGGCCGCAAGGTGGCGCAATTGCTCCAGGACGCCGGCGAGGAAACCCGCGTCATTTCAGAACAAGCCGTCCCCGGGGTGGATGTGGTCGGCAATGTCCTCGATCCGGAATTGCTGATCAAAAGCGGAGTGCAGGAGGCACAGGCGGTCATTTTGGCTTTGGCTGAGGATTCCACAACTTTGTTTGCCACGGTCATCCTCAAGGATCTGGCGGCGCAGGTGCCGGTCATCGCGCGGGTCAACCGTCCTGAAAACGTCGAGCGCATCCACGCCGCCGGTGTCGATTTCGCCTTGTCTATCAGTCAGGTCACCGGCCAGATCCTCGCACGCAAGCTCCTTGGCAAGCGCACGGTGTTACTCGATCAGGCATTAAAGGTTTCGATGGTGAAATCACCGAAGCTGGTGGGCGGTCATCCCGCCAACCTGCGGATTCGCGAACGCACCGGATGCTCGGTCGTGGCCGTCGAACGTGGCGACAATGTGCTGGTGCGCTTCGAGAGTGACTTTGCCTTCGAGGCCCGCGACGCGGTCTATATCTGCGGCAGCGAGGAAGCCACCCGGAAATTCGCCGTTGAATTCCCCGCCGGTGAATGATCTGCGTCATAAAAAGCCCCCGCAAAGAAGTCGTCCGCACAGTCCGTCCCGTCAACAACATAATGACTGGCATTATATATAGCGTGACAAACACGGCGGGTAAGGCAGAGGACACAGGCACAGTGCCGAGAGTTGCCCACAGTCAGCCAAACGCCCTGTGGGGGACTGTGCGGACTACTCCCCGCCGCCCCTATGCCGCTGCTGGCGGCGGTTCATGCTGGAATCCTGCGGGCGATGGGTTACCTGTTTGTCAGATGCCTTGCCGGATGCCGGAAGATAGGCGGGCACCCCGCGACCGCCGGAGGCGAGGTGGTCGGCCGCCAGTGCCTCACCTAACACGGATACGTCCGCGCCCCATTCGCACAGATGCAGATACAATTGCTCGGCCAGATTTGCCGGGGCGATCCCGTGTTGCTTGCCATGCCGGTCATGCAGGCGTTGTGAGAAATCCCAAAAATTCCAGAATGGCGAGGCGTGGCGCGGGTTATCTAACAAAAGTGGCAGGGTGTGTGAAAACCGTCCGCTGTTGCCGAGCATGTCCCAATAGCGGGCGCAACGTTTCAACTGTTGCATCGTGACAAAGTCCAGATCCCGGTTGCTCAGCAATTCATACGGCGGGTGTTGGGCATAGACCATGGCAAACTCCGTGTCGTGCCGGATGATTGGCGCGCCCCGCAGGCGTTTGAGAATCCCGACCTGGATTTCCTGCGGCCCGAGCTTCCACAAGCGGTCGAAGCCGGCCGCGAAACTCTCCAGGCTTTCCCCCGGCAGGCCGGCGATCAAGTCCGCATGCACATGCACTCCGGACTGTTGCCTCAAGAAGCGCAGATTGTCCTCCAGGCGTTCGCTGTTCTGCCTCCGGCCAATTCTGTTAGATACCTCCGCATTGAAGGTCTGGATGCCCACCTCCAATTGCAGCGCGCCGGGTGGGAATTCGGCAATCAAGCCGCGCAAGTCCACTGGAAACCGGTCAGGGATCATTTCAAAGTGCAGGAACATTCCCGGCTGCCAGCGTTCCAAAAAGAACCGCAGGATCGTGGCTCCCGCTTGCAGGTCCAGGTTGAACGTCCGGTCGAGAAACTTGAACTGCCGCGCCCCGCGTGCCAGTAGTTTGTCCATTTCCAACAAAAATCCATTTACCGGAAATGCCCGCACCGGCTGGTCCACTGATGACAAACAGAACTCGCAGGCAAACGGACAGCCCCGCGAGGACTCCACATACAACACCCGATGCGCGATGTCCTCGTCCTGATAGAAATCATAGGGGGACGCCAGCCCAGCCAGATCGGGCATGGCTGCCGCCACCACCTTGGGCGGGGTGGCACCACTCAACAGGCTCCGGCACAACCCGGCGAATGCCCGATCCGCCTCGCCGGTGAGCACGTGATCCGCCAGCCTGACGATTTCCTGGCCGTCCGTCTCATGACTCACTTCCGGTCCGCCCAGCACGATTCTAACATCCGGTGCGAGTTGTTTCAACAGGCGCACCACTTCCGTGCAGGGCACCACGTTCCAGATGTAAATCCCCAGCCCGATGATTGCCGGCTTATAGGCTAACAATTCCTCGGCGATGTCCGCCGGCCGCTGCTTGATGTCGAATTCCAAGATCGAACACCGCGGCTGCAACTCACCCATGTTGGCATGCAGACACCGCAACCCGTAGGCCGTGTGAATGTAGCGCGCGTTCAGGGTGGCTATCAGAATCTCGGACATCCGTGCGGAAAGGTGCTACACCGTCCGCAGGCTTTTGTCCAGCTCGGGAAGACCAGGGCGTGAAGATGAGCGCCACAAGGAAATGGATTTCCTGGAGAGTCATACCACCCGCACCCACTACGGTTGGCATCAAGCCATCTTCATCTTGATAGATAGTTAGGCGGACCTGGCGGGATGGAGTGGAATCGATATGAATAGACAAACCCAACGTCAAGGATGAGCTAACATGGTGTCGGCGCGGGTTCAGTCGTTGCCGAGACGTTCCACGAATTCATCGAGCAGGGATTTGAGGCGGGCCTCGCGGGCGATGACGGTCGGGGCATCAAAGCCGATCCAGATGGCGGTGGCCCCGCCGGGGCCGAGGCGCAGCGTCCAGGCATCCCGCTCCGAACCTGTGGCCCCGGTGAAACAACGGGTGCCGGCTTGGCGGCGCAGGACGCTGCTCGCATCCAAGGCCGCGTTGGGGCTCAGGGCCTGGCTGAGGGCAGGGCGGGCGGAATAGAGGATTTTGTCGGCAGCATCGCGGATCTCGCGGATGAAGAAGGGTTTCGGGCGTTTGCCTTGATTGCCGAGGGTGGCAAGACCGATGGACATTTCCATGGGCGTGGCGGCCACCGAACCACGAAACAGGTCTTCGGTGGTGAGCAGGAACGGGCCGGCCATGCCGCAGCGTCTGGCGATGCGTTCAACTTCGGCAGGACCGACTTGGCGGCCTGTTTGCACCGGCTTGCCGGGTAGCACCAGTTTCCCGCGTTCGGCGGCGGCGGCAGCGACAAAGGGTTCAAAGGCGGAGCCGAGATCGCGGCTGGAGCGGGTGCGGTCAAAGCGCGACTGCTGATAGTCTCGACCACCGATGAGGGCGAGGATGGCACCGCTGCGGGTCTCAGTGGTCACCGCGGCGTATTGGACGTAGCGCGGCTCGCTGCCCGCCTGATAGGCGGCATGGGTCGGGTGTGACCAGGGTTTTTCCTGTTCCAAGGCGGTGACGGCGCGGGTGAGCTCGGTATCTAACCGTTCTTGCCAGGCGGCATCGAGGGTGGTGTTGACGTGGAGGCTGCCAAGGCGAATGTCGCTTTCGTCGAGGATGAGGTTGAGTTCGCGCCGGATTGCCTGGAGGGCGTAGGAGGGTTGGATTTCGCGCTGCGCGTCGCTGGTGAGTTGGATCACCTGGGAGCTGAGGGCGGCGTGCCGGGCCTCGGTGATGAAGCCCATGGCCACCATGCGGGTGAGGGTTTGGTTGCGTTGCTCGAGGGCGGCATCGAGATGGCGCAGCGGTGAGAATAAATGCGGACCGCGGATGATGCCCGCCATCAACGCGCATTCGCCGTCCTTGAGCTCGCGGGTGGTTTTGCCAAAATATGTTTGAGCGGCCTGCTCGATGCCATGGCAACCGGAGCCGAAGTAGATGCGGTTGAGGTAGTGGGTGAGGATTGCGTCTTTGGAATAGCGGGCCTCGATGCGCAGGGTGAGGGCGATTTCGAGGAATTTGCGATGCAGGGATTTGGCTTTGATGTCAAACGTGTTGCGGGCCAGTTGCATGCTGAGGGTGGAGGCTCCCTGGGTGAATTCGCGATCCTTGAGATTGCGCAGAGTGGCGCGGCCAAGGCCGCGGAAGTCCACGCCGCAGTGCTGGAAGAAACGGGCGTCTTCGCGGGCTTGCAGGGCCTGCACCAGAAAGTCCGGCAGGTCGGCTCGTTGGACCAACTTGCGCCCACTGCCAGCAAGTGCCGGCAGTTCCTTGCCCCGGCGGTCGTAATACACCGGATCCGCAGGCAGTCGCCCCACCTCGTCCAAATCATATCGCATCGCTAACAGAAAATAGCAAAACACCCCGCCGCAAAGAATCACCCCGCCGCTGAGCGAAAGCTGAAACACCCAGCGCAACGGTTCATGGAGGCGCTCGGGCAGCCAGCGCTGCCAGAAGCGGGGTGGAGGGAGCGAGCGCCAGGTGGACATGTTTCCGATGAATGGCCGCCTCGGCCGGGGCTTAGCCTAAATAGAAAAATGGGAAAGGTTTGAGAGGGGCAAAATGAGTGTTATCAGTGAAATCAGTGGGTTTCATCTTCCTTTATAGGCTTAGCGGTTCTGCTGGTCGAGGCGCTCCATTTCCTCGCGCATGCGATCCATGAGGCGCTGCATATCCTCGAGGTGGCGGCGCAGGCGCTCCGGATCGGCCGGCACAATTCCCGGCGGTAGCGGGTCATCCTCAGCTCGTGCGGCGCGCCGTGTTTCTGGCAGATTCCGCGCGGCCACCTTTAACTGCGCCGGATCGGTCGGCCGGCTCTCTAACAACCGGATCACGGCCGCCGCAGGCATCACCAACGAGCGTGTGCGGTCCGCCCGTGCCATGGTGATGCCCACCACGCGTCCTTGCAAATCCACCACCGGCCCGCCGATCTGATCCGGGGCCAGGCACATGTCGGATTGAATCACGTTGGAAAACGAATCCCGCACGCGGCTGGTCGGTCCGCCCATCAGTTCCATGAAGCTGAGGCGTTCGCCGGCAAGTTGCCGCCCATCCGGATGCTTTCCTAGCAAGACTTCGACCGCCAATTGCGCTTCTCCGCGCTTCACGGTCATAGGCACCCGGGAGCCGGGGGCCAATCCGGTGAGCGCGCTCCGCAGCTCTAACATTCCAGAAATCGGGCGCTCTTTCACCTGCAGGATCACATCGCCCTGTTGCAACCCGGCGGCGGCGGCACCGGAGTCCGGGGTTACCTCCTGGATTTTCACGCCGGGTCCCCCAAAGCGGAAATCCCCCTGCACGCCGAGAAAGGCCTTGTCGGTCTCGCGCAGGTTCCTCTCCAACACGCTCACCACTCCAAACGCGGCGGGTTGGCCGCCGGGCTGCGGTGCTGTTAGAAAACCGCCGAGCCTGGGTTCCTCGGTGAACCACTTCACCGGCGTCAAGGGTTCACCCCGCACCGCGAGCACGGCGATGTCTTCGTTTTGATAGACGTCGGTGACCGTCACCTGGCGCACCGCCCCATCACCCGCTTCCACCCGCAGGGCGCCTGCCGCGGCGCCGACCTCACTGAACTTGGTGAGAACCTTGCGCCCATCGGCGGCCACGGTGCCATAGGCCAGGCGGCGCCTGCCGACCCACACCCGCACAGTGGATTTGGCGGCGGTGGCCAGGATGGGCGCGAGGGCATGGTTGAACTCGTCGGCCTGCCCGTCGACCACCTGGCGTTCTTCCGGGCGGAACAAGGGGATTTCCTCCTGCGCCGGGAGCCATCCGGGCAGCAGGCACGCTAACAACAAAAAGGCGGATTGGCGCATGGTTGATCTGGCGGTTGGATATTGGGATGGAAATCAAGGTTCGTGAAACAATTTGTCACGGCGAGCCAGCTTCACCTTGAACTCAAGATTCTTGTCATCCCGCAACACCCCCAGTCGGACTTCGTCACCCTCTTGCTTTTTCGCCAGCAACTGTTTGAGTTCCTCGCGGTTGCGGATGGAATTGCCATCGAGCGCGAGGATCAAATCCCCGGGTCTAACACCTGCGGCCGCGGCGGGTGATCTCGGCATCACCATCTCCACCGACACCCCTTTGACGAAACGCATCATGCCCATCTCGATGCCCAGGACTGGCATTTCAGGATTGGCGAATGGGTCGAGCGAAAGCCTGCCCCAGCCCTCGCCGGCGATCAAGCGCGCCCAATCGTCACGGAAGCCGTCGATGCCGGCGTGATTGTTGTTTTTGACCGAGCGCCCGATATTGGAGTGAACGCCGACGAGCTTGCCGTCCAGATCAAACAAGGGTCCGCCGGAGTCGCCGCCAATCAGGGTGCAATCGGTGGTTAGAAAATTCCCCGGACCTTTGGAGATCACCCGCCCGAAGCGCACGGGTGGCGTTCGTCCCGGGTCAAACCCGGCCGAGTGGCCGAGGGCGACGACCCAATCGCCCGCCACCAGTTGCTTGGATTCGCCCCGTTCCACATGCGGCCACGGTCCCTTGTCGGTGATCTGCACCATCGCAATGTCTTTGGAATAATTCGCCCCGAGCACCTTGCCCTGAACCTGCTTGCCATTGGGGAAAACCACCATCACCTCGGTCATCCCATGCACCACATGCGCCGCCGTGAGCACCAAGCCGTCGGCTGTGGTCACCACCCCGGACCCCGATGACCCGGTCTTCTCCGACACCAATGCCACCGTGGCCGGCACCACCGTAGCCGCGACCGCTTCCACCTTGGCCTCCAGCTTGACCAAGTCCCCGAGGGAGCGGGCGGCCTCGCGTCCGTGCACCAAGGCCACCGCGAATGCCAGCCACAAACCAGCCACGCACCCAGGGTATGTCTGCCGAATTTTCATGGTTTCAGGTTCTTGAGCGACACCATGACCCGGGTTTGTCTGGCCTTGCATTCAAGGATGGATTGGCGCGGACGCATGGGCTATGGTCCCCCCGCCGATGCCAAAACGCAACTCTCCAGAATCCTCCCGGCGCAAAGCCACTGCCGGGGACTCTTCATCCCGCCCGCGCAGCGCGATGTCGATGCTGGTGTTGTGGCCGTTCCATCTGTTAGCTTTTCTCACCCGCTCGCTGTTTTTGCCGATTCGCGTGCTCGTCCGTCTCGCCTCTTTCCCGCTGGTCGCAGGTTTTTACGGCCTCGTCGTGCTGGCCGTCGGCTATGGCATCCAAGCCCAGCGCTACGATCTCTCAAAAATGCATGCCATGGCCGAGCGCTCCATCGTCCTCGACCGCCTCGGCGAGGAAATCGGCCGCATCCACGGCGAAAAACGCTCGGTCGTCCCGCTCAACCAAGTCGCCGAAAACTTTCGCAAAGCCATCATCGCCCGCGAAGATGCGCGCTTTTACAAGCACCACGCCATCGACCCTATCGGCATCGTGCGCGCGGCGCTGGCCAATGCCCAGGGCAAACGCCAGGGGGCTTCCACCATCACCCAACAACTCGCCTCCGACGTGTTTCAACTCAAACAAGGCGAACAACGCGGCAGTATCCTGCGCCAGATCAATCGTAAGTTGTTAGAAATCGCCATAGCGGTGCGCATCGAGTCCAGCATGCAAAAGGATGATATTCTGGAAGCCTACATCAACCAAATCAACTGGGGCCGGCAAATCCGGGGCATCGGCGAAGCCTCCCGCATCTACTTTGAGAAACATCCATCCGAACTGACCCTCTCGGAGTCCGCCATGCTCGCCGGCATCGTCCGCGGCCCGGATGCCTTCAACCCGTTCAACTCGCTGGCCGCCGCCATCCGCGAGCGCGACACCACTCTCGACCGCATGGTTGATGCCGGGGCCATCACCCGCGGCGAGGCCGATACCGCGAAACAGGAACCCATCGACCTGCGTCCGAAGTGGCGCCGTGAAAACCAGGAATCCTATGCGATGGACGCCATCCGCCGGGATCTGGAAATCATTCTCGAAAAGGAGAACATCGAACTCGGCGGTCTAACCATCACCACCACCGTCGATCTGCGCATCCAGAAAAAAGGCGAGGAAGCCCTCGATAAAAAACTCCGTGAAGTCGAACGCATCCCCGGCTACCCGCACCAAACCCGCAGCGGGTGGCGTGCCATCCCGGAGGCCAGGCGCGAAGAACCCACCTATTTGCAGGGCGCCGCCGTGGTGGTGGAAAACCGCTCCGGGGCCGTGCTCGCCGTGATTGGCGGGCGTGATGCCAATGAATCGAAATACAACCGTGCCATCCAGAGCCGCCGCCAACTCGGCTCATTGTTCAAACCCTTCGTCTATCTCGCCGCATTTGACAAGGGCCTGCGCCCGGACACCAGCGTCAGCGACGACCCAATCCAAACCGGCGAAATCAAGGGCGCGGGCACTTGGCACCCGCATAACTCCGATGGCAAATTCAACGGCATGCAAGCTGCAGCCTACGGCTTGATCCGCTCCCGCAACACCATGTCGGTTCGAGTCGGCAACTTCGCCGGCCTGGCCAGCGTCGCGGAGGTCGCCAAGACCGCCGGCTTCAGCACCCCGATGCCGCAGAACCCGGCCGCCTTCCTCGGCGCATGGGAGGTTTCCCCGTGGGAAATCGCCACCGCCTACAGCATCTTCCCTAACGAAGGCACCCGCTTCCGTCCCTATCTCATTTCGGAAATCAAAGACCGCAAGGGCAACATCCTTTACTCCTCACTGCCGCTCCCATACCCCGCCGCCAAACCCGGCTCAGCGTGGGCGGTTTCCCGCATCCTAACAGAAGTCACCACCCAGGGCACCGCCGCCGCCGTCACCCGTCTCGGCTTCGATGCCCCCTGCGGCGGCAAGACCGGCACCACCAACGACTTCAAGGACGCTTGGTTTTCCGGCTTCACCTCCAATCTCACCTGCACCGTGTGGGTCGGCCTCGACACCCCGCAAAAAATCATCCAGGGCGGCTACGGTGCCACCCTCGCCCTGCCGGTCTGGGTCGATATCATGAAAACCGCCGAGCGCCTCGGCTACAAAGCCGGAAAACTCAACAGCAACGTCGCCCTCGTCGATGTCAACCTCTGTCGCCTCTCCGGCAAGCGCGCCACCGCCGGCTGCCAGGAAGCCGACACCGCCTACATCGATCACATCCCTAACGACACCGTCCTCGCAGCTAACGACCTCTGCCCGCTGCATCCGGCCCGCGCCCAACCCGTCGATGAAGCCGCGCTCCAAGCCGGTGCCGGACAACTCGCCCCGCCGCGTGCCACACCCGTCCAGGAGTCTCCCGCGCCGCGCCGCGCCATCCCGGTTGAAGACGCAGGCGTCCCGCTCCACGCCATCCCCGTCGAAGAGGACGAACCCGAACCTCCACGCGCCGTGCCGGTCCATGAGTGACGGTGATGAGGTGGCGGTCACATCGAGTGTTTCACGCCGCCGGGGCTGATCTTTCGCCCGCATGGTCACCAAAGCGTCTGAAGAGAGTGGACGGAAAGGCTTATTTTTTGACCGCCAGGGTGATTTCCTTGCCGGAGGTGAGCGTCACCTGCTGGCTGGTGCCGCGAGCGTCAAGGCGGATCGTTTGATCCTTGGCGGAGAGCAGGCTGACCTCAATACGGTCCTTCTCCCACGTGAGGCGGGTGAGGGTGATTTGGCCGCGGCAGAGCACGCCGCGGATTTCACCGGTGGGCCACGCGGCGGGCAGGGCGGGCAGCAATTGGATCTGGCCGGGTTCGGAGGCGGCCAACATTTTGATGATGACCGCCGGCATGCCGCCACTGATATCCATGTTGAACAGTGACTTGTGATTGTGCATGGAGGCCAGGTTATTGAGCCAATAGCGGTTCACCAAGGGGATCAGGGATTGATAGGCCAACTCCGCCTCACCCAGGCTGGTCGATGCCTGGCCGAGTTGCACCAATCCGAACGACATGAAGCCGGAGGTGTTGCCGCTCCAGTGGCGTTTGAGTTTGAGGTCGATCATGCGCGTGAAGGCGGACTTGAGGCCGGGGTTGTTGGCGATCTCGTCCGGCATGCCATCGTAAAGCGCGTAGAGTTGCGACGAATGGCGGTGGTTCAGGTCGTCGGTGAGTTTCGGGGTGGCCCATTCCTTGACAAAGCCTTCCTCACTGACGAGATAATCCGGCATTTTTTCCAACATGGCTTTCCACAGCGGGATTTTGTCGTGGTTGGTGTCCAATATCTGCGACGCCTGGATCAGGTGGTTGAACAACTCCTTGGCGGCGGCGATATCCATCGTGGCGTTGAAGGTGCCTTGGGAGCGGGTGTTTTGCGGGAAGTTTTCCGGGGATTGGGTGGGCGAGAACACATATTTTCCAGCGGCTCCCGGATAGAGGTAATCCTCGAAAAACAACCCCGCCTTTTGCATGAACGGCAGCGCATGTTCTGCTAGAAACTTCCGGTCGCCGGTGTAGAGGTAGTAGTCGTAGAAAAAATGCGCGGCCCAAGGGGCGCCGCCGACCCAGAAGCCTCCGGCGAAATCGGGGGCGAGGGCATTGTTGAAGCCGTTGGTGGTCGAGCGCGATGGGAGCACGACGCCCCTGGCGCCGAACATGTGTCTGGCATTGATTTCCAGCCACGGGACGATCGATTCGATATAGGATGTGTAGGCCAGCATGAGTTCCGGCGTGTGGCCCATGAGGGTGCTGGCAATGGCGGACGGGACATTGCCATTGTGGGTGTAGTCGCTGGCCCATCCGGGGACATAGGTGCCACCCCACACGCCCTGCAGATTCGGCGGCAGTTGGCCGGTGGCGGAGATGATGTTATAGCGGCCGGCATCGAATTCTTTTTCTATCAGGGCTGGGTTGAGTTGGCTGTTGGTGGATTTTGCCAGCAATTCCTCGGTGGTGAGTTGGCGGTCATTGCCGCCGCCGAGGTCGAGGCGCACGCGGTTGAATAGTTCGCCATGAATGGCGGCGTGGCGCTTGAGCAATGTGGGATAATCCGTCCCCAAGCCGGCCAGGTGGTTCCTGCGGATTTCCAGTTGGGATTTGTCCGGATCATAGAGCAGGCTGATATCGATGAAAACCAGCACCTGGTCCGCGCCAGCCACCACCAGCGATTCGCCATCGGGCGTGGTGGTGCCGCCTTGCGCCACCACATAGGCGAGGCCTTCAAGCGCGTGGATGCTGCCGGGATAGGCCTTGGTGAATGAGTTCTGATAGATAAGGCAGAACTTGTCGGCGCGGGTCCTGACGTTGCCAACGTGCTCATTGAAGACCGCCTTGGATTGCTCAAGCGTCTTGGCGCCAAGCTTCTCATCCACCTGGCGCGGGCACAGCCCCATGGTGCAATTGACCGCGCCCTTGCCCGGTCCGGTGATGAGCAGCACCGCCACGCCATCCGCGCGGGAAACAAACAAGCGGCGCTCGTAAACCCCGCGGCTGTCCGCCCAATGCACCGTGGTTTCCCCGGTCTGGAAATCCACCGACCTAACATAATCGGTGATTTCCCTGCCCGTATCCATCCGGATGTTGAGATCGAAGGCCGGCACAAACGGATCGGGATACATGAACCCCTCCTGTTTTGATAGATCAAACTGCAGGTTGGTGGCCTGTTTGTACAAGCCGCGGTCGATGAGATTGCGGATCTCAAACAGGCGGGAGGCATTGTCCGGCGGCATGTGCGGCGGCCCCTGCGGCAGGAACAACCGCTCATGGGTGAAGATGATGGTCTCTGCCAGCGGGCGGCTCATCACGTTGGCACCGAGGGTGCCGTTGCCGGAGATGAGCCCCTGCTCCCAGGTCTCCGCCGGGGTGGAACTGATGAAGCCTCTATCAGGAACCGTGAAGCCCGGCGGCTTCTGCGCTTGTGCCATCCCGTGGCCTCCGCTCAGAAGACCGGTGAAGAGGGAAATGAGATACTTTTTCATGGGTCGGCTTGGAGCTTAGGATTTCTTCCCGCTGTGTCAAGGGTTGGCGGGCCAGCGTGTTGTTCGAGTGAGCCGCCGTCCACATCCAGATGGATCAGCGCGGCCGCCAATGCCGCGCGGTGGTGACGGGGTCATTGCGGATGGGCGCGGCTGGCGAGGTTTGCACTGGCCGCCCGGAGGCCGGCAGAAAAAAGTGTTGCTTGCGCATGGCATGGTGGATTAGCCTGTCGCGCTGTCAGGGGCCGTGGAGGTTCGGCAGGCGAACCCCGCCAGGACTTGATCGTAGCAACGGTAGTTTGTCCGGATTTGCCGCGGATTCCCTGGCAGCACTTTTTTCCCAGCTTTTGATTTTCCTTGCGCCGATCCGGATCGCGGTGAGAATCCGCGCCCCGCGCTGCGGTTCCACCCCATGAGCGAATCCCCTCAATCTGTTAGCTTCATGTCGATCGGCGAGGTGCTGCGCCAGCACCAGTCGTTTGTGCTGCTGAGCCACGTGCGCCCGGACGGCGACGCGATTGGCTCGCAGCTTGCCCTCGGGTTCGCCTTACTGGCGGCTGGCAAGAGCGTCCGCTTGTTCAACGAGGACGGACTGCCGGAGAGTCTGAGCTTTCTGCGGGGATCGGAACGCATTGAAGTCCCGCCCGCTGAACCGGTGGTGGCGGATGTGGTCATCGCGCTGGATACGGCCACCCGACCGCGGCTTGGCGAGCGCTGCCTGCACGCGGTTGCCAACGTGAAGCTGTGGCTCAACATCGACCACCACATTTCCAATCCTGGCTACGGCGACCTCAATCTGATAGATGCGACCAGCCCCGCAACCGGCGAAATTCTCTACGAACTCATCCTCGCCCTCGGCCTGCCGCTGCCGGAGGAATCCCGCGATGCCCTCTACGTCGCGGTTTCCACCGATACCGGATCGTTTCAATACCCGTCCACCACCGCCAAGACCTATGACATGGCGGCTGATCTGATCCGCCGCGGACTGGATGTCGGAACGCTCAATTCCAACACTTACGACAACCATCCCTACCGGCGCCTCGAGTTGTTGCGTGCCCTGCTTAACACCTTGGAACGCTCGGCTGACGGTCTGGTCTCCCATTGGACGCTGCGCGAAGCCACCCGCCGCGACCTGGCCCTCAGTGCCGAGGACAGCGAGGGTCTCATCGATGTGATCCGCGCCATCCGCGGGGTGCAGGTGGCCGTGTTTTTTGAAGAATTGCCGGACGGCAAGACCCGCATCTCGATGCGCTCGAAGGACCGCCGCTACGATGTCTGCCAGATCGCCACGGAATTCGGCGGCGGCGGCCATTGCCTGGCGGCAGGCATCCGCATGCAGGGCCCGCTCGATGTGGCCAAAGCCAGCGTGCTGGATGCCATCCAGCGCCGCATCCAAGCCGCCCACGCCTGAGACCCCGGTCATGATTGTTAGATAGACACCATTCCACCAGCCCCCCATGGAGTAATGGAGTAATGGGATCGAAGACATCACACCACTCCACCACTCCACCACTCCACCACTTCACTTCTTCACTTACCCACCTTATTCATTATGCGACCCAATCCCATGGAACTGGACGGCCCGAGCGGCGTATTGTTGATCGACAAAGCCCCGGATATGACCTCACACGACGTGGTGGCGATTGCGCGCCGCGCGCTCAACACCAAGAAAATCGGCCACTGCGGCACGCTTGATCCGATGGCCACCGGCTTGCTGATGTTGGTGATTGGCCGAGCCACCAAGATTCAGGATCTGCTCATGAGCGAGGACAAACAATACCAAGGCACCATCACCCTGGGCAGCAGCACCAGCACCCAGGACCGGCAGGGCGAGACGCTTGAGACCAAACCCGTGGCGGATTTCACCCCCGACCAAATCCGGGCGGTTTTCGATGCCTACGTCGGGCCCTTCGAACAAATCCCGCCGATGGTATCCGCCATCAAAAAAGACGGGGTCCCCCTCTACAAACTCGCCCGCAAGGGCATGGTCATCGAACGCGATCCGCGCCCGGTCCATATCACTTCCTACGAGGTGACCCGCGTGGCTTTGCCCGAAATCGATTTCACTGTCAACTGCTCGAAAGGCTTCTACGTCCGCACCTACGCCCACGACATCGGCGAACGCCTCGGCTGCTGCGGCCATCTGAGCGCGCTGCGGCGCACCCGCTCGGGGAAATTCACCCTCGAGCGTGCGGTCACCGTGGCCGACTTGAAAACCACGCCGCGCGAGGCCTTGCTCAAGGCGATGATTTCGCTGGCGGAGATCTCACTGATGCGCGGTGCCTGATAGATTCCAACCCACCTCCCGACCATGGCCATTCAGATCCGTTCCATCGTCAAGGCGCTCACGCCCCTGATTGCGGCATCCAGCGGACTGGCCGGATTGTTAGGCGAGCGGACCGGACAAAACCGCAATCTGGCAGCGGACGAGCGACTGAAGAGACTTGAAGACGACCTGCTCAGGATGGGGGAAGTCTTCGGCGCCGCAGTGGCACGCTTGCAGGCCGCCGCGCAAGAGCTGCAAACCCAAGCCGAGCTTTATGAATCCCAGCGTGCGCGGTTGCGCTGGGCCTGCATCCTCTCCGCCCTGGCCCTGGGCGTGAGCGGGGTGGCGGTGGGGTTGGCCATCTTCCTGTAAGAACGCTCTGATATGGCCATGCCCATGGTCCGGCAGAGTGCCCTGCCATGGTCCGGCATGCCCGTCCTGCACTCAGCGCCACCGCAGAGTCCGGCTCAGGAAGTCTGAAGCTGTCCTTGCGTCCGCGGTGGATTCCGCCTAAGTCTTGCCTGCCATGAGCGACGCCGCCAGCCCGCAGACCCATCCATCCACTGAAGCCGAATTGATCGCCGTGCGCCGCGAGAAACTCGGGAAACTGCGCGAGCTTGGAGTGGATCCGTTTGGCGCGCGCTTCGAGGTGACCACCACGCCCGCCGCGCTGCACGCGGAATTTGCGGAAGGCCTGCACGTGAGAGTGGCCGGGCGCATCACCGCGCTGCGCGACATGGGCAAGTCGTGCTTCATTCAGGTGGGCGACATCCACGGGTCGATCCAGGGCTATGTCGGAACCAAGAATCTAACGGAGCAGGAGGCGGCGGTATGGAAATGTCTGGATCGTGGCGATTGGATCGGCATAGAGGGGGAAACCTTCATTACCCGCACCGGCGAACCGACGATCAAGGTGGGGAAATTCACGGTGTTGTCGAAGTCCTTGCGGCCGATGCCGGACAAGTGGCACGGGTTGGCCGACCGCGAGCAGATTTACCGCAAGCGGCATCTGGATTTGATGGGCAACCCGGAGAGTGCGGCGTTGTTTGTGAAGCGCTCGCTCATGATCGCCGAGATCCGGCGGTTCATGCAGGATCGCGGGTTTTTGGAAGTGGAAACGCCGATGCTCCAAGACGTGGCCGGCGGGGCTGCCGCCCGTCCGTTCGAAACCTATCACAATGCCCTGGGCATGCCGCTGACGTTGCGCATCGCGCCGGAGTTGTTCCTCAAGCGCTTGTTAGTCGGTGGATTCACCAAGATTTTCGAGCTCAACCGGAGTTTCCGCAACGAGGGGATTTCGCGCCGCCACAATCCGGAGTTCACCATGTTAGAGGCGTATTGGGCGTTTTCCGATTTTGAGGGCATGGCGGATTTGGTTGAAGAGTTGGTCTGCCATCTGGCGGAAAAATTCTGCGGTGGCCTGCAAATCGGGCACAAGGACGAGGATGGCAACCCGCTGCGCAGCATCAACCTCGCGCGCCCGTGGCGGCGCGCCGACTATCACGAGCTGATCGCCGGCGCGGCCGGCGCGGATTTCTTCGGTCTAACCGCCGCTGGCCGCCGCGACCGCTGCGAGGGGTTAGGCGTGCAGATTTCCCCGGAAATGGAGGATCACGAGGTCATCCAACAGGTATTTGAAAAGCTCGTGGAGGAAAAAACCTTCGACCCGTGCTTTGTCACACGGGTGTCCAGCCAGTTGGTGCCGCTGGCCAAGGTGAGTCCAGGCGGCGCGACCGTCGAGGTGTATGAACTCATCATCAACGGTCAGGAGATCTCGCCCGGCTATTCCGAACTCAACGATCCGGACGTGCAGCGCGAACGCCTCGAGCACCAATCCGGCGAGGAAACCCAAAAGGTCGATTACGACTTCATCGAAACCCTCGAACACGGAATGCCCCCGGCCGGCGGCATCGGCATCGGCATCGACCGCCTCTGCATGATGCTCACCGGCGCCCCGACCATCCGCGATGTGGTGCTGTTCCCGCTGTTGAAGCGGAAGTAATGATTTCACGCTGCTGCCGGCCGCGTCCATTAGAATCCATCAAACGCGAGTCACCACAACCCTATGAATTACATCTTCTGTCTTGTTAGCCTGTTAGGCGCGTTTCTGCTCTTCCAAGTGCAGCCCATGATCAGCAAGTTCATTCTACCGTGGTTTGGCGGCAGTCCCGGGGTGTGGACCACGTGCATGTTGTTTTTCCAGATGATGCTTTTTGGTGGTTACAGCTATGCGCACCTGCTATCCGGGCGCAGGGCGGCCACGCAGGCGTGGGTGCATGTGGGCTTGCTGGTGGTGGCGGCGCTGCTGTTGCCGATCGTGCCGGTTGCCGCGCTGAAGCCGCTGGGCTCGGAAAATCCGTCCTGGCACATTCTGGTGGTGTTGTTAGCCACGGTGGGATTGCCGTATTTCGTGCTTTCCGCCACCAGTCCGCTGGTGCAAGTCTGGTATTCCCGTGTCTATCCGGACCGGACGCCATGGCGTTTGTATTCGCTGTCCAACGCCGGTTCGCTGACGGCCCTGCTGTCCTATCCGATTCTCATCGAGCCGCGCTGGGATGCGGTGCAACAGGCGTGGATCTGGTCGGGCTCTTTCCTGCTGTTTGCCTTGTTGATGGGTGCCTGCGCCATGGGCGAATGGAAACGGGGCACGGCCGAGGCCGCGCGGTGCCTGCGTGAGGAAGTGGTGAAGGACGCCCAGACTCCCGGGCCGGGCGTGTGGCGCCGGCTGGGGTGGGTTCTGCTGCCGGCGTTTGCCTCGCTCATGCTGTTAGCCACCACCAATCACGTTTGTCAGGATGTGGCGGTCATCCCCTTTCTGTGGGTGGTGCCACTGGCGCTCTATCTGGTGACCTTCATCATTTGCTTTGATCATCCGCGCTGGTATGTGCGCCCGGTGTGGGCGCTGCCGGCGATGCTGGCCATCGTGCTCACCTCCGGGATGTATGGGATTGCATGGGACTGGTCGCCGGGATTTGTCACGGAGCTGGTGATTTACTTTGCGACGTTGTTTTTCATCTGCATGGTGTGTCATGGGGAGTTGGCCCGCTTGAAACCCAGCACGGCGCATTTGACGGAATACTATCTGCTGATGTCTGCGGGCGGGGCGTTAGGGGGACTGGCGGTGAGTTTGGTGTCGCCCATGGTGTTCAAAACTTTCATGGAATGGTCGCTGGGGCTCGTCATCGGGTTTGTCATCGTGACCTGGGTGGCCTATCGTGGCTTGGTGGCAACCCGCACCCGGCGCACGCAACAACTCGTCGGCGGGGCCTTCGCCGTGGTGGCCGTGGTGGCGCTCTATTTCATCACGGACTGGGAGTTTCTCGGCTTTGGCGGCGCGCTGGATCGATCGCGCAGTTTCTACGGCACGCTGCGGGTTGAGGGCTGGACTGCGGACGATGGCACCACCTACCATTCGCTTTATTGCAGCGGCACCGAACACGGCCGCCAAAACATGGACCGCGTTATGCGCCGCGACCCGCTCACCTACTACGGTCACGAGACGGGCATCGGCATGGCGCTGGATGGCTTGAAAAACCAGCCGGAGGCCAAAGTGGGCGTCATTGGCATGGGCACCGCCACGGTCGCTTGCTATGCCGAGCCGGGACAAACCTACCGGTTTTATGAAATCAATCCCGCCGTCGTGAGCATGGCGCGGAAATGGTTCACCTTCATCGATGACCTCGAGGCCCGCGGCGCCAAGTATGAACTGGCCCTCGCGGACGCACGTCTCTCACTCGAGCATGAGCCCGCGCAAAACTTCGACGTGCTCATGTTGGATGCCTTCAGCGGTGATTCGGTGCCGGTGCATTTGCTCACGCGTGAGGCGTTTGCCATTTACCAACGGCATCTCAAACCCAATGGCATCATCGCCGTGCATATCACTAACAAATATCTCAACCTCGCGCCGGTGGTCGAGCGCCTTGCCAAGGAATTCGGGTATCTGACGACGCGCCAGTGCATCGACCCTGGCGATTTACCCGGCCACTACGAACCGGACTACCTGTTGCTGACCAAGGATGCGGAATTCATCGAAGCCCATCCGGCCGTGCCGCCGGAGTATGCGCGGGCGTTGGAGGTGCCGCTGTGGACGGATCACGCGCACAATCTGTTCCAGATTCTGGAGCGGCGTTAGAGTGGGCACTCAAACCCCGAGCATCTGCCGGAACTGGCGTGCGCTCGCCTCATCTAACAGGCGCAGCGCGGATTCCACCGGCAGGTCCGCGGCGATGATCTCGTGAGCGGCTTCCAGCGCGGGATAGGCCGTGCGCCGGAATTCCAACACCCGGGTGTCCGAATCCCACAAGGCCCAGCCCGCACGCAGGTCGCCATCGCGGGGTTGGCCCACGGAACCGACCATGACGGCGCAAACCACGCCCTCGGGCAGATGCACGCGGGTGGGGTTGATGCGTTCCGGGGTGACCGGCTCGGCCGGATCAAAAAAAACCTCCTGGCAGTGGGTGTGGCCGAAGAAGCCGATCCCGTGCCCTGAGGATCGCAAAATATCGAGTGTGGGAACCGCATCACGAAGCGCACGCATGTAAGGCCATTCCTCCGGTCGATGCAGCGCGGCGTGCGCCACCAAGCCGCCGGGGATTTCCAACAACCGCGGCAGGTCGCGCAGCCAAGCCGCATTCTCGTCGCTCAAGGTGCGGGCGGCTTCCTCGACGCCGGCCCAGACCGGGTTTTTCTGCCAATCGCGGTTGGCGGGCAAGGCCGCAGGGTCCCGCCGCAGGTGGTTGGTGTAGAAATCGTGATTGCCCATCACGCACTGCCCGCCCAGCGCACGCACCCGCTCCACGCAGGCATTGGAGCTCGCCCCATAGCCCACGGTGTCGCCCCCCACCACCACCCGACTGGCCTTAGCCTTGGTCACCTCCCGCAGCACCGCCTTCAACGCCGGAAAATTGGCGTGGATATCGGATAAGATGGCGAGCTTAGGCATCGGAGACCCACTCTAGCGCAGCCGTCAAGCCCGCGGGGCGCGGGCGCTCAGCGAGCGCATTTAGTCCCGCAATCGAGGATTTTTAAAAAAAAACCTTGATTAGGGGCGGGGAGCGTGTTGATCTCCCCGCCCGCCCACAACGGCGGAACAACCCCACATTTCCCCACACGGCCATGGCCTACGCAGTGATCAAAACCGGCGGCAAACAATACCGCGTCCAACAAGGCGAGAAATTCGACGTCGAAAAGCTCGACGCCGAAGTCAATTCTGAAATCCAGTTCACCGAGGTTCTGCTCGTGGGCGAGGGCGAGAGCGTGAAGGTCGGAGCCCCGACCGTGGCGGGAGCCTCGGTCACGGCCAAGGTCATCAACCAATATCGCGGACCCAAGGGAATTGCCTTCAAGTTCAAGCGCCGCAAGGGCTTCCACAAGACCAAGGGTTTCCGCCGTTCCCTCACCACGCTCGAGATCACCTCGATCGCCGGTTAATCCCATACCTAACACCTCACTTCCATGGCCCATAAAAAAGGACAAGGCTCCGTCAAGAACGGTCGCGATTCCCGCAGCAAACGTCTCGGCGTGAAAAAATTCGGCGGGCAAGCCGTCATTGCCGGCAACATCATCATCCGCCAGCGCGGCACCAAGGTGCATCCCGGCGTGGGTGTCGGCATGGGCCGCGACCACACGCTCTTTGCCCTCGTCGATGGCAAGGTGCTGTTTGACCGCGAAGGCCGCCGTGTCAACATCGCCGCCCCCGCGGTCGTTGCCGCCGCCAACTAACACCCACAATCTCCACCCAGCCGCACTCCCCACCGGAGTGCGGCTTTTTTGCGCGCGGCGGCCGCACCCTGGCGCGGGGCCGATCGCCGACGTTTGGTTTGTGACATCGGTTAGATTGACCCCGAATTCCACGCAAGGGGATAGTGCGGGTCCATGGCGAGCCGGACCATGGCGTTGCCGAATCCCGCCGCCCATGTGCTCAGACCTCAGCCTTGCCGCTCTCATGCAAGATGCGCAAGCCTTCGCGGACATAGTCCACGCCGGACCACACGGTGCAGACGGCGGCAAGGAGGCACGGATAGATCGGTGAGAACGGCACCACCTTGAGCATGATCCAGCCGATGGCCACCATCTGCGCCACGGTGCACACCTTGCCGCTCCATTGCGGGGAGATATTGACCTGATGGCCGGTGAAATGGAGCACGTTGATGCCGCCCAAAATGATGCAATCGCGCACGATGGCCAAGGCGGTGAACCACAACGGCAGGTGCCAATTGTCCGGCCCCCAATCCACCGCGGTGAGGGTGATGATGGCGGTGAGCAGCAGGGACTTGTCGGCGATGGGATCGATGATGGCGCCGAACTGCGAGCGCTGGTTGAAGCGGCGGGCTATCCAGCCATCGAGCCCGTCGCTGGCCGCGGCCGTCACAAACACCGCCAGCGCCGACCACCGCAACCATTCAAGTGGGGCCTTGTCCGCCACACTGTGGCCATAGTAAATAGCCAGCACAGCAAACACCGGCACCAGCAGCAACCGTGACAAAGTGATCTTGCTTGCGAATGTCATTCACCTGATGCAAGCATAAAGCCCAGACTTTGGAAATGCAAAATCGCCGCCCGGCCGAAAACCCCTGCTTGATTGCCCGACCCGATCCACTAGGCTTTCCCCGCAACGATGCGTTCCAATCAACTCCGCTATGCCCCGGGACATGTCTTGGTCACCGCCGCTTTCATCGGCAGTCTGGCGCTGGTGCTGGCTGCCGGGTTGCACGCTTTGGGCCTAACGGACCGGGTCGATGCGGCCATCGCCGGCCTGTTGTGCCGGACCTTGCAACAGGATGGCGCGGCGGGTTTTCCCAAAGCTCTGCCGCCATGGGCGTTGTGGCTTGGCACGGCCATCATCGCCTACGGGCTGGCACTCACCCTGCTCGGCGTGCCCGGCACCTGGCGGCGGCTCGTGTTGTGGTTGACCACACTGGTGTGGGTGGCGGCATGGGCTCCGGTGTTAGGTTTGGCGGCGCATGCCCCCGAGATTAGCGCGTCACTGGTGGCCGCGCTGTGGTCCGGCGCCTGCGCGCTCGTCTATGTCCACTCCCACCGCATGCCCTGCGATGAAGGGCCGGTAACCTGATGCCCGCCCATCCTCATGTCCCAGGCCGATTTTCCCGAACCCGTCAAAGCACTCATTGGTGAATTGAAGCACCTGCCGGGCGTGGGCCCGCGCAGTGCCGAGCGTATCGCCATCTGGTTGCTCCAAAACCCGAAGGCCGATGTTCCCGCGCTCGCTGCCGCTCTCACCCATGCCAAGGCCCACATCGTCGCCTGCCCGGTCTGCGGGTTTTTCGCCGTCCACGGCTCCTGCCAACTCTGCGAGGATCCCAAACGCGAGGATCTAACACTTTGCGTGGTAGAGCAAGCCACCGATGTGCTGCCGCTCGAACGCTCCGGCGCCTTCCGCGGCCGCTACCACTGCCTCGGCGGCAAACTTTCCCCGCTCGACCGCGTCTCACCCGAGGACCTGCGCATCCCGTCCTTGCTGCAACGCATCGATGCCGCACCGGCGGAGATCGAAGTGATCCTCGCGCTGGGCGCCGACGTCGAAGGGGAAGTGACCGCCAACTATCTGGCCGGCCTGTTGCGTGGCCGCAAGTGCCGGGTTTCCCGCATCGCCCAAGGCCTGCCAGCCGGCGGCGGCCTCGAACATGCCGATGCGCTCACGCTCCTGCGCGCTATCCAAGGGCGGCGGGACTGTGGCGGCGCTTAGCTTCAGACTTCCTGAGCTAGGCATTGAATTGTCGAGGAATTGGTGCTGAATTCCGGAAAATGACGTGGCACTTTTCTTGAGGGTTTGGTCGTGATTTAACGAAACGCAGAACCGCGCGGAGCGTGATAGACTTGAGCGGAGCGAAAGCCCCGCAGGGGGACCGCCGGAGGGCGGGATCAACCGCTGAGGTCGCGGAGGGATGCGCGGAGATTTTTGATAGAGATTGGCACCGGGTCGTCTGTCCCCAGGATGGCATGAAGCTCACCGAAGGAAACTCTGCGATTTCCTCTGCTGACTCCGCGCCTCCGCGTTTCGATCATTTTGTGAACCTTTGAGCGTCAAAACGTGCCAATTCTTTTTCCACCGAACTCAGGAACTGTGAAATTCCGCTTGCCAAAGTCAAATTAAGGATATACGTATATCCGCATGACGACGACGGTTTTCATCTCGGGCGGCTCACAAGCCGTGCGCATTCCCAAGGAGCTGCGGTTCGATGCCAAGCGCGTCGAGATCGAGCGGCGGGGGTGCGACTT
Organism: Verrucomicrobiota bacterium; assembly: GCA_037132955.1. Classification (GTDB taxonomy): domain Bacteria; phylum Verrucomicrobiota; class Verrucomicrobiia; order Verrucomicrobiales; family Akkermansiaceae; genus Luteolibacter. Next base: position 933 of record JBAXPF010000020.1, on the reverse strand, counting down.
TGGTGCTCCGTCCATTACCAGACAGCAATTCCTGGCCTGAGGGTTATTTGGAATCCTTCGCTGCCGGCAGGGTTGATGACAGCTTGGTGCGTCACCCGCAGGGGGAACCCCGGGAAATTGTTTTCTGATGTATTTGCTCGATTCCGATACCAGCATTTTTTTCTTGAAGGGCCACCCGGCGGTGATCGCACACTTCCGGAAACACGGCCCGAAAACGCTGTTTTTGTCATCGGTCAGCTATCACGAATTACGCTATGGAGCACTGCATTCAAACGCGGTGCAACGCCACCTTGGCGCGGTCCAGGATTTCGTGGCGCCGTTGACCGTGCTGCCCTTTACGCAAGCCTCCGCCGATTATTCCTCGCGGGTCCGGCAGGATTTGGCCGCTATCGGGCAGACCATCGGTCCACTCGATATGCTCATCGCAGGTCACGCTCTTGAACACCGCCTCACCCTCGTCACCGGTAACGCTCGCGAGTTTTCACGTGTCCACGGCCTGTTGTTGGAAACCTGGATCTAACGATATCTGGGGTGGCCGTGTATCAAAGCCTCCGCCGACTCTCCTGCCGCTGCTTTGCGCCAATTGCGCCGATCCGGCTTGCCGGCGGCGGGCGGGCAGGGCAGCTTTTCGGGCATGTCGCTTGTGCTTGCCTCTGCCTCGCCGCGCCGCCGCGATTTGCTCACGCGCGCCGGGCTTGAATTTGAAGTGGTGGTTTCCCCCGCCGAGGAGATGCATGACCCGGCCATGGCCCCGGACCGCTTGTGTGAGGGCAATGCCTTGCTCAAGGTGGCGGCCGTGGCGCACCAGCACCCGCAGGCCACCATCATCGGCGCAGACACCTTGGTTTTCATCGATGCCGAGGTGCTGGGCAAACCCGCCGACATGGCCGCGGCCCGGGTGATGTTGCGGCGCCTGTCGGGCCGCACCCACAC